>DATCIS010000019.1:0-76826 GCA_036507655.1 Saccharimonadales bacterium (SeqCode)
GGTTCGACGCCAAAAGCACCTACTAGCGCATCGTAGCGTCAACCGCCGAATATCGAGCGGCCATTCTCGGGGTTGTTGTCGAAGACTTCAAAGACGATGTCGGTGTAGTAGTCAAATCCACGCATCAAAGATGGATCAAAAACTGCGCTTTGGACACCACTAGCAATCAGTAAACTCATCAGGTGCTGCAGTTGCTTAGCAGCCGGGTGTTGCTGTACGACAAGAGGTAATTCGCCAAGTGTTTGGACTTTTAGCAGATCGAGAAGTTGTGAAATGACATCTGCCTGCTGTTGTGCCGGGCTCAGTAGAGCGCCAGCAGAAGACTTAAATTCTTTCTCGGAAATCTTATCAAGTTTATCTATCAGGCGGGAGAGTGGCTGGATCTGCGATTGGTCGAAGTGGAAGTTCTCCAGCAAGAACCAATTGAGTAACTGGCGGCTGTTGAGTCTTATAGTGTAACTATCGGGCTTGGCGCCGAATTCTTTCAAAATTTTGTCGGCCATTAATATAACCTCGTGGTCAGCCTCAATGCCTGCCACTCCGAAAATATCAACGTTTAACTGCCAGTGCTCGCGTAACCGGCCACTTTGAGGACGCTCATAACGCCAAAGGTTGGGTAGGCTATACCAGCGAGCCGGGTACGACAATTCTTGCCGTTTACCGGCCACCATACGGCTAACTGATGGCGTCATCTCGGGTCTAAGCGTAACTGTGCGGCCGCCGCGGTCTGTAAAAACAAATGTCTGCTCAACGACGATTTCTTCGCTCGTCTTGCTCATATATATCTCAATCGGTTCGACAATCGGGGCGTCGTACTCCTGATATCCAAAATTCTCAGATACTCGTCGTAGCACGCCAAACATATACTTCTGGATGCGCTTATCTTCAGGATAAAAATCACGCGCCCCCTTGTACGGTTGAGTTGAGAGAGCCATGGTGGTATTTTAACATCAGTATGGCGAAAAATAGACCGAGGCGCGGCTCACCTTTGCACTTAGTCGGTGCCTTTGAGCTTTTCGGCCAGAGTTACCAGATTATAAAGCGTAACTTCGAAGTATTCATATTACTGTTTTCGGTCGGCGCGTTGCTGGCAATGTGGGAGACGCTCGGACGGTATGTGCAAGACGAGCCATCGCGAGATTGGAAGGTGTTCTTAATCAACCGTGGCTTCGGCAGCAATGTAGATACCGGCGTATTTGCCGCCGGCGGTTTTATGTTCTTTATCAGCATTTTGTATGCCCTAGCTTATTTATTGCTGACTATCGCCGTCTTAAGAGCCGCTCAAGGCCAAAAAATTACAATCGGTGGGCTTTGGCGTGAGTTGGTGGATAGATGGTTATGGCTGAAGCTGATAGGGGCATTCGTCTTGGTCGCTCTGGCGCTAATAGCTGGTTTCATTGCGCTCATTATTCCAGGGGTAATCCTGATTTGGCGTCTATTCTTTGTACCATTCGTGCTGATTGACCAAAAAACCACGATCGAAGGAGCCTTTAGACGAAGCTGGCGGATGACAAGAGGTTACGCTTGGCCCATCTACAGCGTTATTTTGGTTACTATTCTTTTATCTATAACAAACGTCTTACCAATTTTCGGCCCGTTGATTGCTTTCGTCTTAGGCGCAATTTATACAGTCGCCCCGGCCCTCCGTTACCAAGAACTCAAAAAACTTTCAGCATAATCCTGGTGGGCGAGAAAGGACTTGAACCTTCACGGGATTGCTCCCACTAGGTCCTAAACCTAGCGTGTCTACCATTCCACCACTCGCCCGAACAGGGGTTATTTTACTCTTTTTTGCGGTAAAAGACCAGTTGGGAGTCGCCGTAGAGTTTGGCGGTTATGAGGTCAAACCCGCTAAATGTCGGTGGCTGTTTGCTTCCAGGATAAGACAGAGCAATCAATCCTTGAGATTCGGCATGTTTAGTGAGCTTTGCTAAAAGTTCGTGCGATAAATCGTCGTATGGCGGGTCAAGCAGCACTAAATCGAATTTAGCGCCGTGATTATTATCGCTCCAGCTAACGGCGTTCGCCCTGATGGCTTTGACTTCATTTTCAATCTGTAAAGCTTTTATATTTTTTTGGATTTGATTGTGCGCGTTTTTATCGATGTCAATCGCAGTCGCTTTAGCTGCTCCACGACTGATAGCCTCAAAGGTTAAGGCACCACTGCCAGCAAATGCATCAAGCACCGTTAGTCCTTGGACATCGCCCAGAACATTGAACAACGCGCCGCGCATCTTATCGCTCATCGGATGGATCTTATGTCCAGGCGGCGATTGGAATTGCCTGCCTCCCAATTTACCTGCAATTATTCTCATATCAGTAGGATATAGGACTTAGGATTTAGGGTACAGCATCATATGTTCTACTTCCTGTGCCCTCTGTCCTAGTTTAAGCTAGTTACAGCTCTTAAAGTAACCACGCGCTCGGCAAGGTGCGGGTATTTTTCGATATTTTCACCCTTTTCGATGAATTTCTGGGCGGCATTACGAGCCGCAGCGATTAGTTTTATGTCTGTTAAGTTGGCGACTCGTAAATCAAGCGCGCCGTGCTGCATGGTACCGTAAATTGCCCCTGGCCCGCGCATTCGTAAATCAAGCTCAGCCAATTTGAAGCCGTCACTCATAGTTTCGAGCGCCTTAAGCCTCGGACCAGGGTCCTGGCTGTCGCCTGGAATCAAGTAGCAGTAGCTTTGGTGTTCTGCTCGGCCGACACGGCCGCGCAGCTGATGAATTTGCGCTAATCCGAATCTCTCCGCCCCTTCGACCATCATAACTGAGGCATTTGGCACATCAACCCCTACTTCGATAACTGTCGTACTAACTAAGATGTCGTATTCATGGTTTAAAAATTTCTGCATGACTGAATCCTTTTCATCTGATTTCAGCCGTCCGTGCAGCAATCCGATCCGGCGATGCTTGAAATCTTTCTGACTTATTCGCTCAAACACTTCCTCAACCGAAAGTCCGCCGCTAGTTTCCGAATCAGTAATCAGTGGACAAACGATAAACATCTGCCTGCCGGCTTCGAGCTCTTTATCTATCTGTTCATAAAGTTGTCTGCGAGAATTCGGCGACCAGATTTTAGTGGTAATCGGTTGGCGGCCGGGTGGCATATCGTCGAGAATGGAAATATCCAACTCTCCATAAAGTGTCAGCGCCAGGCTACGGGGAATTGGCGTAGCTGTCATATGTAGAACATGGGGCATATGGCCGGCTTTAGCCTGCAATTTCTTACGCTGTTCGACGCCAAAACGGTGTTGTTCATCAACGATAATCAGACCGAGTTTATGCATATCAACTTGCTCGGCAATCAGTGCGTGCGTGCCTATCATCAACCCAATCTCACCGGACGCAATCCGTTTTCGAGCCTCGGTCTTTTGTTTTGGTTTTAAGCCGCTAATCAGCAGGCCGACATAGCCTTGGTAATTTACTCTGGAAAGCAGTTTATAAAGATTGTCGGCATGCTGGCGCGCCAAAATCTCCGTGGGCGCCATCAGCGCGACTTGAAAACCTGGTTTTAGCGCCATCAGTGCCGCCATTGCGGCTATAATCGTTTTACCAGACCCGACATCGCCTTCCAGCAAGCGATTCATCGGTTGGTTTTTAGCCATATCCTGGTAAACCTGCCAGACGGCTTTGCGCTGGGCGCCTGTTAGTTTAAAGGGCAGTTTTGCCACAAAATCGCGAGCTAACTCCTTATTGAACGAAATCGCCAGTGCTTTATCGCGATAAAGCTCATACTTATTCAGTAAAGCTGCGAGCGACAGTTCGAAAACTTCTTCAAATCCCAGCCGTCTCTTGGCTTTTTCCAACTGCTGGGTTGAGCTTGGGAAGTGCATTTCCATAACCGCTTCCGAGTAGGGGGCTAATTTTTGTTCTTTGATTAACCAGCTCGGTAGGTGCTCGACGGGCTCACCAATATCTGTAAAAGCTTGACGGATCAGTTTACGAACGGTGAATGACTTCAGTCCTTTGGTCTCACGATAAATCGGTATGATGCGAGCTGTGTTGACCGGAAAAGCGCTGACCAACTCAACTGAGGGGTTGGTAATGCTGAACCGGCTGCGCCGCAGGGCATACTCACCGGAGATATAATACGGCTGGTTTTTCTTAATCGCGCCGCCGCGATATGGTTGGTTGAACCAAATCAGCCGGACGCTGCCGGTTTCGTCGGTCGCGATGGCCTCTGTGATATGCAGGCCACGCCGCACGTAGCGGCCGGTTACTTGGCTGATTTGGGCTTCCAGTGTTACCTGGCCAGGTTTGAGTTTCTTAACGGATCTAACTTTCGAATAATCTTGGTAGCGCCGCGGATAATTGGTAATTAAGTCGTCAATATTCTTGATGCCAAGAATCACCAACTTCTTAGCCACCTCATCTCCTACTCCTCTAAGCTCCGTAATCGGCGTCGAAAGTGTCACTGCTACAAGTGTAGCAATATTATTTTCTTTTGAGTTTTAGCCAGACGCTTGGACCAAAGTAGATTGGCGCCAGCAGTGGTTGCATGACTCGCTCAAGTCCAAGCAGGATATTTTTGCCCAGGACTTTTTTGACGCGCGGCGAGCGCAGGTTGGAACCGCTTAAAACCGTCTCAACTTCAAAACCGGCTTTTTGCAGCATTGTAATAATGGTCTTTGGATGGTGGTTAACAAACGGCAGCTCTCCCTCTTTAACTTTAACTTCTTCTTGGATACTGACTGGTATGCGAGGAACGCGCTTACCACGTATTCCATATCTGACCCGATTCAAAAAATGGGCATCGTTAGCAAACTCTAAAACGAAAGTTCCGCCAGGCTTTAAGACTCTGGCTATTTCTTTAAATTCGGCCAGTGGGTCTGGAAGGTGGTGTAAAACCCGTACAACTAGTACTAAATCTACCGAGCGCTTGGGTATTTTAAGGTCGGCAGCTTGAAGTAACTTGCGCTCGACATTCGGAGTATCTTTTAGATATATCCTGGCAATATCAAGCTGCTGTTGGCTTGGTTCGGCTAAAGTTACCTTATTGGCAAATTTGGTCAGCAATTTGCTCAAACGGCCGTAGCCGCCCCCGACATCGACCGCGTGCTTAAAGTGCTGCCCCTTTAGCAATCTATTGATTGCTAACTCTTCTGCCGCATGCTCATACTCGCGTCCGGCCCAATAATCTTGGTAGTTGTATTTCGGGTCGTCGTACTGGTCCGCTCTACGAATAGTTTTCTTAGTTTGAGCCATCTATTCTAACTCTACCAGGGCAGAGTCCCTGTAGGCTTTGCCGCGGCGCAAAAGCAGACGGCCGTTTTGAAAATCATTTGGCTCGAAAGTATCGCGTGTGACCTGTTTGCCATTTATATAAATACCGCCGTTAACCAATACCGTCCTAGCTATTGAATTTGATTTAACCAGTCCAGTTTTGACTAAAGCATCAATAATACTACCGACGTCTCGTGCTTTGGCTGAGGGAATCTCTTTTCTGATTTCTGCCAACTCCTCTTCGGAAGCTTCGGTCATAGATACTTGACTAGTCAAGTATTTCGTAACGCTGTTGGCCGTTTTGCCGGCTGAACCGTGGACGAGTTTCGTTACTTCCTCGGCCAGAGTTTTTTGGGCTTTTCTTTGGGCTGGGTCTGCATTGTGTTCGTTCATCACATCTTCTATCTGCTCTTTCGGTAGCAGCGTGAAAACCTTCAGAGAATTCTCGACATCGGCGTCGCCACTGTTAATCCAGAACTGGTAAAACTGCGTTGGGCTGGTCTTTTGGGCGTCGAGCCAAACAGCTCCGGCCTCGGTTTTGCCGAATTTGCGCCCGGTGGCTTTATCGACCACCAATGGCATGCTCAATGCCTGGACTTCTTTGCCTTCTTTCTTGCGGATAAGAGCAACCCCGGAGAGCATATTCCCCCATTGGTCAGAGCCACCAATTTGCAGTTCGACAGCTTGTTTTTTAAACAGCTGCCAGTAGTCGTAGCCTTGGATCAAAGAATAGCTAAACTCAGCGTAGCTGATGCCGCTGCCACCTTCGCCCATCCGTTCTCTTACAAACTCGCGCTGCATCAGCTCGGTCATAGAAAAGCTCTTACCAACCTCTCTTAGAAAATCGAGGTATTTTACGTCGGAAAACCAAGCGTAATTATCAGCCGGAGTGAACGGTTCGCCGGCAAAAAGGCCGGAGACTTGCTGCTTGATGGCCGCGGCGTTGCGTAGAATTTCTTCTCTAGGTTGTAGCTCGCGCTCCTCAGTTTTCCCACCGGGATCACCAATTAGGCTAGTGGCGCCACCAACTAGCAAAACGGCCTTCCAGCCGCCATCGATCAATCTTCTGGCAAGTAGTAAAACCGCCAGGTTGCCGATGGTCAAACTATCCACCGAAGCATCAACGCCATGATAGAAAGACTTAGGCTCGTCAAGCCAGCTCAAATCAGTAAACGTTTTGTCTTTTATCAGGCCGCGCCAGGCCAAATCTTCACTTAGGCTCATAGGGTATTTCTCAGAATATCGTCTAATACTTGATAATAGTATAGCGCACCAGATTATGGCCTTTTAAAACAGATTGTTAATCGAAGCATTTTGATATAATGACTCTGATACACGGAGATGAGATTCAACGATGAAAATTAAGGGTTTTGGCAGACCCGGGCGCCCAAAACGGCGAGGAAAGCCGATTGTAACCCGTCGCGGCCGCGTGCTAAAGGTCAATCGCTCACTGGGCCAAAAGTGGACAGCCATGGGAGAGGCTAAGACTTTACGAAAGCTCAACCGCTTGCGTGGCTTACCCAAATCAAGGCTCAAGAGGGTTGCTTGGCGTTTGCACCCGAAGCGCGTAGCAGCTTATTGGTTCAGTCGCGATGGCGGCATAATGGCTCTGAAAATTACCGGCATAGCTATACTTTTCTTTTTCATGCTGACGCTTGGGGTTTTTGCCTACTTCCGCAAAGACTTGCCAGATATTAAAGATATATCTGGCAGTAGCTTAGGTGGCAGCATCAGTTATTACGACCGCTCGGGTAAAGTTCTGCTTTGGCAGGATTACAACGCCGTCAAACGGGTACCAGTACAAGGTGAAGATATATCGAAATTTATGAAAGATGCCACTGTGGCAGTTGAGGATAAAGACTTTTATACCCACCGAGGGTTCGATTTAAGAGGCATTACTCGAGCCGCCATCAATGATATCTTTCACCGCGGTGTCCGGCAAGGGGGCTCAACCATTACCCAGCAGCTGGTTAAGTTGACTCAAGACTGGACACAGCAACGGACATTCACTCGTAAGGTAAAAGAGCTAATTTTGGCAGTTGAGCTTGAAAGAACCTACACCAAGGAAGAGATTCTGACCGGCTATCTCAATGCTGCGCCTTATGGAGGCATAGACTATGGAGTTCAGGTGGCAGCCGCTGACTATTTCCATAAAAGCGCCAAGGATCTGACCTTGGCTGAAGCGGCTTTCCTAGCGACGATTCCTAAATCACCTACTTTGTATTCACCCTACAGTGGAGAATACTTTAACCGAGAGGCCTTTATTGGCCGTTATAACTACGTACTGGACCAAATGGTTAATCTGGGCATGATTGACAAGAAACAAGCCGATGAAGCTAAAAAAGTTGATGTCCTAGCGACTGTTCAGCCACAACAACAAAAATACGCTGGCATCCGGGCGCCGTATTTTGTACTGGCTGCCAAGAATGAGATTGTTACCAAAAGAGCTCCCCAGGGGCCCGGCAAGAATAGACCGGGGGGCTGGAAGGTCATCACCACCCTTGATCTAAATCTGCAGGACCTTGCCGAAAAGACAATTCAAAAGAACCGAGCCAACGCCGCACGCTACGGTGCCGACGCCCAGGCGCTGGTAGCTGAAGAAGTCAAAACTGGTCAGGTTGTAGCACTAGTAGGCGGCAACGATTTTGACAATCCGGAGTTCGGCAAGATTAACTATGCTCAGTGGAACGTCTCACCTGGCTCCTCTTTTAAGCCGTACGACTATGTTTCATTGATAGAAAACAATAATGCCGGTGCTGGTTCGGTCTTATACGACGTTCAGCAGCCTCTACCGGGGTACCCCTGCACAAACAAGACCAAACCGTCCTTTGGAAAAGGCCCGCCTAGTGGCGGTAACTGTTTGTGGAATTATGATTTCAAATACCCAGGAGCCGAATCTCTGCGTTACGCCTTGGGGGGTTCGCGTAACGTACCAGCGGTGAAAGCCATGTTGTCAGTCGTACCAGGTAATGAAACCGCTTCAATTAACAAAACGATAAGCACGGCTAACGACTTGATGGCTACACCCGGGGCATATAAGTGCTACAAGCCCGGAGTAGATACTAATACCGCTACTAAAGCCGATGAGACTCAGTGCTACGGTGCGTCTGCCATCGGTGATGGCGCTTATGTCCATCTCGACCAGCATACTCACGGTGTAGCCTCTATCAGTCGTCTGGGATTAGCCCTACCACAGACATACATCTTAAAAATCTACGATTCCAAGAGCGAAACCAAACCGCTTTATGAATGGAAGCAGCTCAAAGCAGGAGATGAAGGCGTTAAGCAAGCTGTCCGACCCGAAGCCGGTTACATTGTTAGCGATATAGCGTCTGACCCTAGGGCTAGCTACCTATCGGGTGGTAGGAAATGGCATAACTATAAAGGTTGGAAGACCGCTATCAAGACTGGCACTACTAACAACGGCTTTGACGGCCTGATGATGGGCTGGAATACCAAATATGCGGTCGGTAGTTGGGTTGGCCATCATACCCGCAACAAGCGCCTAACGACGTTTATGGAGAATCTCACACAGCCCCTAACGCGCGATTTTATGTTAGCCGCTCTGGACGCCTCCGGCGCAAAAGCTGAAAACTGGAAGGAGCCAGCCGGCATCCAACACTCGCCGGCCTATGTTGTACGTACTCACGTCGGAAACGGTTCGATTGAGCCTAGCCCGTCTACCGACCTATTTCCGTCGTGGTATAAACCAAAGGGGGCAACCAGCCAGAACGTTACTTTGGATAAGGTATCCGGCAAGATAGCCACTAACTGTACCCCTTCTCTAGCGAAACAAACTCTTGGTGGCAGTTCAGCGCCAAATGCTTTCTCGGTCGACCCCTTCTATCCGCCTGGTGCCGGTTCAACCACTTCAACCGCTACAACTGGAACGTCTGATGATGTCCACAGTTGCGGTGACACGCGCCCAAGCATTACTTTGACCGTAGACGATACCAACTGTAGTAATTGCACTTTCACGGCTTTCGTGCAAGCCGGTACGCATCCATTTAATTCATCCAATTACCCTCAGTATCCAGGAGTAGTTAACTTCTACGTCAATGGTCAGCTTGTTAGCTCACAACCGGTTGCAGATCCGGCCGACACTATTTCAGTAACCTATAACGCAACGTCGGGAGGAAGCGCCTCTGTGACGGCACAGATTATAGACAGCGTGCTTTATGACGCCACGAGTAATGCCGTAGAAGTCAACTTCACTGGAGGTGGTGGCGATTCGTTAAACTTTGATTTGGCGAAAAAACAAGGCGCTGCGAACGTTAAATTCGAGTGGTCTGGCGGAACAGGCTCATATACGGTCTATCGAAGCAGCGATAATCTTGTCTTGTGCTCTAGCAGTGGGCATGACTGCCAAAGCACATTAGCACTAGCCCCCGTTGGCACCCAGGTGTATGTCAAAGATAGTGCAGGTGCGACGGATAACGCTACTGTGCAAAACTAATAAATATCTTTAGTCCTTCTCTAAGAATGTATTCAGGGCGCTGCGAACATCTGCAACTGGCAATAGAAAGGCCGGTTTTCCCTGTCTCGAGCGAGCGGTGCGAGTCGTGGGATTACCTGATCGCATAACCGGGCCGATAGCCGCTTCAAATCCGAGCTTTTTGGCTTCTGCTAAGCGCTTTTCCAAAAAAGGGACGTGCCGCACTTCGCCTGAAAGCCCGACTTCGCCAAAAACCACGGCGTTCTTCTTTAGTTGCATGCCTTTAGCCGCGCTGGCAATCGCCATACACACCGCCAAATCAGCCGCCGGCTCAGTCAGCCGGATCCCACCGACGATGTTGACATAAATATCGCGGTCGGCAAGTTTGAGTTTGGTGCGCCGCTCAAGCATGGCAATCAGCAAGTTCACGCGATTTATGTCAATGCCACTGGCTGTACGCTTGGGGTAGCCATAATTTGTCCGATTTACCAGCGCTTGGACCTCCACCAACAGCGGCCGGCTGCCTTCCATGGTGGCATGAACTACCGAGCCATCACTGGCCTGGCGCTCGGCCAAGAGCGCCTCTGAGGGGTTGCTAACCGCCTGTATGCCTTTATCTGTCATCTCAAAAATTCCAGCTTCGGTTGTGGCGCCGTAGCGGTTTTTAACCGCCCTGAGAATTTTGAACCCGCCGTAACGATCACCCTCGAGCTGTAATACCACATCTACGATGTGTTCGAGCACTTTAGGACCGGCAATCGAGCCCTCTTTCGTGACGTGACCGACCAAGACCAGAGCCGTGTTCGTAGATTTGGCAGCCGCGCTCAAAAGCTGCGTACTATTTGTAACCTGGCTGATGGTGCCGGCGGCCGATGCAATCTCGTTAACGGCTATTGACTGGACAGAATCAATAATTACTACGTCGAAATCATCGGAAGCTATGGTGGTAGCGATATCGTTCGTAACCGTCGAAACAGCTAACTGAAGTGTTTCGGCCTTTGTTCCTAGCCTGTCGGCGCGTAGAGCTATCTGCTGGCCAGACTCTTCACCGCTAACGTATAAGACTTTTTGCTCATCGGCAATATTATTGGCGATCTGCAGCAGAAGCGTACTTTTGCCCATTCCCGGCTGTCCGGCCAACAGATTAACGCTACCGGCCACCAGCCCACCACCCAAAACATCATCAACATCGACACTTTTGGTAGAAATTCTCTTTGTCCTGGTAATCGCTGCCTGAGCAACCGACTCAATATTAAGCCGTTTGCCGCTCGTGCCAGCGGTAGATGTGCTAACCTCGATTTGCTCTTGGAGCGTATTCCACTCGCTACAAACACGGCAACGGCCGGTCCAGGTGGTACTTAGGGCGCCACAATTACTACAAACATACCTAACCCCCAAAGACCTTTTCGCCATAGCAACAGTTTAGCAGACTAATTTGCAGACTGCGGTGAAAGACTGGTATCAAGAGACTCGTATAAACTACTTAATTCGGCGGCTAATTCGTTATGGAGCGCAACCAATCTGTTATATTCGGCAATATCGCTTTTTAGTTGGATAATACCGGCATTATAGTCGTTTACTGCCGCGTTAAAAGCCGTCACGGCAGCATTATATTCATTGACTCGCCCAGACACCCGCAGGCTATTCAGATGCCTTCTATCGGCTTCAAGCTGGTCGAGTTGGCTGCTCAAGGCCTGCTCTTGGTTGTCTATCTTGTCCTTCAGAGTAGCCAGTTGCTGCTCGTAATCCTTGATCTTAGCTATGCGACTGGAGAATTCGTCAGCATATTTACTGGCAAAAGCTACAACCGCCGAGCGGTTAGTGAAATAGCGCTGGTAATATGTCTCAAGCTCGGTATTTAGCACGCCTATCTCAGTTGCAAAGATTGAATGCATCTCATTTAGTAGTTCGTCTGGTTCGGTCTGTTTATAGGTATCGATGGTCTCGAGAACTCTTTTATCATTAAGGTTGTTGGTATAAAAATCATTCAAGAGCCCGTTAATACGTTGCTTCTCGCTCTGATTAAGGCGATCGTAAGCAGCGTGCAGCATTTCATGTGCCGCGGTGACCTCGACCACGCCGCTGAGCCTCGTGTCCTGAACGTTATAGATATAAATCACGCTGCTAAAGCTTGAGTGGTAACAACCAAGCACAATCGTTCGCTCAAAGCTCGGACAGGCTTGACGGAAAGCGGCGGCTTCTTCGATTAAATCAGGATGAGTGACATAAAATATGTGCTCGGCATCATCTGTCATAGTATCAGCTTTGGCAATAGCCGTTATTTCTGGTGGCGGGGTGTAATTTCTGAGCCTCAGCCAATCCTCTATGGCCTGCAGATTAAACAGGCCAAATATCAGAAGCGCTAAGACTACCAGGCTTGTTAACCCTACAAATACCCGCCTGAATCCGCTCATGATTGTCCTACTAGTATATCAATGTCAGAGCCAGCCATTTCTTTGGCGACGCGGCCGGAGAAAGACCAATGGCGAGCGACTATTCATTCTTGGATGAATAAGCCAGCTCAGGTTCTTTTCGCTTCTGTGATTTCTTAACCGCTACAGATACAACGTCACCCTTGTGGAAAGTATCCTCCAACAGGCCGGCAGCAATCGCGTCTTCCAGAGTTTCCTGTAGCAAACGGCGCATCGGCCGGGCACCGTTATGCGCGTCGTAGCCTTTCTCAAGCAGATAGTCTTTGGCTGTTTTATTCACCTGCAGGCCGATGCCTTTTTTGACAAGACGGCTGCGTAGATCGTCAAGCTGTAAGTCTAAAATCCTCAAAGCGTCTTTCTTGGTTAGGGCGCGGAAGACGATTATCTTATCGATACGGTTCAGTAGTTCAGGCCTCATCATTCTTTTAATCTCGTCCAGGACTTTTGTCTTGTTAGCGTCGTGCAGCTCATCAAGATTGTCCAGATCAGCAGCGCTAATAGCCGAGAAGCCAAAACTGGCCTCTTTTTGCAGTTTTTCGGCGCCGAGGTTACTGGTCATGATAATGATTGTATTCGTAAAGTCGATCTTACGGCCTTTGGCATCACTTAAAACACCGTCTTCAAGGATTTGCAGTAGAATATTGAAGACTTCCGGGTGGGCCTTCTCGATTTCGTCGAACAGCACTACGCTGTATGGCTGATGACGGATTTTATCCGTCAGCCGGCCGCCGTCGTCATAACCTACGTACCCGGCCGGTGCGCCGACTAACCTGGCAACCGTGTGATGCTCACTAAATTCACTCATGTCGATTTTGACCAGCGTTTCTTCCGAACCGAAGAACTCGCGGGCCAGCACACGGGCTAATTCTGTCTTGCCAACACCCGTCGGGCCAAGAAAAATAAATGAACCAATCGGCCTTTTTTCAGACGAGATACCGCTGCGTGAGCGGCGGACGGCCCGGGCTACGGTAGACACCGCTTCATCTTGGCCGATGATGTGCTTGCTCAAATTCTTCTCTAAACTAACAAGATACTTCGCCTCGGCGCGAATCACCTTGGTTACCGGAACACCTGTCATCCGTGATACGGTTTCAGCCACATCATCTGCGGACAAAGTTATCGGTTTACCAGCTTTGTGTGTCTTCTCAAGCTCTTTCATCTTTTCGTTAAGTTGGCTGGCAATCTGCTTTTCGCGCGCCGCTTTTTCATAATCTTCGGCATCAACCGCGTCTTCAATTCGTCCATTGACCAGTTTAAGTTCTTTTTGCAGCTGCCGCAGCTCGGGCGGAGTCTTACCCTTGTTTACTCGCAGGTAGGCGGCTGTTTCATCCAGCAAATCGATAGCCTTATCCGGCATATAGCGGTCATTAATGTAACGGCGAGCGAATTGGACGGTGTCATCCAGCACTTCGTCATCAACCTTGACGCCGTGGAATTCCTCGTAGTATTTGCGCAAGCCCTTCAGAATAGCCAAAGTCTCAGACGGAGTGGCTTCAGGCACTTGGACCGGCTGGAAACGGCGTTCCAAGGCCGCATCTTTTTCGACGTGGCGGGTATATTCATCGGTAGTTGTTGCACCAACTAAGCGGATTTTGCCACGAGCCAGGCTCGGTTTGAGTATGTTGCCGGCATCCATTGAGCCTTCGGCAGCGCCGGCACCGACGATTAGGTGTAGCTCGTCAACGAAAACGATGGTTTCTTTGTCATTCTCGAGCTCGGCGATGACTTTCTTGAGACGGTCTTCGAACTCTCCGCGGTACTTAGTACCGGCAATCATACCGGCCAAGTCCAATGTAATAATTCGCTTGTTTAACAGGCTATCGGGCACTTCTTCATTGATGATGCGTTGGGCAATACCCTCAACGATGGCTGTCTTTCCAACGCCAGGTTCGCCGATGAGCACCGGATTATTCTTGGTGCGGCGGTTCAGAATGGTAATTACACGGCGGATTTGGGCTTCACGGCCGACTACTGGGTCTAGTTTGTTTTTACGCGCCAAATCGGTCATATCAGTGCCAAAGAATTCGAGTGTAGTTCTTCGCCCGCTTTTGCCCCGCCGGCGACCGGTGGCTCCGGATCTGTCATCTTCGTATTGCTGACGGTTAAGAAACTGTTCGACTTCGCCGCTCAGACGGTCGATATCCACCCCCATATCGCGCAGTAGAGTGGTAGCCCGGGCGTTCTTCTGGCTCAAAATGCTGTACAAGATGTGTTCTGTACCGCAGTAATCCTGATTAAATTCCTGGGCGATTTCCCAAGCCATCTTCAAAGTTAACTTGGCGGTTTCGGATAGACCTTTACCGCCCATGTTAATAACTAGAGTCTTTGGTGTCAGATTAAGAGCCAAGCGCGCTCTGTCTAAATTAACGCCAACTCCTTCTAAAATTTTCGAACCCATTGAGCCCTCCTGGGCTAATACTCCTAGCAGCAGATGCTCGGTGCCAATGTAAGCGCTGCCCGATGCCCGGGCAATGGCGTCAGCGTGTTTTAATGAATGCAACGCGTTATTAGTCAAATGGCTTAAAAATTCTTGAAAATCCGGTGAATTTGGAATCATAAATAAATTTTACTCCGTAAAATTTAGCTGTTAGCCGATAGCCGTTAGCTAATAGCTAGCAGCTAATCGCTAATAGATATTGTAGCACAAATTAGCACTCGTCAAGTTAGAGTGCTAACTTGGGCTTATGCTTGCTATATCTCGGGTCGAGACTGATAATTGAGATGTGAATTCAGGCGAAGTTTCAAGAGGTATCCCCGAAGCTGAAAAAGCAGCGGCTTATGATTTCTGTGAGTATATTAGGCACGCAGCCGAGCTAACCGAACAGGCAAAACGGCTTGAATTGATAGCCCAAAGAGCCGGGTCAAATGTCATACAGAAAAGTATGTTTGGTAATTTACCTTTTGTGCTCAGTATTGATATCCCGTCAAGTACGGAGGCTTTCACCGTCCGAGATGATGATGTTATTGAGGAGCAACCGGCGGGTTTCGTGGCTACTGAAATACGGAGCGTCAGCGAGCATGGTGTTGAGTTTTATAATCGCAACACTGAAATCTGGCTTAAATTAAAGGGTTTTGAATTCGAAGTCTTTCCGGTTTTCGACGAACAGCAACCTGACACAGGGGGAATGGCCGAAGATTTACTGGATGCAGCCCGAGAATCTAGTAAAGGTCTTGACCACTCCGACGACCTTGCCTAATCCTGTGTCTCTTTTTCGTCTTTTACTTCTTTTTTCTGTTTACTGTCACCTGTAACCTGTCCGCTACCCTCGGTGCCGTGTTCTTCGATGGCCTCGAGCAGGGAGCTTTCCATATCGGTCTTCTTTTTTACTTGCTGGACAACTGGCTTGGATTCAACTCCCGGTTGGATTTCCTCGGGCTTTTCTCTAACACCCTCGGCTTTCTCGGCCTCGACATCCAGCTCGTAGCCAGTCAACTTACCGGCTAATCGGACATTTTGGCCAGCTTTACCAATAGCTACACTAAGTTGGTCTTCCGGCACAATTACTGTGGCTTTCCGGCTTTTTTCATCGACTTTTACACGCGTCACATTGGCCGGTTTCATAGCATTAGCAATAAATGTCGCTAAATCATCATCCCAAACGACAATATCTATCATCTCCTGGCTGCCGATTTCATCACGCACGGCATTGATACGGGTACCATGCCCGCCAACGAAAGTACCCACTGGGTCAATCCCCGGCACGTTACTGGAGACGGCGATTTTGGAACGGATTCCGGCTTCTCGGGCAATGGCTTTAATTTCGACAGCATCGCCACCCATCTCTGGCACCTCGGCGCGGAAAAGCTGTTCAACAAACTCTTTAGCCCCACGGCTAACAATCAACTGCGGGCCACGGACGCTTTTCTCGACCTCTTTCAGATAAAACTTCAGGCGTTGGCCGGGGTGATAATGCTCACCCTGAATCTGATCGCTGATTGGCATAATACCCTGACCACGGCCAAGCTCAACCCTTATCAATCGGCCCTCAACCCGGCTGACTATGCCGTTAACAACTGTGCCGACTTTATCTTCAAACTCGCTCAAAACAATCTCGCGTTCGGCTTCGCGCAATCGCTGTAAAATAACTTGCTTGGCTGTCTGGGCCGCTACGCGGCCAAACTCTTTGACATTTTGAATCATCTCCACTGTCTCACCGACTTTGGCGTTTTTACGCACGGCTTGGGCTTCAGCCAAGCTAATCTGCATATTAGGGTCTTCAACATTCTCAACCACCTCTTTGCTGAGATAAACAGTAACTTCGCCGGTATTTAAATTCATGGTCGCCCGGACTTCCTGGTCGCGGTCGCCGTAATCACGCCGCCAAGCGGCAGCCAAGGCCTGTTGCACGATATCTTGCACCTGCTCTTCCGGCAGATTTTTCTCTTCGGCAATGACTTTAATTGCCTGGGCCAGTTGTTTGAAATCCATCTCCATTTTTTATCTCCTTTCAAGAAAAAAGCCGACCTGAATCGGTCGGACACTCATAGGAGGTTACCACACTATTGCTTCTACATCAAGCTAAACCGTAAATTGACCTTTTTGGTAGATGACTAACTCTTTACCGTTCTCTAAATTTGCGGTAACCGTCCGATCGGTAGTGGAAATCACGTCTGTGTGTGTTACTGAATCGTTAAAACCCAGCTTTTTTAAGACCGTCTTAGAGACATTAGACGAATGTTTTGAGTAGGTATCTTCGAATGATTTACCAACTGCTATGTGCATATTACCGTAGGGACCGCCCATGTTTTCGTCGTAGAGCTCTTCAGCCATCGGTTTTGTTATTCGAGATAAACGTTTGTCTGTTAGCGAGAACTCGCCCAGCTGCGATGAGCCTTTGTCAGTGTTGAGTAATTCCTTAAAGAACTTCTCGTTTCTGGTGGCCGAAACTTTAATAACTCTACCGGCCTTAAAATGAAGTTCTATGCCTTCTACCCTGGGGCCGTATTTAGCAACCGGATTATTAAATCGTGCCCAACCTTCGGTGCCGCGCCAATCAGGCGATGTGAAAACTTCGAAACTAGGGATATTCCGACCGCCACCGCCCAGCCACTTACGATCCTTACCAATATTAATTCGTATGTCTGCGTCCCGACCGACTACGTGAATTTTGATGATTTTCAGGTCTGTTAATTTCTTAGCGACTCGATTGACCTCGGCGCTGACCTTCTTCCACTTAGCCACCGGATCGGCGTAATCTAAATAACAGGCCTTGATAATCTGGTCCCAATATTCTTTTGGGCTCAAGCCGGCTTCTTTAGCCATGGCGGGTGTTCCGTTAAGTGCTAACGTCCAGGTGTGTTTTCCGGCGTTTTCTTTTCGGTCTATCCATTCAATGAGCTTCTTTTTACTTTTTTGCTCTAAAAGCATCTTCTTAGGATCGACTCTGTCCAACTCACGTGTATTATGATCGCCTAGTATCGCTATTCGATGGTCTATATCAGCTACTAGCCCCTTATAAAAATTTTCCGGGAAGAAGGTTAGTTGCTCGTCAGTCGCATTTTTATACTTATATCGGTCCCAACCGCTCATATCGTCAACTATAAGGCTGACGACATGCCCGCCACGATCGAAAACTGCCTTCCGTATCGCCCGGTAAAATGGTAGAGCCGACAGGGGCGTGGTCAAATAAACGAAATCGCCTTTTTTAATACCTTTGCCACCCCAAAGTGCAAAATTGACCAAAACTTTGGCATACTTCTCAAGAACCTCATCTGACGGCCGGTAACTCATCAGCCAATTATACCCCAACTGATGAACTAGCAAACATTTATCCCCCTGTACGTTATAACTTTGTTATAACAAAGTTATAACGTACTTCAAGGAGAGTGGGCGCAGTGCAAGTAGAGCCTGCTTACTCGACTTCGGTGATTTGGATATTTTCGAAACCGGAGCCGGTGACTTCGGCGACGACAAGTCGGTAGTCTCCTTCCCAGTCGTTCTGAGCGGCCCAGAAATGGGCAGCGAACTGAAGCTGTCTAAGTTTTTTTGGCGTAATGTATTCAAATCCGGAGCCATGCGACTCAGAGAATCGGTACTTGACTTCTATAAAATGGATAGTTTTAGCTTTTTGGACGATGAGGTCTATTTCGCACCATCGTGTCCGCCAGTTTTTAGCCAAAATTTTATAGCCGTTTGCCACTAGATATTCGGCCACCGCGGCTTCCGCTTGGCGACCTGTTGTGGTTGTTTTCATCCTGCTTGATTGATCAACTTTGATACCGGAGAGTAAGACGCCCGATGCACGAATTTTATTATGCCGAATGAGTTAATGGCTTTTAGGTGCTGGGCCGTACCATAGCCGACATGGTTTTCGAACTTATAAGACGGGTGTCTTTTGGCAAGCTCAATCATGAAATTATCCCTTGTGACCTTGGCATAAATACTAGCAGCTGAGACGATAGGCACTAAATTGTCAGCATCAACTAGACAACTGGTTTTTTTAAACTTCTTTGGCATGTAATTTACTTTGCCGTCCATAATAATTTCTTCGTCTTCTTGAGCCTCGATACCATTTAGGGCTCGCTTAATTCCAAGCTTCAAAGCCTTGGCTAATCCATATCTGTCAATCTCGACTGCTTTTATCCAGCCTTCACCAAACTCACATGTAATACTTAACTTGTTAAGTATTACATCTCTCTGTTTGCGACTTAATAGCTTTGAATCGCGCAGGCCGTTGGGCAGCTGCTTCTTTGCTCTGGCTGCCACCACTAAAATCGGCCCAGCTAAACAACCTCTACCTACCTCGTCTACCCCAACCATATGAAACAGAATATAGAATTTAGAATTAAGAATCTAGGGTGATATCCTTTCAAATTGACTATGCTTGCAAACCATATTCTTACAAACTACTATTTAACAAATGCCAAGAGTTTCCCAAGAAGAAAGACGTTGGAGCTATTTCGTCGAAATCGAAGACGTCGAAGAGCCGGACATGAAAGATTTCGAAAGAGGGAAAAGGCTAGCTGAAGGCCTGGCAAAAATTAGGAACAGTCTTCTTAACGTAGACGATGAACACCTGAACATTAGATGGAGCTCCTTAAATAGGGCTCGTATCATAGTACTGCCTTCGTTTCCTGTTGAACGCGAAATAGTTAGGTCAGACGGGTTTTATGAATACACCTCTCCTCACGAAATTTCGGAGTCGGATATTCCTCTTGTAATCAACCATTTCGAGATAGTAAAGCCAAGGCTTGGGGAATCTATTCCTGAGGTCATTCTTATAAATGGCAGCGGTCCAACTTATCACACGCCTCAAGGAGGATTCCAAGTTCAGGAACTTTACCGCAGTCTCGACTTATTACCACACAAGGTAGCAATGCAGAAGAGATAGCTATTTATCTTCTGTTTTGGCTTCTGTAGCTTTTTCTTCGTGTTTGACGAGCGCTTCTTCAGCTTTGGCTTCTTCTTGGGCCTGCTTTTCGGCTTTTTTGGCCTCTTTTTCTTCGTGGGCTTTCTCTGCCGCCTCTTTCAGCTTCTCGGCTTCAGCCTCAGCTTCTTCGTCATGAATAATATTAACTTTCTCTTTATCAAAATCAACACCCATTAAGCGAGCGCTTTTACCTGTCAACTGGCGCATATACGTCAAATAGTTGCGTCGGACTTTTGCGCGCTTGGTGACCTCGACTTTCAAGACGTTCGGTGAGTGGATAAAGAAGGTTTTTTCAACGCCGATGCCGCTAGCAATACGCCGCACAGTGAAATTTGAAGTGTGGCTGTTTTTACGAGATGTTCTAATAACTAAGCCCTCGAAAACCTGGATGCGCTCTTTGCCGCGCTCTTTGATTTTTTGCGAAACTTTAACTGTATCGCCGCTGCGTACATCAACAACGGCCTTCTTCTTATACTGGGCATTAATTTTCTCTATCACACTCTCCATAGACCAGTGAATTTTACACTATAACTTCTTAACCGACAACTCTGTAGACTTCTTCGATGGTCGTCAGGCCAGCAAGGGCTTTTAGGACACCGTCCTGTTCCATCGTTTGCATACCATCTCTGACGGCCTGTGCCTCAAGCATTTCGGTTGTTACCTCATTCGGTGGTCGCCGTAATAATTCCTGTACTCCGGGTGTCATTAGAAGCTGCTCACGAATAGGCAATACGCCGGAATAACCAAACGGGTTATCAGCTGAGCTACCGGCATTGTAGAGAGTAGGGTTTTGCAAGTTCGGCCTTTGCACTTGAGACGGCAGCCGGTCTATGACTGTGAGCAAATGTTTTTTGAGGTTTTCATCGGGTTGGTAGGGTTGCTTGGTGGCGTCGTCCAACCGCCTAACTAGCCTTTGGGCCATAACTAGTCTCATAGCACTGGCAAACAACGGGTTGATGCCGACCATGTCCAGCATCCTTGATAAAGCCGCCGCCGCACTGCCGGCGTGGAAAGTCGTCAGCACCAGATGCCCTGTTAGTGCGCCTTGCAGAGCCGTTTTGGCGGTATCCTTGTCGCGAATTTCGCCAACCATTACTACATCGGGGTCGAGCCTAAGTACCGCCCGCAGCTTCTCGGCAAAACTTTCGGCTTCCAACGCGCCGTGCACCGGAATTTGGACCACTCCTGGCATGTTGTACTCAACTGGATCCTCCAAAGTTATGATTTTTCGCTCCGGGGTATTAAGCGTATTTAAAATCGAGTAAAGTGTGGTGGTTTTTCCCGAGCCGGTCGGACCGACGACGATAACCATACCAGTTGGGCGCTTAATAATATCTTGAACGGCCGCCATCTCTGGAGCGCTTAGGCTAAGGTTCTCGAGTTTGAAAAGTTCAAGTCTGAGGTTGAAAAGGCGCATAACGATGTCCATGCCATAAACGGTCGGAACGGTTTCGACACGCAGGTTGAGTGCTACTTCTTCGCCAGTGGCCATTTTGTATTGCCGACTGATGTGCCCTTGTTGGGCGTCGTCGGCGTTAGTTGAAACATTAGCCGCGCTGGCTATAGCCGCCGTTAGGTGACGGTACTTTTCGTGACCAACAAATGCTATTGGGTGCAGCACACCGTCGATGCGGAGGCGGACTCTGATGTTATCTTTTTGAGTTTCCAGATGGATGTCGCTGGCTTTGAGCTTGTAAGCCTGCTGGACCAGGTATGCCAGCATGTCATCTGGCCGCACTTCTACTAGAGTTTTGCTGACCGTGTCGATTATGTTCTGACGGCCAGCTTCGGCAATTGTTATATCGTGGTATTCAACCTGTTTTGGCGGGTCATAAAGCTGCATGTATTCGCGGAAACCGGCGTCAGATATAAGCGAGAACTTGGTTATGTAATCAGTGAACCGGCCCCTGAGTTGATTTATTGTCTGCTGTGGGGTGGTGGTGATGATGCCGAAGTGGATATTGTGCTCATCGGCCATCAATGGCACAACCCGCAGGCTGTAGAGCTCAGGCACAGCCAGGATAGTCTTATAAAGCTGTTTTTGCAGTTGCGAGGTGTCAATGTAGTTTAAGCCGAGAACTTGCGCTCGGCGCTGCGCCATTATTTCTTCGTCACGACGCCCACCCTGATTCATACAACCATTAAAGCATAGCCTTTAATGAGCTGAAAGCCGTTAGCTGACAGCCGATAGCCGAAATGATTAAGCTATGAGCCAAAAACTATTAGCTATAAGCTAAAGCTATGCTCCGCATAGTTTTAATAGCGCATAACGTACGCTCGGCCCACAATGTCGGCTCAATTCTACGCAGCGCCGACGGTTTTGGTGTGGAGAGGGTTTACCTGACCGGCTTTACGCCGCATCCGCAAACAAGCGATGATAAAAGGATGCCGCATGTGGCTAAACGAGCGGCGGATCAGATAGCCAAAACCGCTTTGGGGGCCTAAAAAAAACTTAATTGGCAGCACCGTTCAGATGTCATAAAACTGCTAGCCAAACTGAAAAAAGAGGGATTTTCATTGGCGGCTCTGGAACAAACCGACAAGGCCGTAGCTTTGCCAAATTTCAGTCCCACTAACGACATGGCCTTGATTGTCGGTAGCGAAATCGCCGGCATTGAGCAAAGCATATTGAATGCCGCTGAAATTCATCTGTCGATACCGATGCTAGGAAAAAAAGAGTCCTTTAACGTGGCTGTGGCAGCCGCTGTAGCGCTATACTATTTACGATGGTATAATCGTAAGCTGAATGACCGCCAAAATAAAAATGCGCTCATATAAAACCGGCCATCGCTCACCCCGTAAACCAAAAGGGATAAGCGATAAGGCTTTTAGAAGAGTTTATTGGCCGTACCTACCGGTGGTTCTGATAATTGGTGTTCTGCTGTCGTTTAGCTCGCAGGCCGGTGTCTTTTCGGCATTGATTCATCAACCAGGCGGCCGGGTTCTGGCCTACGCCACCAGTATGAGCAGCGGTGGACTTCAAGGCAGTACAAACAGCGCCAGGGCCCAAAACGGTGTAGCATCGCTACAAATAAACAGCAAGCTGGCGGCTGCCGCTCAGGCCAAAGCTGACGATATGGCCAGCCGTAATTACTGGAGCCACAACACACCCGAAGGCAACCCCCCTTGGACGTTCGTTACTGCCCAAGGATATAGCTACCAGAAACTCGGCGAGAACCTGGCCGCCGGTTTTAGTGATGAGCAATCGGCTATTAACGGTTGGATGGGTTCGCCGCCTCATCGAGACAATATGCTTGATTCGGCCTTTTTGGAGGTTGGCTTCGGCTGGGCCAGCAATCCAAACTACACTTCAGCTGGTGGTGGGCCGATGACGATTGTTGTGGCTTTTTATGGTAAGCCGCAGGTCCTATCAAGCCAATCGTCAAACAATTCCACCCCACCGCCATCAGCGTCAGTTAAGTCAACAGCGCCGGCACCAACATCACCGGATATAACAATACAACCGCCATCATCAGCGCCGGCCGAAGTTACCGAACCCAAGAATGAGGCTGCTACAGCGTCACCAAACACCGATACGAACATCAATTCATCTCAACTGGCTGGTAAATCCTCAAGGTTACAGCTTGTCTTAGCTAGCTTCCCAGTGGCTAAATTCGCCACCACATTTGCGCTTTTAGGAGCGGTCGCCGCCATTGCTATATGGCTGGGCCGACATGCGCTAGCGGTCCGCCGGGCTTTATTTAAAAGCGAGCGTTTTGCAATTAGGCACCCGATTCTAGACTTAGGCCTGCTAATCATCGCGGCGCTATCCTACTTACTGACACAAACCGCCGGATTTATCCAATAGCCTCACTCGCACCGCCACCCTGCCAGCCAGCTGAGCCGGCTGCACCGGTGGCTTATCCAGACCTACTTCACGACTATGTTGGTGGGGCCGAAAATAGCCGCTAAAGCACGCAGACTCTCCTCGTTGACGCTGATAGTTTGGGGTAATTTAATAGCCTGCTTGGCTTCAGGGTTGCCAGTAACAATGACCACCTCGGTATCACCTTGGAAACTATCCAGCTTATCCTTCAGGTTCATAAGCAGTGGCTGGTCCGAGCTGTTTTCTAGTCTAATGAATAGGCGCTGGGTAGAATCATTGTTATCACCCTTAGAGTCGGTGCCTTTGGCGGCGTCTTCGGGCGTAAGGATTCGGGCTTCTTCGACAATCACTTTCCAATCATCGGTCTCTGAGTTGTCCCTATCACGTGTAGTTAGCCTGCCCTTGGCCAGTACGACATTATCTCTTATCCATAAATGCGGCTTGGCTTCATAGAATCTCGGGAAAACTATCAATTCTATCTCGCCGCTTAAATCAGCAATTTTAGCAAAAGCCATCTTTGAACCATTCTTAGTAGTTATCTCGCGGGTACTGGTAATTGAACCGCCCACTGTCACTTCACGCCCGTCCATTTCGGCTTCTAAACTGCCAATTGGTTTGGCCTGCTGGTCGAGCACGTCTGCGTAGTCATCGAGCGGGTGCTGGCTTAGATATAAACCGAGAAGTTCGCGCTCCCATGACAACTGAATGTTTTGAGAATATGGAACGGCCTCTTCGTCCCAGCGCATTTTGAGCGAAGTCGCGGAGTCATCGCCGCCACCACCGAACAAATCAACTTGCCCGCTCAAAGTCTCTTTGCCTAGCCTCTGTGCCAGACTTAAGATGTTCTCGACATTGTTAAGTAACCGGCTGCGGTCTCCAAGCGAATCAATTGTGCCCGATTTAATCAGGCTCTCCAAAGCCTTGCGATTAACAATATGGGCGTTGACGTGCCGGCTGAAATCCTCGATTGATTTGAATTTGCCACCTAATTTTTCACGGGCCAGCAGAATTTCCTCGACCGTGCCGTGCCCGACGTTCTTTATGGCATCCAGTCCGAATCGTATCTGATTTTTACCCGGCACAACAGCGAATTCGTGGAATGATTCGTTTATATCCGGCGGCAGAACTTCAATGCCCATGTGCTTGCATTCGGTAATTTCAATAGCCAATCGGTCGATATTGTCATAATCACTGGTCATCAGCGCTGCCATAAAGGCCGCTGGATAATGAGCTTTGAGATAAGCGGTTTGGTAGGCAATCAGGCCATAGCAGGCGGAATGAACCTTATTAAAGCAATAAGCGGCAAACTCCTCTAGCTGGCGCCAGAAACGCTCCATCATCTTACGGTCAGCGCCGACGGTTTTAATTCCCCCTTCAATGAAATCCTTCTTCAGCTTAGCCATGACGATTGGATTTTTCTTGCCTATGGCATAGCGTAGTGTATCAGCATGGCCACCAGAGAATCCGCACATCTCCATGCTTATCTGCATCACTTGTTCTTGGTAGACAATCACCCCATAGGTATTTTCGAGGGCCGACTTCATGGCCGGGTGGAGATATTCGATTTGGCGCTGCCCATGCTTACGAGCGATAAAATCTTCAATCCATTGCATCGGACCGGGGCGGTAGAGTGCAACCATGGCGATGATATCTTCAAAAACGGTCGGTTTGAGCTGTTTCAGATACCGCTTCATACCGGCTGATTCAAGTTGAAAAACACCGGTCGTTTCACCTTTTTGCAGCAACTCAAAGGTTTTTTTATCGTCAAGTGGAATCTCACCGATATCAATGTTTTTGCCGTAGACCTTCTTAACTATGCGTAGTGTATTTTTAATGATTGTCAGGTTAGACAAACCCAAGAAGTCCATCTTAAGGAGCCCTAGATCTTCTATCGGGAACATCGAGTACTGGGTAGCGATGGCTCCGCTCTGAGCCACTTCGAGCGGCACAAAATTAACAATTTCATCAGGTGCAATTACCACTCCGGCGGCATGAACGCCGTGGCTGCGAATAGTGCCCTCAAGCCGCATAGCCAAATCAAAAACCTGTCTGGCTCTTCCGTTCTCAGCGTACTCCCGCTTCAAATCGGGTACCTGCTTCAGGTGTTGAGCCAAGGCTGTGTGCCTGCCCTGAACAGGTGGCGGAATCATTTTGGCTAATCTATCAGCCTCGGCATACGGCACCCGCAGTACCCGGGCGACATCTCTTACGGAGTTGCGTGCTGCCATCTGTCCGAATGTCACAATGTTGGCTACCCTGTCGCGGCCATACTTTTCAATACAATAATTTATAACCTCATCACGCCTGTTGTCTTGGATGTCGATATCCATATCGGGCATGCTGATGCGATCGGGGTTAAGAAAACGTTCAAAGAGCAGGTCGTATTTTAGTGGCTCGATCTCAGTAATACGCAAGCCGTAGGCCATTATCGAGCTGGCGGCGCTACCGCGGCCAGGTCCGAACACTATTCCATGATCTTTCCCCCAATTAATAAAATCAGCCACGATTAGAAAATAGCCATTAAAATCCATGCTATTGACTACTCCTAGCTCATATTTCGCTCGGTCAATGACCTCCCCCCTTAAAGTCTTCTTGGCATCCGTAACTGTCAGCTTATTGGCCTTTGTACGTGAGACGCCGCCGTAACGCCACGCCAGACCCCGCCAGACCTCTTTTTCCAATAGGCTACGCTCGGTTTCACCCCTGGGTGTTGGAAACTGTGGGATTAGGATTTTGCCAAGCTCTAACTCAACGCCGCAGCGCTCAGCAATCTCACGTGTATTTTGTAACAACTCTGGGTGCTGCCTATTCCATCTTCTGATAATGTCTTTGGGGTCGGCCACCTGTAACTGAAAGTCTTTCAGGCTCATGCGCTCAGTGTCTTCTAAAAATGCTCCGGTTTGAATACAAAGAAGTACCTCGTGAGCTTCCTGATCCTCCTGCATTAGATAGTGTGAATCGCAAGTAACGACAGCCGGTATGTTGAGTTCGCTACTTAGTTTGAGAAGGTCCTGGTTGACTCTGGTCTGTTCATCCCAAACATTCGGGTGCTCAGCGTGTCCGTGGTCTTGCAGCTCAAGATAATATCGATCGCCAAAAATCTTTTTATACCAGCTGGCAACTTTTTTAGCCTGCTCCAGCCGGCCGGATCTGAGTGCGTTGCCGAGTTCGCCCTGCAGGCAGCCGGAAAGGACAATAAGGCCTTCGTTATACTTTTCAATCAGTTCTTTATCTACTCTCGGACGATAATAAAACCCCGCTAAGTTAGCGATTGAAGACAGACGCATGAGGTTCTGGTAGCCGGCATTATTGCTAGCTAGCATTGTCAGGTGATAAGCTGCCCGGTCATACGCCGGGTCCTTGTCCTTGTGAGAACGCGGAGCAACATAGGCCTCCATGCCGATTATCGGTTTGATATTGTGGTCTTTGGCGTGTTTATAAAATTCAACCGCGCCGCTCATCAATCCGTGATCGGTCATGGCTACCGCCTCCATGCCAAGTTCAACCACTCGCTCCATTAATGCCGGAACTTTAGTCAGACCATCCAGCAATGAATACTGAGTATGATTATGTAAGTGAACAAAGTCACTCGGCTTAAGTTTTACCCCCGGCTTGGCCATTACCTAAATTATAAAGGAGAGGCTGGTTGGGTTATAGGGTTTTAGACGAAATAACTACAGTCCTACCCGCTAGACCACTATAACGCTCTTTTTCAGCTTTTGAAATATTTGCTCAGATTCTTTTTGGCTTGTTTTGCCTGTTTGATGGCTTTATTCAATTCCGGGTCTTTTGCCTCGCCGGCCTTAAAGGCTTTTAAGACGGCCCCGGACTTGTTCTTGGCATCTTTGGCTGCGACTACTGCTTCGTTGAATTCCTCGCGGGCTTTGGCGCTTAGTGCCATCGTCTTATCTTTGGCGTCTTTAACAAGTTCGTCAAGTTCATCGCGCAAGTCTTGCAACTGCTCTGCGGCTTCATCCTTTAACTCTGAGACTTTCTCGGCTAAATCTTCCCTGGTTTCCTGGCCGCTTTTGGGTGCTGTTAAAATACCGGTGATGTAACCAACGGCTCCGGCCAGTAAAGCGCCGATAGCTATCTTTCTACCAGTGTGCTGATCTTTGACCATAATCTAACCCTTTCTACCGCGCGTGCGCGTGATTATATTTGTTACTAGGCGAACCCACGGCATGGCTGCCGCGCTCCTTCTGAACGCGGTGGCTGCCGATTCCACGCTATCGGCCACGTTATCCGCCTTGCGCAGGAATTTAATGAAAAAAATCAACGTAATACTTAGTAGTAATAGAAATACAGCTAATACCGAGCTAACGATGATAAGTAAAACGTTGGCTGCCGTTTCCATGCGTTAATTATACCCCAGATGTTTCTTAATAAGTTTCTCGGCCAGGGCCGGATTGGCTTGGCCGTGGGATTTAGTCATTACCTGGCCAACCAGAAAACCGATAGCCCTCTCCTGGCCGGCCTTGATGTCTTCGACTACTTTAGGATTTTGGGCGATGACTGCGACTACAACTTTTTCAACTTCTGCTTCATCCGAGACTTGCAGCAAGTTGAGTTTTTGTGCAATTGTGCGGGGGTCGTCGGTTGTGCTCAATAGCTGCTCAAAGACAGTTCTGGCCGCCGTCGAGCTGAGCTCGCCTCCATCCACCATTTTAGAAAGAGTTATTAACCGCTCCGAGTCGACTTCCGGTTCGATTTCGCCAGTCATTGCTTCATCGGGCGGTTCGGCCTGTATAAGCCAAAAGGCTGCTCGCCGAGCGTCTTCTGGCCCGGCGGCCTCCAATACGTCCAGGATTGGCTTAATAATCGATGCTCTATCTAGTATATCTTCAATTACTTGCGGCTTAATTTCGAGTTTACCGAGTTGGGCACGGGTCTCACCGGGTAACTTGGGTAGTTTAGCTTTAATCCGATCAATAAAAGCGTCATCTAGCTCTACCGGCGGTACATCCGGCTCTGGCATATAACGGTAATCCTCAGCTTCCTCTTTAGTCCGCTGGGCAAAGGTTTTTTGTTTGGCTTCGTCCCAGCCGCGGGTTTCTTGCACTACGCTGCCGCCTTTTTCTAGCACTTCAATCTGGCGCTTGATTTCATAGGCTACGGCCGCTTCAACGCTGCGGAAGCTGTTTAAGTTTTTGACCTCGCTTCTGGTTCCCAATTTGCCCGGGTCTGAGCTGACGCTAACATTCAGATCAAACCGCATATGCCCGTGATACAAATCTCCATCGGAGACATCGGCGTACTTCATTAGTAAATATAGCTCGCGGACATAGGCTTTGGCCTCAGCCGGTGAGTGGATGTCTGGCTTACTAACTATTTCCAATAGTGGCGTTCCGGCCCGGTTGAGGTCAACGAGTGAATAATCAGCACCAGCCGGATGGGTATTCTTGCCGGCATCTTCTTCTAGGTTGGCCCGTTCTATAGCGATATTTCTGTCGCGGCCATCAACATCGATTTGAACCTGCCCACCTATAATAATCGGGTCTTCATACTGAGTTATTTGATAGCCTTTGGGCAAATCCGGGTAAAAATAGTGTTTACGCTCAAATTTGCAGAATTTTTGAGGTCGGGTGCCAAGCGCAAAGGCTGCACACACACATATATTTATTGCTTCGCGGTTTAGAACCGGTAGGGCGCCTGGCATACCAACGCAAATATGGCTAATCAGAGAGTTTGGCGAGGCGCTTCTGGCATCATTGCCGACTGCCGCGAAGAGCTTAGTTTTGGTCTTTAGTTGTACATGGGTTTCGATACCAATTGTCGGGGCGTACTTCTCCGAACTCATAAAGCCCCCAAATCCTGAAGTGTCTGTTTAATGCCGGCTAGGGCGTTCTTGGCTTCACTCTTCCGTATCCGTACGTTCGGTTCGTGTACCAATCGGTTGCGCAGCTTATGGGCATACCAAGCGCTATCGTTATTACTTAGCGCTCGCTGGGCAGCTACTAAGCGCTCACCCATAGTTTTGCCTTTGTAACCTTTCCGCTTAAGGGCTTCATCCAGCAGTTTATCGGCGTCAATAACGGCCAGCGTCATACCCTCAACTGTTTTGACACGGGTTAAAAGTTCTGTCCACCTCCTCTCAAAATACCGTCGGTTAAGGGGCTGGACAAATCGGCGGCCAAAACGGCTAAGTAGGATTAGTATCAGAATGCCAAAGACTATAGCGCCGATTAAGAAAACAGTTGTCATTTCAGCGCCTCAAACGCCTTAGAGATTGACAACAGATTACGGTCGGCTCGCTGCGGCGCGATAATTTGTAGCCCAACAGGCAGTTCATCGTGCCTGTCAACCGGCAGGCTAATAGCCGGATTGCCCGAAATGTTAGCTGCTACGGTCATTATGTCGCTGAGGTACATCTGGAGTGGATCAGCAGTCCGCTCACCAATCTTGAAGGCTACATTTGGCGCGGTTGGGCCAATTAGAAAATCAAACTGTTCGAAGGCTGTTTTGAAGTCGTTGATAATTTTTGTGCGCACGGTTTGGGCTTTTTTATAGTAGGCCTCGTAGTAACCGCTTGAAAGCACATAGGCACCGATCATGATGCGCCTCTTAGCCTCAGCGCCGAAACCGGCTTCACGGCTCAGAAAGTAGCTGTCTTCAAGGTTTTTGGCTTCAGTTGTGCTTAAGCCGTACCTTTGACCGTCATAACGCGCCAAATTACTGCTGACTTCTGCTGGACAAACGATATAATAAACCGCCAGTGCCAGCGGCAGACTGGGCAGGCTCACTTCTCTGATCTCGCCGCCAGCGGCGCGCATTTTTTCAATCGCCGCTTCAACCGATTGTCTTACTCCGGGCTCAAGCCCTTGGCTCATGTACTCGCGAATAATGCCAATTCTGACATTATTCAGCCGATAGCCATTGGCCGATAGCCGATAGCCTTTTGCGTCGCTTTCGATGGTTGTTGAATCGAGCTCGTCTTTTCCGGCCATGACCTCGAGCACAATAGCGGTGTCATCTACGGTCCTGGCCAACGGGCCAATGACATCGGTACTGCTGGCCATGGCTACAACTCCCGAGCGTGATACCAACCCGTATGTCGGTTTATAACCAACGACCCCGCAAAAGGCCGCCGGAAGACGGATTGAACCACCAGTATCTGTGCCGATCGCGAATGGTACAGCTTTTAGGGCCACAACTACGGCCGAGCCGCCCGAACTGCCACCAGGTACACGCGTCTTATCATGTGGGTTTTTGGTTACAAAAAAATCGCTGTTTTCGGTGCTGCTGCCATGCGCCCAGGCATCTAGGTTGGCCTTTGCTACACAGATGGCACCGGCGGCTTCTAAGCGCTCGATAGCGGTCGCTTGGTATGGCGCTTCAAAGTCCTTCAACATATTGGATGCTGCCGTCGTTTTGCCTTCGAGGGTCAGAAAATTATCTTTGGCTACAAACGGCACCCCAGCCAGTGAGCCGATTTTTTCACCTCTGACTATTCTTGAATCGATGTCTTCAGCCCGCTCTAGTGCACGCTCTTTTAGATATGAGATAACCGCGTCATATTCGGCGGCGGCTTCGAGATTATTCAGCGCTTCTTGGACCAGATTTTTAGCGCCCAGTTCGCCGCTTTGTACCTTGCTGGCAATATCAGCGATCGGTAAATCGAGTACCCCCATAACTACTCAATAACCCGTTTTACTTTGTACTGATTTTTTTCGGTCGCCGGAGCGCCAGCCAGTAAGCCATGAGGATTGGCATGGTAATCAATAGCTTCATCGTCACGCATGACGTTCCTAAGCCCGGTGACTTGGTATGTTGGTTTTAAGCCGTCTGTATCGGCTTGGTTGAGCATTTCAACATAAGCCAGGATTTCGCTCAACTCTTTGGCGAAGCGTTCGATTTCTTGGTCGGTCAACTTTAGCCGGCTTAAATGAGCCAATTTTAAGACTTGGTCTGCCGAGAGCTTACTCATAATCTGTAGGTAAGTATAGCAAAGCTAGAGTTTAGATTTCACTCTTACCCCGCACCAAAGCATGAGCGGAGTAGTCGGTAATCGGATTATGGAGCTTCAAGTTTTTGGTGCTGGGGTCGGCGATTATAATTTACCCTTCACTTCTTCTATGAGGTCGCGTAGTTCGGCGGCTTTTTCGAACTCCAAATTGGCAGCCGCCAAATCCATCTGTGAAGTTAGATCTCGAATCATATAGTCGTACTCCTCTTTAGGAATTTTTTTCAAATCAATTTTCATCCGCTTGCTGACGGATTCTTCCTTGACCGCTCTCGGCAGCATTTCCACGACCTCTCGCTCGATGCTCTTAGGTGTAATTTTGTGCTTTTGGTTGTAAGCTTCTTGAATCTCGCGGCGGCGATTGGTTTCGTCTATTGCCCGATGCATGCTGCCTGTTTGGCTATTGGCATACATGATGACATGGCCTTTTACGTGCCTTGCAGCCCGGCCGACTGTCTGGATTAAAGATTGTTCGGAGCGCAAAAATCCTTCTTTGTCAGCGTCGAGGATAGCCACCAGGCTAACTTCTGGCAAATCTAAACCTTCACGCAACAGATTGATTCCCACCAAGACATCGTAAACCCCTAAACGTAAATCACGTAGAATATCAGTTCTCTCCAGGGTGTCGATTTCGGAATGCAGATACATTACTTTTATGTCCAAATCAGCCAAATATTCCGCTAAATCTTCGGCCATGCGTTTGGTAAGCGTAGTTACCAAAACTCGCTGTTTTTTACTGACTGTATCCTTAATTTCAGCAATTAAGTCATCGATTTGGCCTTCGGTTTTGCGGACATCGATTTGCGGGTCGAGCAAACCGGTCGGACGGATAATCTGCGCTGCCGGTTCCGGACTACGCGACAGTTCGTATTCCGCTGGTGTGGCACTGACATAAATTACATGGTTTATGTGGCGTTCGAATTCACTGAATGTCAACGGGCGGTTATCGAGCGCGCTTGGCAGGCGGAAACCGTGTTCCACCAGAACTTGCTTGCGTGAACGGTCGCCGTGATACATGCCGCGTACTTGCGGCATGGTCATATGTGACTCATCAATGAACATCAAAAAGTCATCAGGGAAATAGTCGAGCAAAGTCGCTGGCTGCTCGCCTTCTTCGCGATCTGTCAAATAGCGGCTGTAGTTCTCAATCCCTTTCACAAACCCGGTTTGCTCGAGCATTTCGATATCAAACTTAACTCGCTGTTCCAAGCGCTGGGCTTCCAGGAGTTTCCCGTGGTCTTTGAACCACTTAAGCCGCTGCCTAGTCTCTGCTTGGATTTTGACAATCGCCCGTTTGAGCTTCTCTTCCGGGGTCACGAAGTGGCTGCCTGGATAAATACTTAACAAGTCAAGCGATTTCTCAATTTCGCCAGTCAGTGGATTAATTCGGGTCATACGCTCGACCTCATCGCCGAAGAATTCAATTCGATAGGCCGCTTCGTCACCAGCCGGAAAGACATCGACCACATCGCCGCGTACTCTGAAATTACCGCGTTCAAATGCCATATCATTACGGCGATACTGGATATCGGTTAGTTGCCGCATGAGTTTATCGCGCACTCTACGCTGGCCTTTCTTGATTTTAATCGTCATGTTAGTGTAATCCTCTACCGATCCGATACCGTAAATGCAAGAGACGCTGGCTACTATAATCACGTCACGCCGCGACAGTAACGCCTCGGTCGCGGCGTGACGCAGCCGGTCGATTTCCTCATTAATGTCACTATCTTTTTCTATATAAGTGTCAGTCCGCGGCACGTAAGCTTCGGGCTGATAATAATCGAAGTAACTAACGAAGTAGTGAACGGCGTTATTAGGGAAAAACTGGCGAAATTCGTTGTAAAGTTGAGCAGCCAGAGTTTTGTTGTGGCTAAGAACCAGTGTCGGCCTTTGGGTATTAGCAATGATATTAGCCATGGTGAAAGTCTTACCACTACCGGTAACACCTAGTAGAACTTGCTGATTGTCACCGGCATTTAAACCTTCACTCAATTTAGCAATCGCCGTCGGCTGGTCTCCCGTTGGCCTATACTTACTCTTAAGCCTAAACTTGCTCACCTATCAATTGTAGCAAGCTGAACTTCTTCTAGCCTTGTTCGTACAAAGAGCGGTAGTGGTGGTTGTGTTTATCGAGTAAAGCAGTCAATCGGCTGATTAGTTTTTCCGGGTCTTCTTCAAAGATAACTAGATCGGGGTCGGCGTTTGGCAAGAGCTTCAGTAAGCTCCCTATCTGCGCGCTGACACCGCCAGCACTTTCTAACACTCCGATCGGAGTATGGGTTTCGGCGGCAATCGTAAATTCGTGTAACGTGCCCAAACGGCCGCCAATCGTCACAACCGCATCGGCTGAATGAATCAGCAGGGCATCTCGGCCGCCATAGTGAAGCCCGGTATATAAAATCGCATCGTAATTTTTGAACGGTAGTCGGTATTTGACAACGTGTTCAGCTTTAGATGCCGCCGGGCTTAAGCCCAGGCTCATTTTGCCACCGGCAGACTTGAAACCGGCGGCGGCATAATCTGGCAGTCCGGCTGTGGCTCCGGTCATCAAGCTATGGCCGGCTTTGGCTATGGCGATGCCGATGGCGTTGGCTAATTGGGCACCCTGCTCTACGCTGTCTCCTTTAGCCGCCCCGGAGACACAGATCTGATATTTTCCCATACTTACTCCGGACCAGCGTATTCTTCGGCTAAATCGGCGTTAGTTGGTAGGACAGCTAATTCATCATGGCTGAAGTTATATTGAATATCTGGTGCTCTATCCGATAACGACCCAGCTATTCTCCGATAGCGGGCCATAAGTTCACTCCACAGTGAATGCGCCCCATGGTGCCTGACAGCTTCAATCAGCTCGTGATGCTTAAGATGGTTGAGCGATACATCTTTAAGGTTAAGCGACACTGGTTGTTCGTCGTCGGAAATCAAATGCTCGGTATCCGCCCACCAACCCAAGCCCGGACTTAACTCATGCAGGGCTTCAGAGTAACCCTTTGGATTTAATGAATGCAGACCCGCCAAAAGCAGCAGGGTTAGGCATAATACCGAAGCCTGGTTTAATTCTTCCGAAGGCCATACGGATACAACGCCGATTTGTTGGTTGATTACAAAGTGAGACTGCGGACCCTTTAAACCCCGCCAGTGTTCGGCTTTAAGGTTTATTATTTTTGCCGGGCGCAGTTCGTACTGAGAAGCACTCAACTTGGGCAGATTTTTAGCGACATTTCTCTGCCAGGTGGTTGATTCCAGAACCGAACCGGCCAAGAATATCTCTGAGATATCTTGGCGTTTAATCATCGAGGCAACCGAACGATAGTGTAGACGCCTAGCGACGCGTTTTGGCGGGTATTTGACGAGGGTGGCCTTGGCAACGGCATTCTTGACCACCCACACCTCGTCTGTTGAGGCGCAATGCTTCACAAGCTGGATGGCCTTGTTTAGGCGTTCGCTGAGCTTGGTAGAGTCATCGACTCCTAGTGCTTTATCTAGTATCTGCGAATCTCTTTCGAACCGAGCTTGAAGCGCATGGTAAAGTTCTTCGTCGGTGGTGTCGTTTGCATCCAAACCAAGCTGCTCAATTTTACTGCGCAGCTTATGTTTATTTTCGGCCATCAGCCTGATATCTTCGCTGGAAAAACCACATTGCTCTTCCAATACTGACAGGTCTTTGGCGACTTCCTCCTCATGCTTATCTAGAAGTTTGGCCAGATTCCTTGACATGTCAGCCCAACCTCACTGGGCGGTAATCTTCCGGGGCAATCCGCAGATAGTGTTCGATTTCGCGATCTGTCAGTAGACCGGCTTGGGCGCCGACTTTCTGAACTACACTCATGGCGTTAATCGGTGCCCAAAGCAGCGCGCCGGCGATGTCGGCGCCTCTAATTACGGCGGCTACGAAGGTCGAGCTAAAAGCATCACCGGCTCCCGTGCGGTCATAAGGTGGTTTTGGGTCGGGATAAATCGGCATTTTGTAGCGGCTAGCGCCATCGCTGGCATAGGCGCCTTTTGGCCCATCGCTAACCAGTACAATTTTTGGGCCAAGCTCATGCAGCTTGTCGAGTAATTCATGGATGTCATCTTCGTAACGCTTACCAGCAATCTCGGCAGCCTCTTGGCGATTGACGGCCAGTATCTCGCTGCGGACATAAATTCGCCTTAGTCGCTGCGCTCCGGCTTCGAGCTGGAAGGTACCTGGCTGAAAGACCAATTTAATTTCTGGATGTCGTTCTAGCCACTGCGCCAGCTCATCGTGGTACCCTAGAGCGTGCTGGCTGACCGAGCTGAAATATATCCATCGAGGAATATCGATTGATCTGAAGCGTGGCCAGTTATAATCGTATTCCTCGTGCTTAATCAAGATGGTGCGGTCTTCCCTGTACCAGAGCACGTAGTGATAGTTGCTCTTTTTTTTGGGGTTGATGTGGACGAAGCGCCTGTCGACTTTAGCATTATGGAGTGCCCGCAGGATATCACGCCCCCAATCATCGTCACCGATGTTAGATACCAATCCGGATTGCAAACCCACCTTGGCAATGCAAACGGCGGCGTTAGAAGCATTGCCTACAGCTGGAACTATTGTTGCATGGTCAAATGGAATTTTGGTGGCAAAAGCCATGCTCAAACGCGGCCCGTCATCGGTTTTTTCGACCTTGGCTTCGTTATCCAAAAGCTTTATAAAAACATCGGTCACTACATCACCTATTGCCAGCACATCGAGCTGTTTCTGCGCCATAATTCTTACGCCTATTTTAACACAAGCGCCTAAGCAGGTTTGGCTTTGCCAGAGGAGCTAAACATGTCAATTTTGGACTCTACAACCTCTTGAACTTCGTCGATAACTTTACCCATTAGCTTAACAACGGCATACTCGCCTTTATTTTTCTTAAGGACCGATTCAAGAGTATCGCGATAAGCCACCCGCATATCGGAGTTGATGTTGATTTTAGCGACGCCGATTTTTACTGCCTCTACAAAGTAGTGCTTGGCGGTCCCGCTGCCACCATGCAGGGAGATATTACAATCAATCGCTTGGCGAATTTGGCATAGCAGATCGAGGTCAAGGATTTTTGGCACTGGATATTTGCCGTGCAGGTTGCCAATCTGGGCGGCAAAAGTATCAATCCCGGTCCGGGCTACAAAATCTGCCGCCTCTTCCGGTTTGGTCATATATTTTTTGACTTCTTGGTAGTCGATTTTCTCTTTATGTAGGTTGGATGAGCCCAAAAAATAACGCTCTTCGGCTTCCACTAGCGCGCCGGTAAGCTTGGCGGCTTGTACGACTTTCTTGGTCTCAGAAATAATTTCTTCGCGGCTGGCGCCGTGTTTGGCTTGTGAGATATCGATATGGATACACTCAAAGCCGGCTGTAATTCCGGCGATGGCATTATCTACAGTCGGGCTATGGTCTAAGTTAATATACATCTCGACGCTGTACTGGCTTTTGTAGTTATCGACAAGGTCACGTACATTTTCTAGCCCCATTGCGTCAGCTTCGGTCTGGCTGACCTCGACCAAGACCGGGGCTTTTTTGGCAATCGCCGCCCGCACCACAGCAATCAGCGTTTCCTGGTTATCCAAGTTGAAAGCTCCCAGCGCAAAATGTTCTTTATTGGCCCGTTCAAATGCCGCCCGTGCAGCTTGGCAGTTTCTTCTGATCTCAGTAAGTATCGGCATTTTAATGTTTATGGTTGGTGTGGTCCAAAAGTAAATGATGGGCGGCCAAGGCGATGTGGTCGGCATCCAGGCCAAAGTGCCGCAGCAGTTCCTCGGGCTGGCCGCTTTCGCCGAAGCGGTCTTTCATGCCAATCCTTAACATTGGGGTTGGCAACTTTTCACCTAGCAGTTCGGCGATGGCGCCACCGAGCCCGCCATTGATCTGGCCCTCTTCGGCTGTCACTACATGTCGGGTTTTATGGGCACTTGCTAGGATGGTTCTCTCATCGAGTGGTTTGACGGTTGGCACGTGAACAACCTCGGCTTCTATGCCGTCTTTGGCTAGAATCTTAGCCGCTTCCATAGCCTGGTAGGTCATTGTGCCAGTAGTAATCAAACTGACATCGATACCTTCTTTATAAACATAGGCTTTGCCAATCTCGAACGGTGTGTGCTCGGTAGTGAAGACCGGTGTGGCTTCGCGTGCCAGACGCATGTAATTGGGCTGTCTGTCGGCCGCCATGGCTAAAGTGGCTTTGGCAGCTTCATTACTGTCACAAGGAGCAATTACCACCATGTTTGGTAGAGCGCGCATCAGCGCTATATCTTCCAGCATCTGGTGTGTCGCGCCGTCCGGACCGACGCTGATACCGGCGTGCGAGCCGACTATTTTAACCGGCCGATCGTTAAGTGCAATGGTAGTTCTAATCTGCTCCCAGTTGCGCCCGGGGCTGAAAGCGGCGTAGCTTGAAACGAACGGAATCTTTCCCATAGCTGCCATACCGGCTCCGACAGTTACTAGGTTTTGTTCAGCTACGCCAACCTCGACAAATCTTTCCGGAAAAGCCTCAGCGAACAGGTGCATCTGTGTTGATTCGGTCAAGTCGGCCACAATTCCGACGATATTTTCCCAGCGTTTTCCGGCCTCTAGAAGGCCTTTACCAAATCCCTTACGAATCGGCTCCAGTGTGTCCCAACTATGCGCCAGATGCATCTCACTCATGTTCGCTCCGGATTTTGCCGCCTAAAGTCCGTAGCTCTTTAAGCGCCTTTACGGCTTGTTCGTGGTTGGGTGGTGCACCGTGCCAATGGAAGTCGTACTCCATAAAATCGACGCCCTTACCCGGAACTGTGTGGGCGATAATCATCACTGGCTTTTCGACTATGGCCTTGGCCATATTGCAGGCGTCAATTACAGCATCGATGTCGTTGCCGTCAATCTCCACAACGTGCCAGCCGAAAGCCTCCCATTTATCCCGTAAGTTCTCCAGTGGCATAACAACTTCTGTCGGCCCGTCTATCTGGATATTGTTACGGTCGGCGATAGCAATAATGTTGTTGAGTTTGTACTTGGCGGCAAACATAGCGCCTTCCCAGGTGTTGCCTTCATCTTGCTCGCCGTCGCTCATAATGCAATAAACCCAGCGATGTTGAGCTTTATCCATCCGCAGCGCCATGGCCATTCCAGCAGCCTGACTTAGACCGCTGCCCAACGGCCCGCTGGTAGTTTCCAGCCCCGGCAGCCGAAGCCGTTCGGGGTGACCTTGCAGGCGCGAGCCAAACTGCCTGAGCGTCATTAGCTCCTTCTTTTCAAAGTAACCAGCGTGCGCCATGGTTACATAGCGAACCGGCGTGCAGTGGCCGTTCGAAAGAATTAGAATATCGCGCTCATCCCATTCGGGGGTTTCCGGATCGTGCTTTAGTATTTCGAAATATAGTGCCGTAAAGATATCAGCTAAACCAAGCGGCCCAGCTGAGTGGCCGCTGCCGGCGTGCTCGAGCATTTTAATTAAATCGATGCGGATTTCGTTGGCTTTTTTCTCTAACGCCGGCAAAGAATGGTGTTTTTGCTCTTTTGTCATCTTGCTTATGATTTTACGTTGTGCCGGTCTCTTCAGCAATGCGCACTAGCGCGCGGTAAGCTCGTTCTGGGTTGTCAGAGTTCTGGATAAAACCGCCGACATTCAGCACGTCAACGCCGCCGAAAACCAGTTCGGCGACATTCTGATCATTAATGCCGCCGTCCCAACCGACCTCCAGATCTGGTTTCTGGTTTTTCAGTATCTCTACCTTCTTGAGATGGCTCAAATTGGCTTGGCCGCCAAACCTTCCTAAGTCGCCGCTGAAAATCAACACATGGTCGATGTCGTCGATTACCGAAAAGATCTCTTCTGGGAATGTTTGTGGCAAAAGTGCGACGCCCAACCTGATCGAATGGTCGCGACAAAAGTCAACAACCTGACCGAAGTCGCCCTCGGCTTCAGCGTGGACAATAATTAGATTGGGCTTGTGCTGCAAAATTTTTTGGATAGCCGGCAGCGGGTTTTGATACATCAGGTGGAAATCGGCTAAAAACCCAACAGGCCACCAAGCGTCTTCTGGAGCCACCGTTTTGTGTGGCACAAAAGTCCCATCTGTCAGGTCGATTTGTATCCGGTGCGCAAAATGAGCGACATTTTGAATCTGTTTTTGATAATTATCTTTATCGGCGGCTAAAATCGCCGGGCAAATAATCGGTTTTTTAGCTGCCAAGTCCATTTATCTTACCAATGCGTCGTTGATGACGTGCTTCTTCACGAAAAGGCGTCTCCAACCATAATTTAATCACCTGCTTCATATCTTCGAGGGCTACAAATCGGGCAGCCAGGCTCAGCATATTGGAATCATTGTGGGTTCGGCTTAGCCGGACAACCTCATATGGATCGTGGCTGGTGCGACCGGTCACATCAGTAACTTTTCTGGACACGGCAGGCCCATAAAACAGGCTACACCGTATGCCTTTGATTTTATTAGCCACCATCGCCTCGCCTTGCCCTGAGCCACCAAAAACTAGGCCTCGTTGGCATTCGCCGGAAGCTACTGATTCGGCAGCCGGAATAATAAAATCCGGGTAATCATCATCTGGATTTAGACTCTTGGGGCCGAAATTTTTAACTTCGTGCCCTGCTGATTCGAGATAAGCGGCTATATCATTAAGTTGCTCAAATCCAGCGTGGTCAGATGCCAGTGCAATCTTCATTTTTCTTCTCCCATTTTAAGGAAAAGAGAAGCCCGAGCGGCGGATTCATTCCGCGCCCGGCGCGATGAGAAAAACGTAGTTTGTCTCATAAGCGTCAGCGTCAAAACCTGTGGACACCGTCGATATTGGTGGCGTCAGATGGCAAAGGGTGCTTTGGTTGCTCACCATCGATGATATATCCGGCCCCTTTGGTATCTTCACCGGCCGCCGATTTGTCGCCATCTTCGGCTGTAAGTGGTTCTTTGTCTTGTACTTCCAGACTTGGTACAGATTTTGCTAATAAATCAGGCTCTTTTTGAGTCGATTCAGGCGCTGGCAGTAGTGGCTCGTCCGGGGGTTCGGTGATATTTAGCTTTTTCTCTTTGGATTCAATATCTTTCTGGTCTTTGTGATGCCGATCGGCGTGTTTGGCTTCAACGTCTTTGAGATTGGCCTGATTATCTTCGTCTTCGGACTCAGAGCCACTGCTTAAGAGCCGCGCGACATCTGCCGTTAGTTCGACCAGGCGGTTACTATAGCCCCATTCGTTGTCGTACCAAGCAACAACTTTAACTAAATTACCGTCAACAACCGCGGTTAGCGGCAAATCAACAATCGCTGAGTGGCTGTTACCGATAAAATCGCTGCTAACCAATTCCTCCTCAGTAACATCCAAAATGCCCTGGAAATATGGATCGGCTGAAGCTTTTTTAAGGACTTCGTTGACTTCTTCAACCGTTGTGTTCTTTTTGGTAACTACAGCAAAATCGCTTAAAGACACGACCGGGGTTGGTACGCGCAGGCTCAGGCCGCCGAAAATTCCCTCCAGAGACGGCATGGCCTTAGCAGCCGCGATACTGGCGCCGGTCGTCGTCGGGACGATATTGGTGGCCGCGTTGCGAGCCTCACGAATGTCCTTGGCTGGGCCGTCCAACAGAACCTGGCTGGCTGTATAACTGTGGATGGTTGTCATCATGGCTTTTTCGATACCGAAATTAGATTCGAGTATAGCCATAATCGGCGTTATAGAGTTGGTGGTACAGGAGGCATTACTAATTACTTCACTAGCTGAGTTTATTTTGTCCTCATTGACGCCGAGGACAATCGTCTCAGCACCATCGCCTTTGGCTGGTGCGCTGATTATGACTTTTTTAGCTCCGGCTTCAATATGGGCTTTGGCCTTGGCCGGGTCAGTGAAAAGTCCGGTAGACTCAATCACAACCTCAACACCTAAATCCCTCCAGGGTAATTTGGCCGGGTCTTTCTCGGATAAAACTTTTATTTTCTGGTCTTTAACGATAATGTTCTGCTCATCGGACGCAACATCATATTGATAAGCGCCGTAGTTACTGTCGTGCTTTAGTAGATGGGCCAAAGTCTTGGTATCGGTCAGGTCGTTAACGGCTACAATTTCCAAGTCAGGACGCTCAAAAGCAATCTTGAAGGTATTTCGGCCGATTCGACCGAAGCCGTTTATAGCGATTTTAGTTTTCATTAATCTCCCACCATACAATTCATTTCAATTGTATGGTTTTATGCTAAAGCTTTCAACAGTTTATGAGGACTTCTGAGCCCGTTCGATCGACTCAGCAATGACTTTCTTGGCTTCTTCGGTATCACCCCAGCCTAAGACTTTGGTGCTGCCGGGTTTTTTTAGGTCTTTGTAGTGGGAGAAGTGGTGGTCAATTTTTTGCTTCCAGCGCTCCCCCAAATCGTCTAGAGATTTTATTGAATCTCCGCTGTCACGGTCGTCAGCCGGAACAACGATGATTTTATGGTCCATCTCACCGTCATCCTCGAAATTCAGGATGCCGACTATTCTGCCTTTCAGCCAAACCCCAGTGCCAACCGGCTGGGAGGTAACTATCAATGTATCCAGTTCATCACCGTCTTCATCTAGGGTTTGCGGTATGAATCCGTAATTTACCGGCTTGGCAAAAATCTTCGGCTCAACTCTATCGAGCCTGAAAGCTGCTCGCTTACGATCCCATTCGATCTTCATGATAGAACCTTCCGGAATTTCAACGACGGTGTTGAGTTCGCCGTTGCGCCAATCACCCGGCTCTAAAACTTGATTGAAATCTGGCATCTTTAAGTTTCGGTTAACTGGCAGTATTGTACACTATTTTGAGATGATTATTGTCGGTCACCGCGGTGCGTCGGGGTTAGCTCCGGAAAATACCATTAAGGCCTTAGAGCTCGGCCGGGATTTGGCCGACGGCGTGGAATTTGACGTCAGAGTAACCAAGGATAAAGTTCCCATACTTAACCATGATGCCGGAATATTCGATAAAGATAGCAGACGGTGGTTGATAAAAGATTATAGCTATTCTCAGCTCAAAAAACTGAGACCGAGCCTGGCAACTCTGGAAGAAGCCCTGTCGCTCAAGTATGGTAAGACCCGTGTCTTCATTGAAATCAAAGCCCTAGAGCCAACCGAGCCGATAATTCAAGTTATTCGGCCATATTTTAAAAAAAGGCGGCTTCAAATCGCTATCGGGTCATTTGATTTTGAAGTTCTAAAAAAAGTTCGAACTCAGCTCCCGGAAGTTCAGTTATTGATCAACGAAAGGTGGTCGAGCTTAAGGGCCAATTGGCGCGCCCGCCAACTTAATACCAATCAGATAAATATTGAGCACCGCTTCTTATGGTTTGGACTAGTAAGCATGCTGAGCAGGCGAGGGATTGTGCTCTATACTTACACTCTAAACGACCCCCGTAAAGCCCGCAATTGGCAAAAGCACGGCTTAGCCGGAGTATTTACAGATTTTCCTAACCTCTTTACAAGAAAAGTTAGTCGGTTACGCTAACCGTACCATGCATCGAGGGATGAAGACCGCAGATATAGTTAAAGCTGCCGACCTGGTTGAATGTAAAGCTAAAAGTATCATTATTGCCTAAGTTTTGGCTCTGAGGACCGCTGTCCGATTCGGCCTCAATAGTGTGAGCTACGCTGTCATTATTCGTCCAAGTTACCTTTGTTCCCTTCTTAACGGTTATATCAGTAGGTGAAAACGCGAAATTACTAATGCTGACTTTATCAGTCGAAGCCGCTGATTGGTTATTCGAGGAAGTGTTTTGGCTATTTTGAGTAGTTGAGCTGCTCTGCTGGGTTGAGTTGTTATCAGTCTGATTATTACCTCGACCGGCGACTATAAAAATAGCAGCCGCTATTAAGGCGATTACAATTAAACCCGCCAGATATTTCATTCTATAAACCTCCATTTATATGCCAAAAGATATAATATCACGCTGGCTACGCCGCTGAGTACGTCCGGCTGTCGGTTTGCATTGAGCGGTGAGGATGATCGCCGTGTTTACGGGCCGGTACTTGATCCAGATATTCCCGGATGGTCAGGGCAGCAGTAGCGCCTTCGCCGACAGCGCTGGCAATCTGCTCTGTGGCACCGCTGCGCACATCACCAGCGCAAAAGATTCCCAAAATATTCGTACCAAGATGCTCGTTGGTTTTTACAAAACCGCGTTCGTCAAGCTCGATGCCACTACCAGCTAGGAATTGGGTATTGGGAATCAGGCCGATGAATACAAAAACACCATCGGTTGCGAATTCGACATTTTGATTCGTCTGGTTGTTCTTGGCTACGACCCTTTTCACAAAGTTACCCTCTCCAACAATCTGACTGATTTCGGTGTTGAAATGGACGGTTATATTGGGTGTCTTGGCAATCCGTTCAACCAATATGTCGCTAGCCCGCCACTGGTCTTTTCTAATCAAGATATCAATATGATCGACCAGCTTTGCCAAGAATAGGCTCTCTTGAGCCGCCGAATTACCACCGCCGACCGCAACTAGCCGTTTACCTTTATAAAGCGGTCCATCACAGGTCGCGCAGTAGTGTACGCCCTTACCGTAATACTCTTTTTCACCCTCTGCCTCTAAGCGTTTGTAGTTGTTGCCAGTAGCAATCAACAGTGTATGCGCTAGGTACTCCTTGTTATCGGCCGTATAAGCTTTCTTGACGTCTGATCCATTCTCAATCTTGGTTACGTCGCCATACTCGAGTTTGGTACCGAATCGTTCGGCTTGTGCTCGTAAGCGGTCGGCCAGCTCCAGGCCGCTGATGCCGTCAGGGAACCCTGGGTAATTTTCTACGCTGTCGGTGATTGCCGCCAGACCGCCTATCACGCCTTTTTCCAAAACCAATGTTTCTATATCTTCGCGGGTGGTATAAACCGCCGCACTGAGTGCTGCCGGTCCGGCCCCTATAACGACTAGGTCGTGGACTGGATTATTTTCCATCTAAGCCACGGCGGGGGCGAGCCGCGGAATATTGTAGCCGATTACGACCTCTTTGGAATCGTCCTGCTTTGTCACAACCGTTATCGGCACCGTTAAGGCACCACTCATTTCTAAGACTTCTTGTTGGAGTTCAGGTTGCTCGTCCAGATTGACTATCTCGTACTTGAGACCTTTCATATCCAAAAAACGCTCCACCATAACACAATAAGCGCAGGTGTTGGTAGTAAATATAGTAATACTTTTTGGCACGTGACCCTCCTTTTTTTGGGGTTTTAGTTTTAAAAGCTGCTCTCGCTTAATTAATATAGCTTGTGTAGCGTAGCGAGTCAATAACGCTATATATTGTGTTTTTGTCAGCAAATATGCATTACTGAACTGCCAGCAGTGTGATGTCAAAGACCAAATCGGCGTTTGGCGGTATGCCCGATGTGGGCGGCGGGTTAGCACCGTAAGCCAAGCTAGCCGGTATGAGTAGGCGCCTTTGCCCGCCGACTTTCATTCCTACCAGTCCTTCCTTCCAGCCTTCAATGACCTGATCGAGCTTAAAGCTTACGGGTTGCCCGCTGTCTTGAGAGCTTTCGAAAACAACCCCAGTCGATGCGATTGCGCCAGTGTAAATTACCGCGACGGTTGAGCTGGCTTTGGCCCCAGTACCGCTACCAACAGTTTTATCAATTTTTTGTAGTCCCTCGACCTTAGCCACGGGAACGAAGTCTGGCATTGGTTGGCCTTTAAGTTGGTTCTGGGGCTGGCTTTGGTTTTGATTACCGCCTCTTGTAGCTTGCCAGAAATAATAAATGCCCACGCCGACTCCGGTGAGGACGAATAAAATGGCCACAAACAGCCACATCGCCCGCCGCAAAAAATCTCTCATATACTTATTAAGCCTCCTTGGGTGATCTTATTCTCAATACTAGGGGCCAGCCGATTGTCGTTGCTAGCATAATCACAGGCACTAGCTGCGGTAGGCTAGCAACCACTGATGCTCCAATTAAAGCAACGTTCGTAATTAACCACAACAAGAATGTTTTGCGTCTTATGTACAATCTTACAAACTCGGCCCCAAGATAATAATAAGGAAAGACAACAACTACCAAGAAGGTGCTGGACAGTAGGCCGCACATTAAAGTCACTGCCAGTCCCTCCCAGAAGGGGTTGCTAAGATAAAGCGGGATTAATGAGAAAACGGCCGTGAAAGAGGTGGCTATTAACGGACGGAATCGTTCTTGCAGAGCGATAGCCATTGAATCGACCGGTCCATGCCCTTGCCGCCTCGCCTGGTTGGCGTAATCAGTAAGCAAAATTGTGTTTTTAATACTTAGGCCGATTAACGCAAAGAAACCAAGCATTGTGAAGAAACTGAAGGCATTATCGGTCAGCCAAAGACCGGTAGTAATACCGAAGAGGCTGAACGGTATGGCCATAAAGATTAGTGCGGGCTGAAGCAACGATCGGAATTGGGTGATCAGAAGGAGATAAATTGCCAACAGCAGTATCGGCAGAGCAATCAGTAGGGTCTTGAACGAGTTCTGATTTTCACTCTCAAAACCGATATCGAAGGCGATAGCGTCTCGGGGTAAGCCATAGTTAGCTACTTTTTGGGGCGGAAAGTCTTTTTTAACGGCATTCTGAGCCAGAATTACCAAAGTTGATGTATCGGTATCGTCGAACTCCGAAGCAACAGAAACGTACGACTTGGTGTTGTATCTAGTTAGTGTATCGCTACCGCCGATATTAATGTTCTTTAAGTGGGCTAGGCTGCCGTCGGGTCGCTTTAGTTCAAGTTCGGCTAAATAATTCTTCAAGTCATCAGCCAGTTTGTAGGCGACATCTAAGTTCGTTGTCTCGATCCTCACCGAGAACGCTCCAGCCGGCGGGCCAACATCGCTGGAAGAAGTTTGTACCAAGGCCCCAGGGAAGTCGCTAAAGGCTTTGTCGAGCTGCTTTGTCAGCTTGGGCGCTGTCACATCCGGACCTCGCTGCTTAAACGATTTCAGGTTAATGAACAGTTGCGCCTGGTGAGCATTACCGGTGGCGTAATATGCCGCATTTTTAAAGTTCGGCCCCAAAGTTTTGGCTACAGTCTCGTCGGCCCTATCGGCTGTGGTCTCAATTTGTTCTATTGACTGGTTGGGCGGATAGGTGAAAGTTATGGTTATCAGATCGCTGTCTTTAGAAGGTGCAAAAATATTGAAAGTCACTTTTTGAAACAGTGCAGCGCCACCGGCAATAAAGACGAGCCCTACCACAACCGCGCTGATACCAAGCGTGAACTGGCGCTTGCGCCGACCGCGCATCCATAGTAGCGGCCTAGATAGAGTTTTGGCGACCAGTACTTCTATATGATGTGCTATCGACTCACTTTTATCGTCGCTACCGAGCATTTTTGGCCGCAGTAAGATTAAGCGAGACAGAAACGGTATGAACGTGATGGCTACAATTAAGCTAACTACCAAGCTGGTCATGACTGTTATTGGTATAGCTCTAATGAATTCACCAAGTATGCCGCCCACAAAAATCAACGGCGCGAAGCCAAAAATAGCTGTAGCGGTGGCTGCCAGCATGGCCCGGCTGATTTTACGGCTGGCTTGGGCAATAGCTTCTCTGGCTGATTTAAGGCGGCGCCTGGCAGCGTCTATGGCTTCGACCATGATAATTGTGTCGTCGACTATCAAGCTCAGGCCCAGAACCAAAGAAAACAGCGTGATAGTGTTTATGCTGTAGCCGATTACATACAAGACACCTAGCGTGGTAATAACTACCAAAGCCATGGCACTAACCGTGATAATCGATGCCCGAAGGGCAATCAGAATGGCGCTAACAACCAGTATCGCCATCAATCCTTCGAGTAAAGAGCCCTGTAGGCCGCTTATTTGGTCTGTAATCGATGGCGCGGAGCTGAATGTACGAGCAGCTTTGAAACCGCTGAATTCAGGTGCGGAGTTTAGCTTGTCAATAGACGCCAGAACCTGTTTATCCAAGTCAAGCACATCGAAGCCCTTTTGGCCCTTTATGCCAATGCTAACTGAGCGGTAAAACTTTGTTTGGTCATTCTGGCGAACGCCATAGAAATCAAACTTGCTCTGGCTGATAGCCGGCTGGCCAGTCCGTGGGTCGGTTCCGCGGACATAAGGATCAACTATCTTGACATAAGTCGCCAGCGGAATTTTTGCCTGATTGGCAAGATATTTGGCAGCTTCTTCGGCTTTCCTGGTCAGTTCTTCGGTGCTGGTCTGATTGTCTTTATCAAAAAAAACAATCAGGATATCGTCACCACGTTCGTTTACCGAAGGTGAAAGCGGCCTGAACTCAGGCTTGGCGTCTTCAGGCAATACTTCCGCGTCCTTAACGGCCTTCTCCAAATCAGCAGTGGCTTTTTGTTCCTGGGTGCCCTCTTCATACTGGACAACTACGTTAAAGGAGTTGGCGCTGGCAAAGGCCTGCACGGTCTTCACCCGAGGTTGCCTACTAATAACTTCGCTAAGAGGTTTAGTGACGTCGCGGTCGACCTTTTGTGGGTCGTCAACTAGGTATGGGCCGTTTACATAAGTGTAAGGTATATGAATTTCCGGAAAACCCTCGCGTTTTAGTAGCGTCGTGTAACTAGCGATGCCAAAAGCGAATATCAAAAGCCAGATAAGCAGTGAGGATCTAGGACGATCATAAAAGAACAAGGTTATCCGAGAGATAAGCGGTATTCGTGTTTTATTAGCCCGCCGTTGGCGGAATCTCAACATAACAACCTCAGCTTTTTCTAACTTACTCTCATATTAGCATGCGCCTCTGTGAGACCAGTCACTTTTTCTAAAAAACTAAACTCGTTCGGCGCCAAGTTCAGTTTCAGCCCTAGCGCTTATTTCATCAAGGATTTGATTGACTTCGGGCGTGGTTAGAGTTCTCTGTGGATGCCAAAGTGTCAGCCGCCAAGTAGTCTGTTTAAGGCCTTTGCCCTTTGCTCGCTGGAAAATGTCGAGCGGCTCAATCGTAACACTGTAGCCGTGTTCTTTGGCGGCTTTATCTAGTTGCGTACCTAAAAAATCGGTCAATGCCGCATACGAAAACTGCGTTGATGAGCGTAAACACAGATCTTGATCAAGGCTAGGGAAGCGATTGAGCGGACGGTAATTGATCCGGGCGGCCGCTATGCTTTGTAGCAATGCAATATCGAGTTCGGCCATAGATGAGTCTGCCGAGAGCTTAAGAGCCAATTTCAGCTCGGCAGATGGTTCTCCGACAATCCCTAGAGCATTGCGACCGGCATATACCACGGCTGTACGTCGAGGTTCATAGGCCTCTGAGGCAACCTGCCATTCCTTGGTCAGTTTTTTAACTTCATCAAGCGGCTGATATTGGATATCGTCAATACTTAACTTGTTAAGTAAATTGTCTATATAATATTTAGCCCTATAGAATGGAGCGCCCAATTCTTTAGTCTTATCGACTGAGACCAGGACCAGGCCCAACCTCAGCAGTTCCGCCGGCAATTTTTCACTGTTATCTACTCCCCTGATGTGAGCCGCGCCAATTTCAAACAAGGCGAAACTGCTAAATCGGGCTTTGATATTTGGATGGACTTTCTCAAGTAAGCTCGGCGTTAAACTCAATCGGTAATATTGTAAATCGGGGCTAGTTGCGTTGCGGATATGGTAGGCGTCTTTAGTAGCTTGGCCGGCATTTTCAATCAGAGAACCGTGAACAAAACTATACGTCAAAACTTCATTAGCGCCAGCTGACGATAGAATGCCGCGCATGCGTGATTTGAAAGCCAGCACCGGATCAAGCTCAGCCGGGCTTAAATCGCGCGGCGGCAGCTGCTGTGGTAGATGCTCGTAACCATAGAGGCGCCCGATCTCTTCAACTATGTCTTCGGGGATTTTTATGTCCTTCCGCCAGAACGGCACCTGGACCGCCAATGTTTTGCCACTCGTTTTAATCCTGAACTCAACATTTTCTAACAGCCGGCTCATTTCGCTAGCAGATAAGTTTATGCCTAAGCGTTCATTAACGAAAATAGTTGTGACTTTAACTGTCGGTGGCTTTACCAACTGACCTTTAAGGTCGTAAATACTGCGTGCTGGCAGCCCGCCCGACTCATGGATGACGGAGTCGACGGCGCGAGCCAGCACGCGGTCGGTCTGCCAGGGGGACTGATTTTTTGTGAAGCGGGCGGCAGCATCCGTAAATAGACCATAATCCATAGCGGTTCTGCGCGTGACGCGCATATCGAAATTACCGACTTCCAAAATGATACTTCTGGTTTTCTCATCAACTTCGGTTGCCGCCCCGCCCATTACCCCCGCCAAACCGATTGGCTGTTTATCTGTGGCAATCACCAGCTCGCCGCCTGACAGAGTAACTTCTTTACCGCCTAGCAACACCAGTTTTTCGCCCTTTTGGGCTTCACGGACTACAATTTTTGCTTGATTGTTGCCGCATAGACTTTTTAGCTTGTCGTAATCATAGGCGTGAATCGGCTGAGCCGTTTCAATCATTAGAAAGTTGGTAACATCGACGATGTTATTGATAGGCCGTACCCCAACGCGAGCCAAATAGCTTCGAATATCTAGTGAGGCATCGTTGACTTTGACGTTTTTAACGACTTGCATCATAAACCGTGGGACCAAATTTGGTACCTGGTTTTTAACGCTTAGCAGCTTGTCGTCTGTCTTGTGGCGGCCGGTAGTCTTATCGCCCAAGTACCACTTGGGCGAGCGGAAAACCATGTGTTGAATGCCGGCCAGTTCGCGGGCTATGCCCAGCATGCCAAAACAGTCCGGCCGATGCGTGAACATCTTGTTTTCGATATCGATTATATAATCATCCAACTCATAAACTTTGGCAAAATTATCGCCTGGTTTGGCAGCTTTATCAATTTCAATAATCCCGGTGTGGTCATCGCCCAGCTCCAGCTCTTTGGCGCTGGCCAACATGCCGTGGCTAACCACACCGCGGATCTCTCGAACTTCCAAGGTAAGCGGTTCTTTATCGATTGTGCTCGGAACAGCTACACCTGGCGGAATCCAGGCGGCTAACATACCGGTTTTGACGTTCGGCGCGCCGCAGACAATTTCAATCAGCCCGTCTTTGTCACGTTTTACGCCCTTGATTTTGCCACCGTCGTCAGCCAAACAAACGCTTAGCTTATCGGCGTTTGGGTGCTTCTGGTTTGAAACAACTTTAACGACAACAATCCCTTTGTATTTTTTTCCAACGTCAATAACTTCTTCTACGGCCCCGAGCTGGGCTCCTATTTTCTCAACTAAAGCATCAACACCGTCAGGAACAAGATTGGCCGAGCACTGGTCGGCCTCGACAATCGACCTAATCCAGTTAAGGCTAACCTTCATTCTTGGCCTCTCGCATCGCCTCTTCGTGCTCTATCGATTTCATAGATATCTCCAGGTTGCAAGCATTGTTAGCCTTGCAAAAAGCTTCGCACTCTTTGGCTAGATTCTCGTTCCGGTAATGGTGCCCGCACTCCGGACACTGGAAAATTTTTTCCTGGCTCATGAAAACTGCCTCAGGAATGCTAAATTGCCACTTTCAAAATGACGGATGTCTTCGATGTTGTATTTGAGCATCACTAGACGCTCGATGCCGAATCCCCAGGCAAAGCCGGTGTATTGGCTCGGGTTGATTCCGCCCTCTTTCAGAACATTGGGATGTATCATACCGCAGCCGCCGAGTTCTATCCATCCGGTGTGTCCGCAGACATTACAGCCGGCTCCGCCGCAGAATGGACAACTGGCGGCGAATTCAAAACTGGGTTCAGTGAACGGGAAATAGAAGGGCTGGATTTTGATATCAATATCTTTTTGATAATAGTTGCTCAGCCAGGCTTTGATGGTCGCCACAAGATGTCCGGCGTGAATTCCCTTATCCACATAAACGCCCTCCAGTTGGTAAAAAGTGTGCTCGTGGCGGGCGTCCAAATCTTCGTTGCGGAAAACTCGGCCGGGAATTACAACTGCTATCGCTTGACCGTTTTTGAGATTACCAGCGTACTGCTTCAGTACGCGGTTTTGCATGGTGCTGGTGTGGGCCGGCGCTATCAGCTTTTCGTCGGTCACAAACGTGTCATAATCGTCGCGTGCCGGATGACCGGGCGGGAAGTTGAGCGAGCCGAACATATGGTAATCATCATCAAGCTCGCGCGATTCTACGGCCGTAAAACCCATGCGGGCAAATATGTCGAGAGTAGTTTCCAGCTCGGTCATTAATGGATGCTGGCTGCCATATTCAGACGCTAAAAGTTTAGGGCGGTCGTCGGGCTCAACATTGGTATCAAATGGCGCGGTTACATCGATAGGAGTGCTTTTGGCTTTTGGCTTTTGGCTTTTTGTCAGTGAAATCAGGTTTTCCAACTCTTGCTTCAGTTGGTTGACTTCTCGACCGAATTCGGCGCGGGCTTTCCCCGCTGGTAATGTTTTTATGTGGTCAAACAAGGCTTGAAGCTCTGGAGCGCGTAAAATTACCGGCTTATCATCAAGCTTGTCAAACTTAGCTTTCAGCCGTCTGGCAGCTTCCCGTATTTCGGGGTTCTTATACACCATCTTGTTAAAAAGTATAACAACTCTAACCCCTATACCCTAGCGCCTCCACCGCGGCTTTGCCGTATAAGACACCCCTTTGGGTTTCCTATCGCGCAGGGCGCGGAATGAATCCGCTACTCGGGATACCTTCCCGAGGAATAAGTTCTATATCCTATTCATTAAATCCTATATCCTATTAGTATGGATGAGATTGAGCTTCTTAAGAACGCTCAAGAAGTTCTGAAACAAAACGACAGGAGAAAGTGGACAGTGCCGGCTGGCGATCTATACCCTCATCAATGGTTGTGGGACAGCTGTTTTATTGCCATTGGATTGAGGCATCTGGACGTTGAGCGTGCCCAGACAGAGCTTATAAGCTTGCTGCGTGGCCAGTGGAACAACGGTATGCTCCCCAATATTATTTTCTCAGAAGGCGAGGAACACCGCCGCCACCGCGAGCTCTGGCGCAGTTATGTCAGTCCTTATGCCCCGCCCAAAATCGCCACCTCGGGTATAACCCAGCCGCCCATGTTGGCCGAAGCTGTAGTGCAAATCGGCCAAAAGCTCGCTCAGCCGGAAAGACGCAGCTGGTACCGCCAAATGTACCCCTACCTGCTCAATTATCATCGATGGCTTTATGCCGACCGCGACCCGCATGGCGAAGGCTTAATAATCTTACTGCACCCCTACGAATGCGGCATGGACAACTCGCCGCCCTGGATTAGTGAACTTCGTAAACACAGTATGCCCTGGTGGATAAGCTTAATCGAGAGATTGCGCCTGGATGGCATCGTCAATTTTGTCAGACGAGATACGCGCCACGTACCGCCTGGTCAGCGTATGAGCAATATCGAGGCCATGGCTTATTGGGCGGCGGTCCATCGGCTAAGACGTAAGGCTTATAACTCTGAAGCTTTGCTTTCGCGTTCGCTCTTCGCGGTCGAAGATTTAGGGTTTAACTGTATCCTAATCCGAGCCAACACTCGTCTGCAGACAATCGCTAGGGATATCGGTCATAAAATACCAGAGGGCTTAGCCCGAAAGATGCAAAAAACCGAGGCCGCCTTAGAGCAGTTATGGGATGAGAACAGCGGCCAATATTACAGCCGCAGTTTTGTCAGCCATAAATTGATAGAAGAACCGACAATTGCCACATTGTTACCTCTTTATGCCGGTAGTATTACAAATGAGCGGGCTGAGCATTTGTATAAGGCGTTAAGATCTAAGGAGCACTTCGCACTAAAATGGCCGGTACCGAGCGTGCCGTACGACTCCGGCTTTTTTGAGCCGCTCAAATATTGGCAAGGACCGACATGGGTAAATACTAACTGGCTGATAATCGATGGTTTAAAACGTTACGGTTTTGAGACCGAAGCCAAAAACTTGCAAGATAGGACTCTTCGATTAGTGGCCAGGGGTGGGTTGAACGAATATTTCAACCCGTTCAACGGTCAGGCCGCTGGTGCCGAAAAATTCTCATGGACTGCCGCTCTTACTATAGATTTACTTAAGAACTAGCTTTACCGGAGCTCTATTTATTCGTCATCCATATTGGGGCGCTCAAGCAACATCGGGTCTACACCGGAGCTGGTTTCAGCGATTTTTACGACATCTTTATCTATTTTGCCCAACTCTTTATAAGTGGCGTTATAATGCCCAACGGTCGTACTCAAACTACCGCCAAGTTTTTGCATATAGACATTGTGAGCAACAAGATGCCTGCTCAGTTGCTCGATATTTCTGCGAATTCTTTCGGTATCTTGATGGATTTCTAGCGACCGAAGACCTTGGACTATGATTTGCAACATGGCCGCCAATGTGCTGGGCCCGACGATGGTGACTTTCTTCTCAGAGGCGGCATAGTGCATCAGGTTACGGCCGCTTACACCCCCAAGACCGACTTTATTAGCCAGTAAATCATAGTAAATCGCCTCGCTCGGAATAAACATCAAAGCCTGGTCCAAAGTATTTTTGTTTTGCTTGATATATTTGGACGTTTCGTCTATGCGCTTTTTTAAATCCTCTTTGAAAGCTTTTTCAAGAGCCGGACGATCCTCAGCCCTAGCTTCAACTAAGCGATTATAGTTCTCTAGGGAAAATTTACTGTCGATCGGCAACAACTTGTCGTCCAGCTTGATAATAGCGTCAACTATCAGACCTTCGGCGAGCTTGTATTGAAGCTGGAATGTTCCGGGGGGGAGCATATCCTTTAAGATCTGCTCCAGATAGTATTCACCCAGGACTCCGCGCTGTTTGGGGTTTTGTAGGACATTTTGTAGAGTCTTAAGCTCGGCCGCTACGTCGCCAACGCTCTTATTTGTTCTGTCCAGTTCTGTAAGTTTTTGAGTTACCTCGGTAATTATTTTGGCGCTGGCTTGGAACTGAGCAGCCATCTGTTTATTACTGGTGCCGAGCTGTTCTGTTAGTTGTTTTTGCAAGCCTTGTTGCAGCGCGCCCATAGACTTAGTTAGCTCAACCATATCGGCCTTTAAAAGTAGTGCTGAGTCGGACTTCGAATTTTTCGGACGACTTAGCTGCCAAAAAATAAAGCCAGCTAGCACCAAACACAAAACTCCCAAAATAATAATAGCCGCGACCATAACGCTACCCCTCTTTAAATTTATGGACAAAGAAGCGGCGATCAACCGCTTCTTTGTTTTAGAGGGCTTGTCCTTTTCGATAGCTTTTGGCGAAAGTGCACTTTCTTAAAACATCTACGTGTTCTTAAGCAACTTCTACTTCGAGACAATTTTTCCAAGTACCCGCACCTTCTAGCAGTTTTACCGGCAGGGATCTCATGAAATGCGATATGCCATACATATACCCCATCTGGTGTAAATCTAATTATACTCCCAGCGTTAAAAAAACTTGAAGTATTTATGACAATAGCAAGACTAATCTATAGCGATACGGGTAAGGAGGAACATAGAAAGAGCGCCCATAATTGTTAGGCCAATTGTCAGGCGGGAAGAATTTTTGCTATGCGCCTGCGGTAAGATGTCGCTGGCGCCGATATATAGTAAAAAGCCGGCAAAAAACCCCAGATAAACCGCCAACACAGCTCCCGAGAGCGAAAAAAGTAAACTGCTTAGGCCGCCCATAATCGGCATCACCGCGGCTATCGCCAGCATTTTTTTAGCCCGGGATGGTTTGTTTTGGTGGTAAAGCATAACGTTGGTGGTGTTAAAACCATCGGCGAAGCGGTGGCCAATGACGGCAATTGCTACTGCTGCACCGACCGCAGTGCTAACTTGGAAGCCGATGCCTATACTCAGACCGTCTAGAAAGCTGTGTCCTGACAAAGCCACTGCCCCTGCAACACCGACAAAAGGATGCCGGTGCGGACCGTATTTTTCTTCGCTGCCATGGTGAATCAAGATAAGTTTTTCGATTACGTGAAATAGCAGAAAACCGCTGACCAAGGTTATCATTGGCCAAATAGGGTCAAGGTTTTCTGAGAAGCTAATCTCGAAAATCTCGGGTAGTAAGTTAAATGCCACCAACCCTAAAATCAAGCCGGCGGTAAAACCGAAGGCCAGGTGCAGCCTGCGTCGCCCGCGGATAGCAATAAACCCACCCAGCAATGCTGCCAAGGCAGCCGCCAGGGTTAGGAGGAACAACACCATGAGTTTATTCTATATTCCGAACTCTAGAATTTGCAAATTTGTCGCAATTTTTTATAATTTTGCTATAGATGCACTACAAAACGTTGCGGGCACTACTGAAGAAAAACGGTTCGAGCCTTACCAAGCCGCGTAAGGTTGTTTTTGATTTACTTTTCAACCAAAAACCACAGACTATGCAGGTCTTAATCGGTCGGGCTAAAGATAGGGTGGACCGAGCCAGCGTTTATAGAGCTATGGAGTTGTTTGAGAAGCTGGGAATTGTCAACCGCTTAAATATCGGCTGGAAATACAAGTTCGAGTTATCTGATGTCTTCCAAGAACACCACCATCATTTCCACTGTACCAACTGCGGTACAACGTTCAGTCTTGAGCCAAACTCGATGCTTGAGACAATGATAGATACAGTAGCTGCCAAATCCGGTCACTCGCCACGAGGCCACCAGCTAGAGGTTTACGGATTATGCGCCGATTGCCAACGTCGGACCGCCTAACTTTTTGATCATTTTTTCCGGATGAGCAGCCCGACAAAATGTATTCCATTTTGCCGGTGCGATGAGAAACCGCGAAGGGGTTTCTCATAAGGCCGGAGGCCGTTAACCCATTGACATGGCTTCTTTGGCGTCAACTTTTCTGTTTTTGACTACCAAGAACACAACAACCGCGGCCGCCAAAGCCAGCCCAATACCTACTTGAAGTCCTGCTATATAACCATGTACTTGAGCCCCCGCCCTAGGCCCACCAGCGGCAACTTCGGCAGTAATCGTCGAGAAGGCCACGGCTGATAGGATCGCCAGCCCGATTGCCCCACCGACCTGCTGCGAAGTGTTAAGGATACCCGACGCTAAGCCGGAGAAGTGTTTAGGCACTCCGGAAGTAGCCGCCAGTGTTCCTGATACGAACGTCAGGCCCATGCCGACTGCCGCTGTAGCAAGTCCCGGGAAGACATTATGCCAATAGTCTCCATCGATTTTCATTGTCCGGCTGATAACAAATAGGCCGACTGCCAGTACCACTGGCCCTAGATTCATCGGCGGTTTGTAGCCGATTTTGGCAACCAGATTAGCAACTATTCCTGACACAACCGCGATTATGAACGTTACGGGCAAGAAACTAACGCCGGTTTTTACCGGCGAATAGCCAAGGACGGTCTGGATGTAGAGTGTCAGGAAAAAAAACATCGAAAACATCGTGCAGGAAATTACTAAAAATGCCGAATTGGCCCCAGACAAGTTACGTATTTTAAAAATCCTCAACGGCATCAAGGGCTGCTTAGCACGTTGTTCATTGAATACGAATAGTGTCAGTAGCGCCAAGCCAGCCACGATGAAGGCCCAAACAGTTACTGAATCCCAGCCATTACTTGGTGCTTTAGAAAGTCCGTAAACCAACGACATCAGACCGCCGGTAGCCAGAGTAGCACCGGGCAAATCCAGTTTGAGTTTCTTATGCTCTTCGCCGATATGCTTCGGCAGCAAATAGAAAGCCGTAAAGACTACCGCAATTCCAACCGGCACATTGACGAAGAAGTTCCAGCGCCAATCCAGGTATTGTGTCAGTACACCGCCTAATAGCACCCCAGCGGCCGCCCCACCGGATGCCACTGCTGCCCAAACGCCCATGGCGGTATTACGCTCCTTCCCCTCTTTGAACTCAGCTAAGACGATAGAAAGGGCTGCCGGTGACATGATGGCACCACCCAGACCCTGAGCCGCTCGGGCTATGATGAGCTGAGTATCAGTCTGAGCCAACCCAGCGAGAAGAGACATGAGGGTAAAAAAGACCACGCCGGACATAAAGATCAAACGGCGGCCGTAAAGGTCGGCCGCCCGGCCGCCCAAAAGAAGGAAGCCGCCGAAAGTTAAGGTATAAGCTGTTATTACCCACTGCAGGTTATTGCCAGCAAAGTGTAAGTCTCGAGCTATAGAAGGTAGCGCTACGTTGACTATGGCAATGTCCAACACCACCATGAACTGTGCTACCGCAAGTAAAGCCAGGATGGCCCATTTATTTTCTGAATGCTTAGTAATAGCTTTAACCAAAACAGCACCTCCCTCTTTTATTGGCTTATTGGAGTTTATTATAAAGCAAAGCCAATCAATGCTTGTAAAACATATTGTAAGCGGCTGTGGATGACAAGCTTACGCCCCTCAGTTACACTTATACTAAATGGCATCCGAGAAGCAGAAAGTCCTTATTTTAGGCGGCGGGTTCGGCGGAGTTAAGACCGCGCTGGAGCTGGCTAACCATCCTCATTTTGCGGTGACCCTGATGTCAGACCAGCTGAATTTCCGTTACTATCCCGCGCTATACCAGGCTGCCACCGGCGGTAGCCCGGTAGCGTCATCAATACCCCTTTCAGAGATTTTTGCCGGCAAAAACGTCCGGATAGTCCAAGACAGCGCTAAAAAGCTTGATAGGCATAGCAAACAAATCCACTGCAAATCCGGCAAAATCTACGGCTATGATGTTCTTGTGGTAGCCCTGGGGGTAATTACCAACTATTTTGGGATTAAGGGATTAAAGGAGTATTCCTTCGGCATTAAAACCCTGGAAGATGCCCAAGAATTGCGCGACCACCTGCATAAACTCTTGATGGCTGAAGGCCAGCCGGACCTCAACTATGTAATCATCGGCGGCGGCCCGACCGGCGTCGAGTTGGCGGGCGTTCTGCCGGCCTATATCAAACACATTATGCAGAGGCATAAATTTCCCGCCAAAGCTATTCATGTTGAGCTAGTGGAGGCCGAACCGTATCTGGTACCGAGGATGCCGCGGCCTTATTCCATCGCTATCCAAAAACGGTTGCACCGCCTTGGCGTAAAGCTTCATTTGCACCAAAAAGTCGAGGCTGAAACCGCTGACAGACTGACGGTTAGCGGCCGCAGCATTGTTAGCCATACGGTCGTTTGGACGGCCGGTGTCACCAACCATCCCTTCCTAGCGGCTAATAAATTCAGCTTCAGTGAACAAGCCAAAGTTTTAGTTAACGAGTTGCTGCAGGCGGAAGAAGACATTTACGTTATCGGCGACAATGCCGACACCATATATTCGGGCATGGCGCAGACGGCTCTTTACGACGGTAAGTTCGTGGCTGAAAATTTTAAACGCCTGGCGAGGGGTAAACACCCTTGGCCGTATAAGCCCCGCAAACCGGTTTACGTCACTCCCGTCGGCCAACATTGGGCAGCGGTGCAATGGGGTAATCTGCAGATTTACGGCTGGTTGGGGTGGGTGCTGCGGCGGGTAGCCGATTTTGTCGGCTATCACGACCTGCAGCCATGGTGGTCGGCTTACAAGCACTGGGAAGCCGAAAATCAGAGCGGCGAAACCTGCAAAACATGTAGAGGTTAAAGCCTATGGACGCCAAAAAACTGATTTTTAAAGGACAACGGGCACTCGATTTAGTTGATGGACGGCTGGATCGACTAACGTCATATCGGCTGGTGCTGTACTCGCTGCTGGCTTTTGTGGCCTGGGGAATACTGGGTGGTTTGATGGGCGAGATCGCCTTTGAATGGCACCAGGTTTTAGCTTCAACCGCCTTTTTGGCGGTCGTTTGCGTCACCGTCAACTACATAGCTTCTGAGCTACTCAATATCCCGCGCAACAAAGAATCCGACTATATAACCGCTTTGATACTGGCTCTGATTTTAATGCCAGCCCAAGAACCTAATGATTACCTGATTTTGGCTGCAGCCGGTTCAGCCGCGATGCTGTCAAAGTACGTTCTGGTTTACGGCCAGCGGCATATTTTTAACCCGGCGGCAGCCGGCGCGTTCACGGTAGCTCTGCTATTTGATTATTTCCCGGCCTGGTGGATTGGGACGGCTTTTCTGGTACCGCTGGTCTTTATTGCCGGACAGCTGATTTTGCGCAAGATGAAGCGTTATTTAATGGTCAGCGTTTTTATGAGCATCTATTTAGGTTACCTGGTTATTAATTTCTTTCTTAAAGACCAGGCCGGCGATCTGCTAAATATTGTCTGGGTCGGGCTGACTGCTACGCCAGTACTCTTCTTTGCCTACATTATGCTGACCGAGCCATCTTCTTCTCCGCATAAGCCGAAGCAAATGCTGGCCTACGCCACTCTCGTGGGAGTACTTTACTCGGTCAGCGATTGGCACTTCGCACCCGAAGAAGCCCTGCTTCTTGGCAATCTGTTCGCTTTTATCATGGCGCCCAATCGCCGTTTTGAGCTAGCGCTCAAACAAAAGAAAAAAGAGGCTAAAGATATCTACAGCTACATATTTAGTGGTAAAAAGAATTTACGGTTTGCTGCCGGCCAATATATGGAGTGGACACTACCGATGGTTAAGGCCGATACCCGCGGCAACCGGCGTTATTTTACTGTTTCTTCAGCGCCAACCGAAGATTATCTGATGTTTACCACCAAAGAACCAGAGAAGCGCAGCAGTTTTAAAGCCGGGCTGGAGAAACTGCAAGAGGGCGATAAGATGCTGGCCTACCAGCTCGAAGGCTCGTTTGTATTACCAAAGCACACTAGCCAAAAGTTGGCTTTTTTGGCCGGCGGCATCGGTGTTACGCCATTTCGCAGTATCATTAAATACCTCCTCGACAGCCGGCAAAAGCGCGACATCACACTGCTATATTCAGCCAACAGCGCCGATGAGTTCGCTTTTACCGACTTATTTCAACAATCACTACAAGCTGGCATCACAACGCATTACGCGCTCAGCGGTGAGGCACCCGATAATTGGCTTGGTTTCAAAGGCCCGGTAGATGCCGCAATGATAAAGACCGCAGTTCCCGATTACAAAGAGCGTGTTTTCTACATATCCGGACCGTACGGTTTCGTTACCGGGTTACGGCAAACCCTGCTTAAAATGGGTTTGCCTCGCCAAAAAATCATTTCTGACTACTTCCCGGGTTACGGCTAGAGCTTCGTAGTCTTTTTGTTTTTTGACAAAATCGATGCCTTTTTTGCCCATGGCGAAGGCGGCCGTGGCTAGAACATCGGCTGAGATGATATCCGGACCGACCACAGTAATGCTTAGTATTTCGTCGGCCGGTTTTTTAGTTTTGGGGTTGATGATGTGCCCTCCGCGCTCGTAATTCCCCGATGTAGCCACCGCTCCGTTAGAAATACTTAACTTGTTAAGTATTCTCTGCTTATCAGTTGGATCTTGGATACCGATTTTCCAAATTTTATCGCTGCTCGAACGGCATAAAATATCACCACCAGCATAGATGGAGTAGGTTTTTTGGCCTTTGGATTCTAAAACCCTTCCAGCCTCGGCTATCGCCCAGCCTTTTACATACCCACTCGGGTCACAACTATCGCCGTACCATGCCGAGAAATAGCCATCTGTTTTTTCTTCAGCCCTTCGGCAGGCATGAAGTATGAATTTCATCTCGGGGCTCAAAGTCAGCTCATTTAGCTCACCGCGGTTATATTTGGAAAGCTCGCTGTTCTTCTTATAGGGGCTGAACTGCCTATCAATCGCCCGCAATCTGTCAAAAGCGGCTTTTACAACAGACTCATTTTTAAGCTGTGGGACCTCGATAGTCACGGCCATGCCCATAACTCGGGCGGTTTTTCTCATGACCTATGATTTAGAAGCATCGTATGCTTTATCAAGCGCCGACTGCAGCGATTCCTGATAGCCGTAACTGGTACTGGTGGCCCCTGTTACAAAATCGATTTGATCACTTTGCTTTTCGAGGGTAGTGGCTTTAAGTAGGGGCTTGGACATTTCGGTTAGTTGTTGAGTACGACCGTCGTCTTTATCAGGCATCTGCCTAAACTGCACATCGCTAATTTTGCCGCTGGTTATTACAATTGTAATCTGAACATTGCCATACAGCGTCTCAGCCACATCACTAGTGTACGTACCGTTCGGGTAATTATTCGCCTGAGTAGACCTATCCCCAATCCGGTTCTGGCTGGCCTGGACGGCCGGTTCGTTAGATTCATTCTGTATCAACATATAACCACCCAGCCCACCTAAAATCGCCACCACCAAAACAATAACTAAACCTTTTTTCACTACATTCAGTTTACCAGCAGACTTTAATTTAAGCTGAAGTCTAAGTTTTCACTTTGAGTTGACCGCCCTTTTTCTCCGGAAGAGCAGCCAGACAAAATGTATTCCATTTTGCCTGCGCGATGAGAAACCACGAAGGGGTGTCTCATAAGGCCGTTAGGCGCCTAGACCTGGATGCGGTTGAAGCGGTTGACGGCAAAGGTTGTGGCGACTACCAGCGTTATGAACAGTACTGCCATGTCCAGCGCAATCGAAAAGTGGCTTTCGCCGAGTAGAACATACCGTAGGCCATCAACTGCGTAAGATAGAGGATTGACCGAAGCAATGATACGCAAAATATCTGGCGCATTGGTCAGCGGGTATAACGCATTTGACAGGAAAAATAGTGGGAACATCACGAAGCTGTTAATAGCTTGGAAGCCCTGAAAGTCTTCAACCGCCGAGGCCAAGCCAGCGCCAAAATGCGCCAGAGCCAACGACATAGCAGCCATTATCCCAACCGCTATAGGTACCGCTAGCCAATTCTCGGGTCTGAAACCAAGCGCCAGGGCAATAACGAATACCAGGCAAGCTTGGACGAGCGTAATTGTGGCACCACCCAGTGCGCTACCAAGTAAAATTCTCAGTCGTGAAACAGGCGCTACTAAAAGCTCTGATAAGAAGCCGAAACGGCGATCGAATATGATAATGGCTCCCCAAAAGATTGAAGTGAACAAGATAGTCTGCATGATGATTCCGGGAACCAAAAATTGCAGGTAGTCCCCTTGCCCGGCACGTTCGAAAACCGCACCGAGCCCATAACCCAAAGCCAGCAAGAAAAGCAGGGGCTGACCGATAGAACCGATAATACGCGAGCGGCTTCGGAAATAACGCCGCATCTGCCTCAGCCACAAAACCGCCAATATCTGCATATTAGCTCCTTAAGCTCCTGATTCGCATTGCGCTTTTCATATTTAACCCGTCGTATGCATCACTGGTTTCGTCGCGAATGGTTTCGCCGGTCAATTTCAGATAAGCCTGCTCTAAGTTTTTAGTCTTGGTCAGCTTAGCCAGGTCTTTAGCCGTTCCAATTGCCACGATTTTGCCGTGGTCGATGATGGCTATGCGGCCAGCGACTTCTTCGGCTTCATCCAGATAATGGGTAGTGAAGAAAATCGTCATTCCCTCGTGCTTGGAAAGTTTCTTAACATAGTCCCATAAGACATTCCTAGTCTGGGTATCAAGTCCCAAGGTTGGTTCGTCTAAAAACAGCACCTTGGGATGATGGAGCAAACCGCGGGCGATTTCCAGCCGGCGGCGCATGCCACCCGAGAATGTTTTAATATAACTGTCTTTTCGCTCTTGCAGCCCGACTAAATTAAGTAACTCCTCAATGCGCTGGTCTTGCTCTGGTTTGGGCACATGATAAAGCGCCGCATGCAGCTCCATATTTTCTTTTGCGGTCAGCTCTTCATCCAGACTTGGGTCCTGAAAGACGATACCCAAAGATTGTCGCACTGCCGCCTGGTCTTTGGTTACATCGTGCCCGGCCAGATACAACTTGCCGCTGGTTGGCCGCAGCATGGTGGTCAGCATTTTAATGGTGGTGCTTTTACCGGCACCGTTAGGACCTAAGAATGCAAAGATTTCTCCGGGATATATCTCGAAGTTAATGTGATTGACAGCTTTAATCTTGCCGAAGCTCTTGTAAACGTCTTCGGCCGCTATTATCGGCCTGGCCATGGGGTTACATTATATCAGCTTGAGGACTTCCTCGATTGTGCTGCCGGGTTTATAAAATCGTAAATCGCTGCTACCCATTCTCCATCTCTCTTGAATCGGCTCCAATATCCTCCAGCTCTCCAAGACCTCACCGCTACTGGCAAATAGACTCTGGCTACCGCGTATGGCGTCAAGCAGAACCCGCTCATAAGCATCTGGTAAGCGTTCATAGTGCTGCTCATAAGTAAAGGCTAGCGATTTTTGCTTTAAGCGCCGCTCGTAGCCTGGCTCTTTGACCCATAGATCGAGCTCGATACCCTCTTTGGGTTGCACCCGAAGCGCTAAGCGATTGGCTTCTGATGTTTCTTTCTTTTTGAAGTAAATTCTAATCTCTGTCAGCTTATCGTTAAGGTTTTTACCTGAGGCTAAAAGAATCGGAACGCCTTGCCAGCGCCGCTCCTTTGACTTCAGCGTCAGCCCGACGAATGTCTCGGTAGTCGAACCGGGATTGGCAACTTCTTTCTGGTAGCTTTTATACTGTGCCCGGATAATCGGCTTGTCTATATCGATCGAAAGGGCCTTTAGAGCTATCAGCCGTCTGCTCGGAAGCTCTTCGTATTCAAATACGTCGGCATAAGGCTCCATGAGCGTTAAAGCTGCCAGCTGTAATAGGTGGCTTTGAATAACATCGCGCAAGGCGCCGGTCGATTCATAAAATAAAGCCCGGGCCTCAATATTGATTTTCTCAGCCACGATGATGACGATTTTCTCGATGAACCGGTGGCTCCAGACATTACGGAAAAGGGCGTTGCTGCCCAGAAATACCACAATGTTCTGCGCCACTTCTTTAGCTAAGTAATGGTCAATCCGGTACACCTGCTTTTCCGGGAAGTGTTTAGCCGTTTGCGTAATCAGCTCACGCGCCGATGCCAAATCAAATCCGAAAGGCTTCTCCAACAGCAGCTTGGCTTGGGAGTGATTCAAGCCGGCTTGGCCCAGATGCCGGATAATCGGTAAAACGGCTGCCGGCGGCACCGACAAATAGAAAATGACTTGTGGCTTCGCGCCTGATTTTTGGCCGATGGCTGATAGCTTTTTCTTTAACGCCAGATAATCGCCCTGAGCGTTCAAATCCATCTGAAAAAGCTTGGTGAAATGTTTCAGGTTTTTGTTATTATCGCCGAGTACCTCGGCTATAGACACATCACGGCGTGAGACCCCCAAGATTGTGAAGTTCTCAGGCAAGTTGGCTGAGCGACAAACTTCAGACAGAGCTGGAAGCAGATATCGCCGGCTCAAGTCACCGGTTATTCCAAATACAACTAAAATAGTGCCTGGTAAGACTCCCTTGGCCATACCAGCAGTATAGAGGTTATTGCTTGAAAAATTAATTTTCGGCAGGGATTAAGCCTGGCGCTGGTTATCAATCGGATCCAAATCGCCGACATCCAGTTTTACCACGCTTCCGGGTTGAGCCTCACCGCGCAGAATTTTGGTTGCCACAACGTCCTCCACTGCATCGGCAATTACCCGCCGCATTGGACGGGCGCCAAATTCCGGATCATATCCGGCCTGGATTAATTTAGCCAAGGCCGCATCGCTCAACTGGACCGAGACATTTTGCTTGGCCAAAGTTTGGTTGACATTATTAATCATCAGCTTGGCGACTTGGGTTAGCTCTGGCTGGTTCAGCGACCTGAACAACACGATTCCATCGAAACGGTTTATCAGCTCAGCTCGAAAAACATTGCTAGCTATGAGCTTGTCGATCAGCGGCCTCTCAAATGATTCCAACGTATCACCGGCCGCCACCCTTTGAGTAATCTCGGCTGAACCAGCATTTGATGTAGTGATGATTATAGCATTGCGGAATGACGCTGGGTGGCCGGCTTTATCAGTCAGGCGACCTTCATCCAGAACCTGCAGTAGCAGGTTAAGCACGGCCTGGCTAGCTTTTTCGACTTCATCTAGCAGTACAACTGAAAACGGTTGCTGCCGGATTTGTAAAATCAGGCTTTTGTTGGCCGGGCCGCCGGCCTCCACTAACCGCTCGGCAGCCTCTGACTGGTGATACTCGGTCATGTCTAAGCGAATCATTCGCCGTTCGTCGCCGAAATAAACCGCTGCCAATGAGCGCCCTAGTTCAGTCTTGCCAACACCGGTTGGACCCAAGAACAAAAAGCTGCCAACCGGGCGCTTGGGGTCGGCCACGCCGGCCCGGCCACGTCGCAGCGCTGCCGACACTACTTGAACTGCCCTTTCCTGATTAATCATACGGCTGTGGATACGTTCTTCCAGATTGAGCAAAACATCGGCTTCCGGAGCTTCGGCTTTTGCGACTTTTACGCCGCGAGTGATTTCAACAGCCGCTTGCACTGATTCAGCGGTCATAATCTTATCTTGGGTGTAAGGGATGGACTGCTCAAGCAGGCTGATAGCCTTGCCTGGATAAGCCTGATCCTGCATGTATTGGTCGCTTAGGCGATAGGCCTCACGCACTGCCTGATACGTGACATTGATGTGATTTTGGGCCTCCAGCGTTAATGCACTGTCCTCTAAAATCTGCATCGTAATAGTTTGGTCAGGTTCGTTAATGATAATCGGCGCCATATGCGCCGCCAGCGACTCACGGTTCGATTTTAATTGCTGCCAGAACTCCGGTGTGAAGGCTGCAACGACTTTTACCGTGTGGTTTTGTAACAGCGGCAGCAGTATCTGGCTGACGTCAAAAGCGCCTGTGCCTTTTCCAAAAAATAGCTCGGCCTCGTCTAGAAAAATAATGATGTTGCGGGCATGCACGGCTTCATTGAACAGACGAAGCATAATTTTTTCGAGCTTATCGCCAGCCGCCGACAAAATAGCTGAGGCATTAAGGCTGACAATCTGGTAGTACTGGAGGCTTTGGTCTTGGCCCCTCAGTAATCTTTCGGCTAGCGCGTACACTAGTGACGTCTTGCCAGTGCCAGCTGGGCCAACAAGCGCAGCGTTCCCCTGGGGCTGGCTCAAAGAATGGACTACGCTGTCCAAAACTTCGCCGTGTGCCAGGGTGTGAAAATGGCCATGCCCGGCTTCGACAGCCGAACTGATATTCTGGCCGAACTGGTCGAGGGTCGGCGTGAAGCCCGATGCCCAGTCGCGGCCAATACCACCAAAATACGGCTTGGGTTGGTTTAAAGACCGGCTTAGACGCCCCAGCCAGTCCGAAGTTTCCAGTAAATCTTCGCTTGTCAAGTTAAGTTTAGCTAAATAATCTTTTGCCGGTTGAGAGCTAGTAAGCAGAGATGCGGCTAATATCCCGGCGTGTAACTCGGGGCTGTTTTGCCGCTTCATCAATTCTTGAGCGTTGTGCCAGACAGCTGCCATTTCGTCCGGTACCTCGCTTAATGAGCGTGAAACCTGCTCAGTTGAAAGCAATAAGTGATTAATGATGAACCTGCCCTGCCACTCCAACGTGACGGCTTGCCAAGTACTGCGCGGAGTAACCGGTGTCGGCTTACTGAAACGAGCTAGCAGTTTAGGTTCGAGAATATCGTCGAGCGTACGCGGCGCTAAGTTAGGCGGAAGTTTTGCTAAATCACGGCGATACCATAGGCCGATAACGGCGGTGAATGATGACAGGCACAGGCCAGCAAAGCCGAGATTTTTTGAGTCAGCGGCAATCAGAAAGGCAATTCCTAGAACTACCGAGACGACCGAGCTGGATAACAGCACAAGGCCTCCTCTGTTGCCTATCAAAGCTGCCAGCCTGGCTTGGCGCGCCCGCAGACTGTTGAGTTCTAGCTCCATAATCAGCCCGTGAATGCCCTGATTAAGAAGTAAATTGCCGCCAATGGCAGAAGCGGCCAGATCACGGCCACTACCAGGCTGAAAATTGCATTTACACTTATTACTACCGCTGCCGCAATCAATGTCAAAAGACGCACAAAGAAGCCAATGGTCCTGGAAACCAGATTATCGATGGTCGCTCTGAATTTTTCATCTATAGACCTGCCGGGTGCTGATATAAGCTGTTTCCAAGGCGCAAATAAATTCTCGAGTAATGGGGGGATGGAAAATTCCAGACCAGCTCTTTTGATGGACCTGGGAACGTCGCGCCAGGCTTCAAGCCAACCTAAGCCATACCACCACTTGAAGAGCTCAAAAAACATAAGCCCATTTTATCAGGAATTAGGATATAAGAAGAAATGACAAGCAGACGTTAAATTATTTTGGGGCAGCCAGCGTGTTTAACCCGCCGGCCGCCCCTTTATCCAGTACCCTCTGGCTGCATTACCTCTCGGTGCAGGCGGTAAGCCAGATTGACGAATCATCTCAGACCACGATCCGAAGACCTTCTGAACGCAGCGTAGTGGTGGAGCTTCGAACTCGTAGTAGCGATTGACCCGTTCCAGGTGGCCCTGCCTTACTGCTTGGGCTGGATGCCAATCTGCAACCGCGGGCGTGTAACCAAAATGCTTATGCCACTCACGGGCTTTTTGTAGAATTGACTCGCTAGTCCATTTCTTGCCGCCCGCAGGACGGTAGATTCCTGACATCACTCGCAAATCGGCTACTCTTCTCACCCCGAGACCCAATTTTGCGGCGATTTCCTCATCGCTCTTACCGGCTTCGGCAAGTACTCGAACTTGCTCTTGCCTAACCTTAGTCCGACTGTTTTCTCGATTGAGGTTTCCGACCACCTGTCGAATTCGCTCAGCAGTTACACCTTCGCGAGCTCCGATTTCCTTTAGGGTCTTACCTTCCTCAAGAAGTTCTTTGCGCATGGTCTCGATTTTCTCGGGAGACCATCGCCGGTTCGGTGGCATTTTAGCCTCCTTTAGTCTAGAAGTCTGCTTGTCAAGAGTTCGTCTTGGAGTCCGTACCAGGCGGACTCAATAAAGACTACCATACTATAAAATATCCACACCTTTATTACAATTCGCCTAAGTGAGGGTATTAAATTGGTTGGCATCGCGATGCTCACCTGAGCAGACACGTCAAAAGTATCAACATCTAAGCCGAGGACTTGCCGAGCGAATTTTTTGAGGGAAACTCATGAGCGAGACCGACCGTTAGGGAGTTCCGCAGGTTGTTGTGTGCTTTGACAGGTGGCTGCATCAAGCGAGAAGAACGTTAGCGAATTTGATACCCGAACGCCTGAGCTGCTACAATGACTTCGAATGCCACTGGGAAATGTCAATTGGGGGTTGCTTTGCTAAGCATGGATTTCGCCACCGAGGCTTTGGCAGCCGAGAAACTATTTAATCTTGGCCCTCTACCGTTCACCAATAGTATGCTCTTTGGTATCCTGATGGCTATTCTGGTACTAGGTTTATTCGGCTTGGCTGCTCGCGTCAGCCAACTATGGCCCAAAAATCGACTCGTCTACTGGTTTGAGAGTTTTACTGAACTGGTGATGGGTATGATTATCGAGACTTTCGGTGGTGATCGTAAACGCGCGCTGCGGCATTTTCCTCTGCTGATTACACTTTTGGTTTTTATCTTGGCCTGCAATCTTAGCGGTTTACTACCAGGGGTGGGTTCTATTACCTACAATGGCACTCAGTTATTTCGCGCCTGGACCACTGACTTGAACTCAACTTTAGCAATGGCGACTTTGGCCTTGGCGACTGTCCACATCTACGCCGTTAAGGAAATTGGTGGACTGGGTTATTTCCGCCATTTTTTCTCCGGCAATCTTAAAAACCCAATGAATATCTTTATCGGACTTAACGAGCTCTTCGGAGAAGTTTTGCGTCTGGTAACACTATCGCTGCGTCTTTTCGGGGTTATATACGGCGGTGAGGCCCTGCTTTTCGCCATTGCGGCACTGGCTGGCAACTTGGCCTGGGCAGCCACATTACCGATAATGTTTCTGGAAATCTTTGTGGCGTTTGTCCAGGCCTATCTGTTCATGATGCTGACTGCCAGCTATCTGATGATGTCCACTACTCATAACGAGTCATCGGAGAGTCACTCGATTCAGGCGGCTGGAGCCAGGAATTAATAGGTAAAAAGGAGATTATATGGAAGTAGACCCGTCACTAATTAAAGGTTTGACAATCGGCTTGGGCGCTATCGGACCGGCCGTCGGTATCGGTTTAATTGGTGCGGCCGTGGTAGGTGCGGTCGGGCGGAATCCGGAAATGCAAGGCAAAATCCTGGCTACGGCCTTTATCATGGTCGGGCTAGTGGATGCCGTATTCGCATTCGTGCTGTTAATACTATTCACAACTTCATAAAGGAGCTTAATTGGTTTTGACGATTAGCGTGCCGCTACAATTTGCTCAAGCAGAAGAATCCGCTAGCGGAATCGGTGCTTTTAATATCAACTTCAAGTCTTTTCTATTCCAGTTGGCAACTTTCGTAATCGTCCTTCTGGTATTGCGGCGTTGGGTATTCCCTAAATTGACTGCCATCATCGAGGCCAGGCGTAAAACGCTCGAGGAGAGCTTAGTTAAGGCAAAAGAGACAGATGAAGCACTAGCGAGGGCCGAGGAAAAGGCTGGGCAGATTATTAAATCTGCTCGCGAACAAGCGGATAAGGCCTTGGCTGATGCTCAAATCCAAGCCAAAGAGATAGCCGCTAAGGCTGAAGCAGCCACCGATGCTCAAGCCAAGCGCCTGATAGACGAGGCTAAGGAACGACTGGGCCACGAGCACCTAAAACTTCGGGAGCAGCTTAAGGCTGAATTAACGGATATGGTTATAATGTCGACCGAGAAAGTCCTGCGCCAAAAAATCAACCAGGCAGAAGACCGTCGTTTAGTTGAATCCACTGTCAAGGAGCTGGTCAATGATTAGTTTGTCCCGGCGGCGCTTAGCCCAATACGCGGTTGATGAAATACTCGCTGAGCTTCCGGCAGCTGATTTATCGGCTCGCCTGGCAGCGGCTTTAATAGCGACCAACCGGCGCAATGAAATTGATTTATTACTATCAGACATTGACCAGGAGTTGGAAGAGCGCCGATTGCTGGTCAGAGCCCATCTGACAAGTGCCTACTGGCTATCAGAAAAGCTGAAGCACGAGCTCATGACACAGCTTAAGAAGATGACACAAACCCAGGAAGTGGTTTTACGAGAAGAGGTCGATAAATCCGTCATCGGCGGAATCAGGGTTGAGACGGCGACCCGCAGCTGGGATATGACGATAAGGCGGACGCTGAACAAGCTTAAGGAGGCCGCCTAGATGTCAGGCGTCAAGTTCAATGTCAAAGACCTGGCTGAAGAGGTCCGGCGCTCGATTGCCAAACTCGAAGCTGCCGGTGATGAAAAAACGGCCGGTGTAGTGACGCGCGTGGGTGATGGTGTTGCCTGGATTTACGGTTTAGGCTCGTGTGGCTACGCCGAAATGCTGGAAATCGAAGGCTCAAAGGGCCCAGTTTCAGCCTTTGCCTTGAACCTACTGGAAGATGAGATTGGGGCAGTACTTCTTGGTGAGGATGTAGGAGTTAAGGCTGGCAATCGTGTTAAACAGACCGGCCAGATTTTGTCAGTTCCGATTGGGCCGGAGCTCGTCGGCCGAGTCATTGACCCGCTTGGTCGACCGCTAGACGGCAAAGGACCGGTTGAGGCCAAGCAGCATGGCGAAATCGAAAAAATCGCACCCAATGTACTGGCCCGGCGGAGCGTTTACCAATCTGTGCCCACAGGAATTACGGCTATTGACGCCATGGTGCCGATTGGCCGCGGGCAACGAGAGCTTATCTTGGGCGACCGCCAGACCGGTAAAACCGCTATAGCTGTGGATACTATGATTAACCAGGCGCGCCAAAAGACAGGCATTATTAATATTTACGTAGCTATCTCTCAAAAAAGAGCTAAAATCGCCCGGTTGATTGATCGGCTGCGCCGCGAGGGCGTGATGGAAACAAGCGTTATTGTTGTCACTTCAGCAGCCGACCCGGCGCCGCTGCAATATCTGGCACCGTATGCCGGCAGCGCCATCGGTGAATGGTTCCGTGACAACAAACAACACGCTCTGATTATCTACGATGATCTTTCCAAGCACGCCGTGGCTTATCGCCAGATGTCATTGCTACTGCGTCGTCCACCGGGGCGCGAAGCTTACCCGGGTGACGTTTTCTATCTGCATTCACGGCTGCTTGAGCGAGCCGCCAAGCTGTCTGATGAGCTGGGTGGCGGCTCGCTGACCGCCCTACCGATCATCGAGACCCAGGCCGGCGATGTCAGCGCCTATATTCCTACCAATGTGATTTCGATTACTGATGGCCAAATCTATCTGGAATCGGACCTGTTCTATCAGGGTATCAGACCGGCGATTTCAGTCGGCCTGTCAGTCTCGCGCGTCGGCGGAAACGCCCAGCCGCCAGCCATCAAAGAGGTGGCCGGCCGGCTGCGTCTGGATTTGGCCCAGTACCGCGAACTGGCAGCTTTTTCGCAGTTCGCCACTGACTTGGACACCGAGACCCAAGCCCGGCTTAGCCGCGGCCGCCTGCTGACGGAAATTTTGAAGCAGCCGCAATACTCGCCGCTGCCCGTCTGGCAGCAAACCACTAGCATCTATGCTGCTACAGAAGGTGCGTTCGACGGTATACCGATCGAGAACGTCAAGACCGCTCAAAACGCTCTGCTGCGGGAACTGGAGCAAAAGCATGCTAAGCTCGCAGATGAATTACAAAAGGGCGAGAAAGCTGGCGACGAGATGAAAAAGGCCATTCTACAAGCTGCCCAAACTGTTGCTGGCCAGTATAAGACGAACCCGGCTGCCGATAAAAGTACGGAAAACGGTAAACGGCAAACGGTTAACCGAGTGACTGGAGGGAGCATCTAATGGCTTCAACGCAGCTTCTTAAGCGCCGGATTCGCTCAATTGGCAACACTAAGCAAATTACCAAAGCTATGGAGCTAGTGGCCGCGGCCAGAATGCGCCGGATCGTGGAGGCCGCTCAAAAATCTGGCATTTATGCTGACGCGGCCGCAGCCATACTGCGGCGCTTAAGCCAGACTCCCGAGGCCGCGCAACACCCCTACTTCAGCCCGCCAGATAGTAAAGCTAAGCTCTATGTTATTTTCAATAGCGATAGAGGTTTAGCCGGTGCCTATAACGCCAATGTTTTCAACGCCGCGGCAAGGGCCTTTGCCGAAGACAACCGAGCCGGGATAACCCCGCTGGTTGTGGCCTTTGGCCGCAAAGGAGCACGACACTTCTCACGTGGCAGCAACATCGAGCTGCTCGGCGCTTACGACAATATTGAGGATGACCCCGATATTAATGTTTTTGCCCCAGTTCTTGAGACCATCACCGAGGGTATGGAGCAGGCCCAATTCAGTTCAGTCAGTCTTATATTCACCGAATCAATTTCCACCATGGTTCAACAGGTCCGCACGATTCCGCTATTGCCTGTTGCTCCTGAACCAAAGTCCGAAGAGCCGGCCGAAGCTGATGTTAAAAAGCCGGCTGAATTCGCTTACGAACTCGAGCCCGATGGTAAAGCTGTTTTGGATGCTGCGCTGCGATTGTATTTTGAGTCGGCGTTGCGCCGCGCCCGCGTAGAAGCCGCCGCGTCCGAGCATGCCATGAGAATGATATCGATGGGCAATGCCAACCGTAATGCAACTGATTTGATTGATGTACTAACCTTAGAGTTAAATGCCACCCGCCAGGCGGCCATTACCCAAGAAGTCGCTGAAATTATCGGCGGCACCGAAGCTGTTACATAGAAAGGAGCATCTTTTGCCGACAACCACCAAGACGCAAGGAAAAATCACCCAAATCGTAGGCGTGGTAGCCGATATTGAATTCGAGAACTACCTGCCGTCTATTTACAGCGCCCTGGAAGTTGAACATAGTGGTAAAAAACTGGTCCTTGAGGTTGCCCAGCATTTGAGCCAGAGTTCGGTACGAGCCGTAGCCATGGGCCCGACAGATGGTCTAGCCCGGGGGGCAGTTGCAACCGATACCGGTGGGCCGATTTCAGTGCCTGTGGGAGATGAAACGCTGGGCAGAATTTTTAATGTCATCGGCCAGCCGATTGACAATCAGCCAGCGCCAAAAGGCGATCGTCTGCCAATCCATGCCCAACCGCCGTCATTGGAAGACCAGAGCACCAAGACTGAACTGCTTGAAACTGGCATTAAAGTTATCGACTTAATATGCCCGATTGTCAAGGGTGGTAAGGTAGGCCTCTTCGGTGGCGCCGGCGTCGGCAAAACGGTCTTTATCCAGGAACTTATTAACAACATCGCTAAATTCCATAAAGGTAAGTCGGTATTCGCCGGCGTCGGCGAGCGTAGCCGTGAAGGCAATGATCTTTATATCGAAATGAAGGAAGCTGGCGTGTTAAAAAATACGACGTTAGTCTTTGGCCAGATGAATGAGCCGCCGGGAGCTCGCCTGCGGGTCGGTTTAACCGGTCTGACAATCGCTGAAAGCTTCCGCGATCAAGGAGCAGACGTTCTGCTTTTCGTTGATAACATCTTTCGATTCACCCAGGCTGGCTCCGAGGTCTCGGCCCTACTCGGCCGAATGCCAAGTGCTGTCGGATACCAACCCAACTTAGCTACCGAGATGGGCGCCATGCAGGAACGAATAACTTCAACCAAAAAAGGTTCGGTTACTTCAGTCCAGGCAGTGTACGTGCCGGCTGATGACTTCACCGACCCGGCGCCGGCTACCACTTTCGCTCACTTGGACTCAACGGTCGTCTTAAGCCGCTCATTGACGGAGCTTGGACTTTATCCGGCCGTCGACCCTCTGGAATCGACATCGACTGTACTCGACCCGGAAGTCGTCGGGCAGGAACACTACAATGTCGCCCGTGAAGTCCAGCGTATCTTACAACGCTACAAAGACCTACAGGACATCATCGCCATCTTGGGCATGGAAGAGCTAAGCGACGAAGACAAACAACTAGTGGCCCGAGCGCGGCGCATCCAGCGCTTCCTCACGCAGCCGATGTTCGTAGCCGAAGCCTTTACTGGCTCTAAGGGCGCTTATGTTCCCCTAGCTGAGACTATCAAAGGCTTTCGTGAAATATTAGACGGCAAGCATGATCCTAAAGCCGAACAAGCCTTTTATATGAAGGGGAAGATTGAAGAAGTCGGAGAGAAATAATGGCTATCCATTTCCAACTGGTTTCGGCTACCGGCGTCAAGTTTGACGACGAAGCATATGAGGTACTAGTGCCGACAAAAGACGGCCAAATTGCGGTCTTTGAAGACCATATGCCGCTGCTATCTGCTGGAATGCCTGGCGTTCTAAGCATCCGCAAACAAGCCAGTGATGTTGACCGGGAAATGGAGCATTTTGCCGTTTACGGCGGCGTATTGGAAGTTGACGGCAAAAATGCCCGCTTTGTGACTGAAGATGTAACCGCGGCCGACGAAGTTAGTGAGCAAGAAGCCCATGAGGCGCTGGCTAGAGCGCGAAGACTGGTTGAGGCAGCTGGCAACAGACAGGCCTTGCACGAGGCTCAAACCGTCTTACACCACCAGAGTGCCAAGCTCCATCTAGCCCAGTTGAAACGTCGCCACCACCACTAGTGATTCTTCTTAACGTTTTTGTTTGGCGAGCGGAGAGGCTTTCCAGAAAACTTTGATGAGATTAGAGTCGTCGTGGGCGATCCGGCGCGAAATCGCCCACATCTCGACCGGTTTATCACCTTCATTGCGGTGTGAACGTGGAGTTTTGGGTGCAACACGAACAGCCGAACCAGCAGGTATTTTTACGATATCATCGCCAAAACGCATGGTCAGCGTACCTTTAGTTATCAGGTACAATTCTTCAAGTTCATCGTGAAAATGCCCTGTACCCTGCTCAAAATCGGAGTGTGGCGGAATACGCAGTAAAGTTACAGCAAGTTGTTCAGCCTTTAAAGCTTCTTTAAGTGGCCGGAATTCTCCCGGCACGTCGGTACCTTTATACACGTCAGGTACGTCATCGGCTTTTATGATTGCATAATCGCTCATATATTCCTCCTGGTTCGTTGGCGGCCGAACCTTCATAATAAAATCTACTGGTTCCCGGGCTAAGTAAAGCTATATAAATAAACTGTCTGAGTAAAGATTTACGGCGGCAAGATATATGCAAGGACGTTTCGCGTGCATGTCTCTGGGCGTGCATAATTGTTATTGATCCATCCGATATTAGTATCCCAGAAGTCTGTCAGAAAAGTAGTGCCATCCTGGTCTGGGCAAGTCCACTGATATAGCGGCACTGTGCCCGACACTTGGCTGGGGTAAACCCAAGCTACTTCATCTTCACGGGTCCAGGTGCGGTCATCCGCGAAATTTAATGGTTTGGTCTGGTTTGCATTAGTGCTAAAGAAGTGCTCTTCGTAAGTACATTTCCCCTTAAGGTCTCTAAAAGCTAGGTTATCGTAAAGCGGTACGGTGCCTGGGTAGGGGCTATTGTATGCCCCTCCAAACGTTTTATTGTAGATGTAGTTTGTCGGTGACAAGGTTTCAGCATCATCTACGGCACTCATATAGCCACGGCTGCCGCAGTCATTAATATTAAATTGTGACAATGGATTTATGATGTCTGAGGCCGGTGGCGGCACAAACACCCCGCCGCCGAAGTCATCCCAGCGGCTTGTCGGGTTGTTGATGGCCAGGCCGATGTAACCACCTCCAAGAATCGTGTCTGTGGCAGTGACGGCAAGCGACCATGAGCCCCCTTTGTACACCCAGCCTTCGATTCGATTGCCAATGCGCCTCGCAAGAAGCTTGTCGCCAGTTTCGATTTCTACGAAGGCCGAATTCAGGAACTCGTTGTATCCGTTGTTAATGATTCTGCTGATGCGCAGCTCGTCAGTACCGCTACGGGCGATCCATTCTAGATAGAAGCCATCCCAAGAGGCGCACTGGATGGGACAAACCTCGCGGATGTTGAATAGCAACGTGATTGAATGATTTTCCACCGTAGGCTTTGACGCAACAGTAGCGTACACCTCAACATCACCAGGGATGTTCACGGGGCGATAGCTGAGGTGCTGGTATTTATCAGGGTTGGACCGGCCGGCCTGGAATGAAAGGACCCCCAGAAAGTCGTAGCAGGTGAGGCAGCGGGGGTCATTTGGTGCCCATTGCCCGTTCTGGGATAACGGGTACTCATCAGGCCGGTTGAAGTCGTCGAGTATCGGTGTTGTCGGGCCGGCTGCTCTGGGTGCTGGAGCAACTCCTGAATTTGACGGAGGTGCTGATTCGCCAGTGCCAATTGGGGGCTTAGTAAAGGTTACACTTACTTGGCTATAAAAATCGGTCTTGGTAATAAATTTTATGACTACTCCTGCCGCAGCGTCAGTAAATGTATCTGTAGCGCCGCCGGCTTTAGTCGTAATTGGGGCTGCTAGCCAAGCATTCTTAACCGCTGGGTCAGCTTTGAGTAGCAAAGTTGTATTGTCGGCTGTTTGGCCAAGCCGGATGCTTACTCCGCGGACTACTTCGCCATTTGGATATAGGGTTTTGTTGAGGAATTCGGCATCAAAGCCAACAGCCCGGCGGGTTTCTAGGTAGTAAAATTGGTTGGTATCACGGCGCGGAAAACGGATAGCCTGGGGTTTGGCGCTGCTGACTTCATTACGATAGATTTTATAGGTTCCGGATTGGGTAATATCCTGGATGTTAGAGCTATATAACCAGCCTAGATGTTCTTTGTGGATAATATTATAGTGGATTGGCACACTGGTGTTGTCTCCGACTGAGTCAAATTTGTCGGCGTATTCTACCTCAGCGCAGGTTGTGCTAATTTGGACCTTCTTACCCTTCAGCTTGCAATCGTAACCGTTAGCATGCTGCAGACCAAAATTATGACCTATCTCATGGGAGAAGCTATAGGCATCGATCGCAGTTGCGCCA
>DATCIS010000020.1:0-28289 GCA_036507655.1 Saccharimonadales bacterium (SeqCode)
ATAGAATCATCAACACAAGCGCGGGGGATGAGGCGGCCGATGAGCAGTTGGAAGAGACTTTGCGGCCGCGCGACTTTACGAATTATGTCGGCCAAGAGCGGATCAAAAAGAATCTGAGACTGGCTATCGGCGCCGCCAAAAAACGAGGTGAACCGGTTGACCACGTCTTACTTTATGGACCGCCGGGGCTTGGCAAAACCACTTTGGCAACTGTAATCGCCAATGAAATGGGCGCCCAAATCCGGGTAACGGCCGGTCCGGCCATTGAGCGAGCCGGCGATTTGGCCAGCCTGCTCACCAATTTAACGGATGGCGACATCCTTTTCATTGACGAAATCCACCACTTGAGCCGCTCAATTGAAGAGGTGCTTTATGCAGCCATGGAAGACTTTAAGCTGGACATTATGCTCGGCAAAGGCCCGAGCGCCCGTAGCCTGCGGCTGGATTTGCCTAAATTTACCATAATCGGTGCCACCACCCGCACCGGCTCTTTGGCGGCGCCATTGCGCGATCGCTTTGGAATGATCCACCGCCTGGAATTTTACACCCCAGAGGAAATCAGCCGTATTATCAAACGTTCGGCCAGAATATTGAAGGTGCCGATTGATGAGCCAGCCGCCAAGCTGTTGGCGCAGAGGGCTAGGTTGACCCCTCGGATTGCCAACCGCTTGCTTAAACGAGTCCGCGATTACGCCGATGTGAACGCTGATGGAATTATAGACAGCCCGCTGGCACTCAAAGCCCTGGAGCTACTGGAAATTGATCAACTGGGATTGGATCCGGCCGACAGGCGGCTGCTAAACGTTATTATCGAGCATCACAGGGGCGGGCCAGTTGGAGTGGAAACCTTATCGGCGTTAATCGCCGAGGAGCGTTCGACCATCGAAGATTTTTATGAACCGTATCTGATGCAAATAGGCCTACTTGAAAGAACGCCACGTGGCCGCAAAGTTACGGACCGTGCCTGGAAGCACCTGGGTATTAACCAAAAAACTGCCAAGACCCAGCCGAGTTTGTTATAAACTAAACGTATGCTACCGGACACCCCACCGCCTCTAGCGGGGGCGATTACCGATAGGGCTTTTGCTGAAATGTTGGAGCCCGGTGAGACTCCTCTGGATGTAGTAAAGCGCCATCCAATCGGGATCGTTGGCCTATATCTGGAAGCTCTAGTAGCTGTAGCAGCGGTGTTATCACTGATATTTTTAATTGCCCCCGATATTCTTAGTGACTTATCAAAACAGAGCAATCGCTTCATCGTGGCTGGCTCAGTCTTTGCTGTTGCCATTCTGATTTTCGTGCTTTTGATAGCCACCTACGCCTACCGCTTAAACAAGCTACTGATAACCGACAGGAATCTCATCCAAATCACTCAAAGAGCACTGTTTGGCAGGAGTATTACGCGTCTGAGTATCGCCACCGTGGAAGAGGTTAACGTTGAGCAAAAGGGCATTTTGGCAACCATATTCAACTACGGCAACTTATTGATTCAGACTGCCGGCGCCCGGCCGAACTTTTTGTTTAAGACGACTCCTGATCCGAATAGATACGCCAACCGCATCAACCAGGCTCGGCAAGCCTACGCCGAAAGCCTTAAAGAACGACCCTAGAACCACGCGCCGCCTTCAGCCTGCTGGCCAGCGGAGCAGGCAACTCCGCCGAAGGCTTTTGGCGCATCACTGCGTCAGAACCTGCGCTGCTCGTTCACTGTATTTCAATACAGCTCATTCTGCTGCTCGGTTCCTCCTTGTGCTGCATCCAAACGCGTAAGTTCTGGGGACTTCTTCCGATCTTCTCAAGCGAGCCCCTGCTTTCTAAAGGCACAAGGAGCCAACCCGAGTAGATGTTGTTATAAAAGAGGCGCCCTTGGGTGCAAAAGCATGTCCGACGAAGTAAAACACTCGGTGAGTGTTTTACGAGGAGTTCTTTTGCAAGCCTGTTTTTAATCAACAGATACGTCGAGTTGGCGACGCGCCTGAAGAAAGCAAGGGCGAGCGTTATTCGTGAAACGGATTTTGGCGAGCTTCGTTGAATAGGCTGCGGACTTGAGGGCTGTTTTCCTCTAATGACTGAATCTGTTCAATAGCCTTTTTATCGATTTTTGGAATATGGGTTGAGGTTAGAGCCAGGCTTTCGTCTTCAGTTGAAGGTTCGGCGGTAACTAGGCCTTTGATTTGCCAAACTACGAGCATATACACCAACAATACCATTATGATAAGTATGAAAGATAAGTGGGCAGTGAGCTTCTGGCGCAACTTTTTGAGCTTCGGCAGAATCTTTTTTAGGTCAAGATTCAGATTCTTTTTGGCATCTTTGCCAGGAACCCGACCCGCTGGTCTGGGTTCGGCTTTTGATTGCTGGGGAACGTTGGGTTTAGTAGGATTCATTTTTCCGGCCTCATAAATATGTTGATTGTCAGGGTAAAGTTAATTGCATCAGGCGGAAGGTTAGCTTCGTTGAGTTGTTGAATCGCCACCGATGTTATTTGAGCTGTACGACGGTCTTGCTCAATACGTTTAAGAAAATCAATGAATTTTGGGTATGTTACTACCTTGTTGATTGGCACATATGGTGTGGTGTCTGGTGTAATAATTAGCTGCAAACTGTATAGGCCTTTAATACCTTCCACCGGTTTTGCCTGGCTGATGGCTGAAGCTGAAGAACCAGCCGCTGAGGAGCTACTTTTAAGCCCCAAATTACTGGTGGGGAAGGTAATACTACCCAGCTTAAAATTCGATTCGTTAGCAAACTTGGCAATGGTTAGCACTGCCTTGGCCTGGTCTTTATCAGTAGGCAGAACGGTTTTGGCCACGTCGTTAAAGTAAGAATATTGTTCGACCTGCTTTTTGGCTGTTTCTAGGCTTATCAATTGGGCGTCCAAAGTCTTGCCTTTAAGCTTTAAATCCACTAGCTCACCACTTTTTCTCGATAAGGAGTTCAAACCCAGCACAGCCGCTGCCATGAAGGCAATTGCGCTAATCGCTAAGAGCCCCAATAGCAGCAGCCTAAGTTGTTTGGTCGAGAACTTCATTGTCCGTCTCCTGTGGCTACGTTTTGGAAACGCTCGGGTGTCTGCTTATCAAAAAGCGCCCTAAGAGTGGCGGTGCATGGGTAGGCTTTCGGCTCGGTACTGCATATGACGTTGACGATGTCGACTTTGGCGAAGATATTATTATTGGGATCACTAAGGTTAACAGCAATTTGAGCGGCCGCGTTAGCATTTACAGTCTCGGCGTTTAAATCTATGGCGCCAGTGACTTTTTCTGCAATTGTTAGCGATTTTAATACTACTCCAGGTGGCGTAACCTTGCCTATCTCCTGGAGTAAGCTGGAGAAGCGGATCTCGCGGTCTAATACTTGGTTGATGATCTTGATATTCTGGCTAATTTCATCTGCTTGCTTTTTGACTTTTTCTAAATCTTGGTTTTTCAGCTGAGTCTCGGTAGTGGCAATCGACTTATTTAGGTCTTTGGTTTGCTGGTCTATATACAGCCAACCTACACCTAGAATCAGAATCAAGCCGGCGACTATCAGGACACCCCCTCCCAACCATTGGCCCAAGCGGAGGTTTAGCCGCCCGTAGCGAAAATGCAGTTTGTAATCATTTGGCAGCAGATTAATCATTGAATACCTCTGACATATCTATGACGGCTTCGCCGGCAACTGTCATAAACATCGATTTTTCCAGCTCATCCGGAGGTGTAAGAGTGCCAAAATTGATTTTATGCCAGGGGTCTAACATCCGGACCATTATTCCGAGCTCTTTAGCCAGATAGTCGCTCAATCCGGGCATATTGGCTCCGCCGCCAGTCATTATGGCTTGGGTAATCTTACGGCCTCCCACAGCCACCCGGTCGTCGTAGTAACGGACAATTTTATGGATTTCGCGGATAAGGTTATCGAGTGTCGGCTTGACGGCTTTGCCGATATCACGTAGGTCACCGCTGAGTTTTAAGCCCTTTTCGTTTTTAACTTTGAAGGCTTCTTCACGGTTGATACCCAGATTCTGGGCGATCAGGTTTATCATGGTGTTACTGCCACCCTGGACAGTGCTGTTTACAAACAGCGTCCGGTCATAAACGGCGATGTCTGTAGCTTCGGCGCCAAAGTCCACTAAAACCGTCGGCTGATCGAAGGCCGGATCGGCCATGCCGAATATCCGCGCAGTAGCATTCATAGTCGGCTCCAGCGCCACCGGCTCGAGCCCCACGGACTCTAAAAACTTGACATAGCTTTCTATGATATTTTTGGGCGTGGCTACCACCAGGATATCGATATTCTTATCATCGCGGCGCACTACGTCATAGTCCAAGTAGAGGTTTTCCGGTGCTACAGGGATATACTGTTCAGCTTCCAGGTGTACTGCCTGAGCCAGGTCTTCATCTTCCATGGCCGGCAGTTTGAGCGGGCGGCTAAAACTGTGGGATGTGGGAATAGTACAAGCTACTTTGCGGGTAGATATCATGCCGGCCAGCTTTTTTTCAAATAAGTCGTGCATAGCTTCGCTCAAGGCCTTGTAGTCGACTATCACACCGCCGGCAATTGAATTGACATCGTAACGGTATGAGCTGCCGTAACCGATTACAGACAAACTCTTATTTTTAGCGCCACCGGCCTCCAGTTGCATAACTTTAAGAGATGAGTGGCCAATGTCCATGCCAAAGAGCGGTTCGCTACGCCGAGGGCTGAGCCCAGAGATAGAAATCATGTTTTTGCTTATCCTTATACAGAGTATACCAAGAACAGGTTATAGGTTACAGGTGCTAGGTTCTAGAATCTAAAACCTAGAAACTAGAACCTAAAATACTTGACTAGTCAAGTATTTAGTTGAAGACTCGGCGATAGCCATCGATTACCCAGGCCGTTATAGCATCGCACGGAGGCGTACCACAGGTAGTAGTCCCAAAGGTTACGGTACCACTGTTTTTGAGCTCGACAGTTTGGCCGACCAGGGCACCGATCTGACCACTGTTATTGATTAGGACTCTACTCCAACGGGCATAGTAGATACTTTCAGCGCCTTCGGCTATGTTATCGAGGCTAATGGTGACGTCGTTACGGGAGTTATACAGATCAGTGCCAGTGACATCGGCACAATCTGGCGAACAGCTGGCCCGGCTGTAGTAGGTAATGATTTGCATTCCTGTACCGCTGGCATTGCTGATCAAGGCTGCACTATTGATAAATTTGGCACCCGATATACTGTCGATCATTATATTTGGCCGGGTGGTTCCAAGGGCATCAGCCACAATTAGCTGCGCTGAATTACTGATTTCCAATTTCCCGGTAATCCAAACGTCACCGCTGATAGTAATCTGACACTTTTTTTGAATGACGACATCACCTTCAATCTTCAGATTAGCCGGCCAAGTTCTGACCTCTGTATTGGAATCGCATGACCCCCAGGCACCGGTTTGGGTTTCGGCGACAGCTGCCTTCTGAGCATCACGGTCGTGCGGCGGCAGAGATTGAGGTGTTACGCCGGAACTGGCTATCAGACCGCTCATACTTATTCCGGCGCTAGAGACCTGGTTGTTAGCGCTGACATCGCCATATATGTGGGCAGTATTTTGTATGGAAATTGGTTCGCCATTCTCGCCGCTGTTACAGACACGAGGGTAGGTGGCGTCTGGCGGATTAGGGCACGTCTGATGCGCCACATTGAGAGTGACCGGGCTGGTGCTCAGGCCGATTTGCGCCGAGTTAATCAAGCTGACCTCGCCGTTAACAAAAACATCACCACCGACTATCTTGGCGCTATTGCTAAGGTATAAGCCGCCCACACCGGTGACAATGCTAAAATTGCCCGATCTTACTGGTCGCAGGTTAACAAGTATTTTAACCGTACTTTCAGGACTGGCGGCATTAACCGGCCGGTAAGTCCGTCCAATGGCGGTAACCGTTTTATTGTCCGGATCCGGTGTATCGACCGTAATTTGGTAGGTTGTCTTTATGGAGCCGTCATTAAGCAATTCGACCTCGGTGCCGGTGCCAATCCAGTTTTGATCGAGACTAATCTGCTGCAGCGCATAATCGATACCGGCGTCGGTGGCGAACTGAGCATGGGTATGTAGCTGGTCTCGCTTGGCTAGTCGGTAGCTTGAAACAGCCAAGCTCATGGCATAGCCGGCGATTAAAATCAGAATCGGCAAAATAATTATGAATGTAATTAGGATTGAACCGTTTTGCTTGCCCCGTATCAAAACCTGAGCGAAGTAGTCTGCGATCAGATTATGAAGCTTCAAGTTTTTGGTGCGGGGGGCTCTTTTCATCAGAACCGATTCCTAAGCGTTACTCTAATACTATTATCCAATGTCAGCGGGTTGCCAAAGCTTTTCTTCTGCAGTCCTAAATCGATTTTTACCGAGCGGGCTAGCAGTGGGTCGGTTGTGGTAGCATCATCTTGATCATAAAGCGTAAAGACCATCGTATTAAGGTTTTCAATCAGTTTATTATCGGCTGGACAGGAAGGCGATGACTGGGCTTCAGGACAGGATGTCTTTAGTGTGTTGCCAACAGCATCAGGGTGAGCTAAGGTTCGGCGATAAAGAATGGTGCCGTCCTTAAAGTAGACCAGCTCATTGTTGTATGGGCTGCCGGTCGCAGAATCGATTATATAGTTGCGGTTGGTATCAATTGCCGGAACGGCAATAACAATCACGAAGTTAGCATTAGAGGTATTCCAGCCGCCAACAGGGGCGTTGGGGTCGCTGGTAGTATTGGACTGGCGTACGCCGGCGCCATAACGCAACTGCTCGATTGTGGCTCGCAGCAGGTTTTGTGAATCAGCGCTCATCTGCACGAATTCGTTGTATCGGGTCACGTTGGTGAAGTAGTACGTCGAGAAGGCGAATAAACTGACAATCAAAATGCCCAAAACGACGATACTAACGGTCAGCTCCGGAATTGTATATCCAAAATTCTTGTCCCTAATACTGTCCGACACCGAGCTCTCCTATGTAAGTCGTGTATGTGTAAGAGCGGGTGGTACCCGACTCATTGTAGGTAATTGATATATCAATTTTTTTAAGGCCATCTGATGGCGTTGAGACCTGCAGACTGCCGCTGCGCGGGGAGTTGAGTTCAGTCGGCATCTCGGAAGCAATGCTAGTGGTGCCGTCAGCCAGGCCGAGAAAACCGGTGCTGCGTAGTGCCTCGACCTTTTGTTCGACGAAAGCATTGGCCACAACCAAGTCGCGGTGCTTCTGGCCCAACCGCTCCCCCGATGTCAGAATTAATATGGCGCTGCCAATCATGATTGCACCAACAATCATTGAGACTATCAGCTCAACGATAGTAAATCCTTTTTCGTTCTTCATGCTCATGCTTAATTATATATAAAATCTCGGGACGCATGTCCCGAGATTTTCTCACCCCTATGCTTGAGTGCCTAATCTAGTTTGTAGACTTGACCTGGAATGTTCCGCCCGATTCCAAGGTGGCGGTCAAAGTGTAGTTATCGCAGTCGGTTGTTGAGTTATCGCAGAGAGCTGGCGTAGTAGAGAAGCCGTAGCAGTTAGAAGCTGTAGCGGCGCACAACTGCTGAGATGTGGGGTTTTTGGGATCAGCGAAGGCCTCTCCGGGCAGACCCTTGAAGTTCGTCTCCCTAAATCCACCAACGCTGGCATCATTGGCCTGCGCTAGAGTCGGGTATTTAGCGTTATCTGCCCAGTAGGCTTCTAACTGCCCCTGGATGCCTTTGACATCTGTCTTACGCTCGGTGTCGCGAGCCCTTTGCTGAATACCAGCATAGGTAACAATGACTAGTGCCGCCAAGATACCGATGACGACTATAACGATTAAGAGCTCGACGATTGTGAAACCGCGGCCCGTCCTTTTTAATGAGATCATCTATGTCCCACCCTTCTTATATTTGCTTATTTTCTAAAAATAGAGAACGTATCGTTCTATGAGGTTGATTATAACCATAAGCAGTGCAGTGTCAAGGGAAGTTGTGGCCTCTAATCGCCGATTTGCTTGCTTAGGCCGGCAATCGGGCCCATCACAGAGGCAGCTATCATTCCAACTAGGCTGCCTAAAACCACAATCATTAACGGCTCAATAATACTGGCTAGGCCTTCAATGACCGTGTCGACTTCTTCTTCATAAAAGTCGGCAACTTTTACTAAAATTTCATCGATTTTACCGGTCTCTTCGCCGACTTCCATCATCTGGCCGACAATCGGCGGGAAATATTGTGACGCCAGCAATTGTTTGCCTAGCGGTTGGCCATTACGGACATTCTTGGCCACCCCTTCCAATTCTTTTTGGATGACGCGGTTACCAACAGCTTTGCCGGTTATTTCCAGCGAATCCAGGACCGACACGCCGGCGCCCATCAGCGATGAAAAAGTCCGAGCAAAGCGGGCAATGACGATTTTGGAAATAACTTTGCCAATAATGGGCGTACGTAGCAGAAAGCTGTGAAAACGGTATTTGCCTTTTTCGGTGTTGATATAGCGACGGAGAAGAAAGGCAGCGACGACCACACCTATCAGAATAAAGACTATATTGTGCTGTAAAAAACCGCTGATACCTATCATGACACGGGTGTAAATCGGCAATTGGGCATCCGGACCTCCAAGGTCAGTAATGATTTTGGAAATCTTAGGCATTATCACCAGCATGATGAGGAAGAAAGCCAAAACAGTAATAGATAAGATGACCAAGGGATAGGCCATAGCGCCTTTGACCTTGTGCCGGATAGAAGCGTCTTTTTCGACCTGGGTAGCCAGGCGTTTCATGATGTCGTCCAAAATACCGCCGGCTTCGCCGGCCCGCACCATGTTGACATAGACTTCCGAAAATACTTTCGGATGCTTGGCCATAGCATCACCCAGCGCGATTCCGCTCTCGACATCGTGGTTGATGTTAGAGACGACTTCCTTGAAGTATTTATTCTCGGCCTGCTCAGCCAGAGTTTCCAAGCTTTTAGGCAGGGGCACTCCGGCGCTTATCATGGTTGAGAGCTCACGACTAAAAACCACCAGGTCCTTTATCTTGACCTTGTTTTTGAAAGACATTCGTTGTTTTTTGGTCCCGACCTCGCGCAGCAGTAATGGCCGGCCGCCGTTTTTCCTAAGTTCGCTAATAGCTTCATCGCGGCTGGGCGACGCCATAATGCCTGATATTTGCCGGCCATCTTTACTGAGGCTTACATAGTTAAACTGTGGCATTGGGCTATCTCTCTGATGTGACGCGCATTACTTCTTCAAGCGTCGTCTGGCCCCGCAAGGCTTTAATCAAGCCATCGGTTTGCATACTCACCATACCTTCCTTGATAGCTTGTTCCTGGATATGATCGGCGCTGTAGCGGGCAATTATCAGTTTTTGAATATCGCTGCTCATCTGCAGCACCTCATAAATACCTAAACGGCCGCGGAAAGACTGGTTACTGCCGCCCTTTATGCGCCAGAGCTTTTTGAGGGTGGTAACGCTTGTAGATGGTTGGCTGTCTTCGGAGGCTTTATCGCCTTCGCCGCTCGTCCGGTTAATGTGCGATCTGATGGCTTCTGTCTCGAGATTATGTAAGCGGGCAAAATCTTCGGCTGTCTTTATACCGAAACGGCTTTGGATTCGGGCCAGGGTGGCGATATCTGGTTCATAGCTTTCAACAGTTTCCGGTATCAAGCGCCGTACCAAACGCTGGGCCACCACAACTCTTACAGTACTGGCAATCAGGAACGGCTCTACACCCATATCTAGCAGGCGGGGCAGGCAGGTAGCGGCGTTGTTGGTGTGAAGCGTACTAAAAACCAAGTGGCCAGTCAGGGCGGCCTGGACGGCGAGGTTGGCGGTCTCGGAGTCGCGGATCTCGCCGACCATTATGATGTTGGGATCTTGGCGCAGCAGGGCGCGCAGGCCATTGGCAAAAGTCATGTTGGCGGCCGGGTTAACTTGGACCTGATTAACTCCCGGAATCTTATACTCTACCGGATCCTCAACGGTGCTAATATTGACCGATGGCTGATTAAGACGGCTCAAGATACTGAACAAAGAGGTGCTTTTACCTGAGCCGGTTGGGCCGGTAAACAGCACCATGCCATGCGGGCGGGTAAGGGCGGTTTCCAGATTTTCCAGACTCGTACCCCAGAAACCTAACTCCTCCAAAGTGCTGGCTTTTGACGACTCGTTAAGAATCCTCAAGACCACTTTCTCGCCATCGACAATTGGCAGAGTGCTGACACGCAAAGCGTACTCACCGCTACCGATGTTAACTTTAAAGCGGCCGTCTTGGGGAGCCCGGCGTTCGTCTATCTTTAGATTTGACAGAATTTTTATACGGCTTACCAGGCTTAAGATTACTTTTTTGGGTAATTTGTTAGTCTCGCGCAACTGGCCGTCAATGCGATAGCGGACGCTAATGTAATCCTCGTGCGGCTCGATATGAATGTCGCTGGCACTCTGTTTAATGGCATCCTCGATTATCAAGTTGACAGTTTGGGCAATCGGGCTATCTTCGGCGACATCCTCCTCTGCAATCGCTTCTTCAGCTTCGGCTGTCGCAATATCACTACTGGCAATCACCTGCGTCAGCTCACCACTAATATTGCTGCGGTATTGGTCAAGGGCGGCTAAGATATTAGAACGAGTAGCGATGCAAACCTTGATATTGGTACCGAGCTGCTTTTGTAAAAAGTTGAGTGCCTGGACATCCTCCGGGTCTTCCATGGCCAGCAGTTTGCTGCCGTCCTCGCGCACGTCAAAGACGATAGCGTTATATTGACGGGCGATTCTTTCCGGAATTAGCTTGAGTACCTCTTTGCGCAGATTTCGGGGGATTAGCTCGACAAAAGGCACATCAATACGGGTGGCATAAGCCGCGGTCAATTCTTTTTCCGATATCAAGCCGCTGGCAATAGCTACATCTTGCAGAGTTTTATTATCTGTTTCCTGCTGCTGCAGGTTTTTTATTTGTTCGTCTTTGAGCTTGCCACTGCTTTTAAGTAAATCAAGTACGACGGCGTCGCTGGTGCGCATAACCATAAGTATAAAGGAACTGTGCTTACTTTTTAAACATCAGCAATTTTCATTCAGCTGAGCAATCGCTATAGTCTGTTGGTATAATTGTTAGGAGAAGAGTAGATGGGAGTTGTAATGACGGACAAGGCTAAGGATGATTCGGTAAAAACAGCCGGCAGCGGTAAATCGCAGGCACTTAACTTGGCGGTTAGCCAGATAGAAAAGCAATTTGGCAGCGGTTCAATTATGCGCTTGGGCGACACTAGCAAAATTCATATCGAGACTATATCTACCGGCAGCTTAAGCTTGGATATCGCGCTCGGTGGTGGCTTGCCAAAGGGCAGGGTGATTGAAATCTATGGCCCGGAAGCATCAGGTAAGACCACAGTTTGTTTACACGCCGTGGCAGAAGTTCAAAAATCAGGCGGCACAGCGGCCTATATCGATGCTGAGCATGCTCTTGACCCCGGATACGCCAAACGCCTGGGGGTAGACATCGATAAATTATTAATATCGCAGCCAGACAGCGGCGAACAAGCGCTGGAAGTCGTCGAGACTCTGGTGCGTTCCAACGCTGTCGATATTATCGTTGTTGACTCGGTAGCGGCGTTGGTGCCGCAGGCCGAGATTGAAGGCGACATGGGCGATGCCGTAATGGGTATGCAGGCCCGGCTGATGAGCCAAGCACTACGCAAGCTCACGGGAGTTATCAGTCGTACTAAATGCACGGTTATGTTTGTCAACCAGCTGCGTATGAAGATTGGCGTAATGTTCGGCAACCCCGAGACGACTACCGGCGGCCAGGCGCTCAAATTCTATTCGAGCGTCCGAATGGACATCCGCCGAATCAGCCAGATAAAGCAGGCCGACACCGTGATTGGCAACCACGTGCGCGTCAAGGTGGTTAAGAACAAAGTTGCGCCGCCATTCCGCGAGGCCGAGTTTGACATTATGTATAACGAGGGCATTAGCCGCCAGGGCGACCTGATTGATTTAGCGACTACCCACGGAGTGGTAGATAAAGCCGGGGCTTGGTACGAATACGAAGGCCAGAAAATCGCCCAAGGCCGCGAAGCCGCTAAGCAGTATTTACGCGACAATCCTAAAGTCTTTGAAGAAATAGCCAAAAAGACCCGGGCCACCGCCGAAAAAGCCGAATAAGCAGCCACCTGTATCTGTTATCATTGAGCCATGACGGGTATTAACCACGCAATAACTGGTGCTTTGGTGGCTGTAGTGATTAAGGAACCGGCGCTGGCACTGCCGGCGGCTTTGCTGAGCCATTTTGTAATTGATGCTATTCCTCATTACGACCACAGGGATCTAATGCCCAACCCGCGAGCCTATAAGACAGTTTTAGTACTAGACGCCATCCTGAGCGTAGGTTTAATCGTGTTTTTAGCGCTCACGCTCAACGAATCGGCCTGGCTAATAATCGCCGGCGGTTTTTTGGGTATAGCGCCCGACCTTATGTGGCTGCCCGCAATTGCACAGGGCCGGGTCGCCCCTAGAAACAAAGGGAATTTTCTTCATCAGGTACGAAGATTTCATGCCTGGATACAGTGGAGCGAAGGTCCGCGCGGACTTTATGTCGAGATCGCTTGGTTCGGCTTGGTGTTCATCCTGATATGGAATGTAGGGAGATGAAGATAACGGTCATCAAGCAACAAGCCAAAAATCCAGAAAGAGTAAGTGTTTTTGTTGATGGAAAATACGAGTTTTCCTTGAGTTTCGATGAGCTGCTGCAGCAAAAGTTAAAAAACGGCTATGAACTCGAAAAAGCCGATATTAAGCGGCTAAAAAAAATTTCAGCCGATGGCAAATTGAGATTGAGGGCAGTGGAATGGCTGCTCAATCGGCCGCACTCGACGCGCGAATTCCATGATTACCTGTACCGCAAAAAAGCCGAGCCGGAGCTAATAGACGCGTTTATTAAAGACTTTTCCGCCAGGGGCTATCTGGATGATCATAAATTTGGTATTTGGTTTATTGAACTGCAAAAACGTAGAAGCAAAAGCAACCGCGCTCTACGAGCAGAATTATTCAAAAAAGGACTGGGCAGGGAACTGATTGACGAGCTGCTATCTGGCGAATCCGGCGATGAAGCCGAGCGGCTTAAAGCGCTGATTGAGAAAAAAAGAAAACTTCTCCGCTTTCGTAATGACCCGCAAAAGCTTGCACAATACTTGACACGTCAAGGATTTAGCTGGCAGCTGGTAAAACGACTATTAGCCCCCGATGAGTTAGAAGATTAATTCGATGATATGACAGCACCGGCCGGCACGGCCATCTCTTTGGCTGCCTCTTTAACCTCGGCGTCTCGAACCAGAATGTAGTTATCCGTTACTTCTAAAATCTGCGTCCTGTCAATCAGTAACGTATCCTGTGAACTAAAAATTTTGGTCACTGGCCGGGCCACATAGAGCTTTTGCACGAACATACCCTCGTTATAAGAAAAATCGCTGACCCTACCCAGTTTTTGGCTCTTTGTCCTGACTGTCTTGTCGATAAGTTGGAATTTGATATTTAAGATTTCGCGGTGGCGTACCAAATCCTCGGTTGAGCTCAAGACGTCGTCGTCATTCACGGCCAAACCCTGCGGCATCAGCTCGCGGACGTCTTCAGCCAGCAGCACCAACCGGTCTCGGCCGCCGCGCGGGTTGCACCACCAGCCCAGAACCTTCAAATTATGGGGGTTGATTATCGGTTCGAGAGCCACGGCAATCTGAACGCCGGTGCGCAGGCTCATCACCGGCCGGTTAAACAGGCTCTTGCTCATGTAAAGCATAACCTCAGTATACCCCCGCCGCGACTCACACGCCACACCGGCCTGCTGTCCGGCGGAGCCGGACACTCGCCGGCGTTCTTGACGCACTACTGCGTCAGAAGCTGCGCTACTCCTCCGCTGTATTTCATATACAGCTCAGTCCGTTGCTGGCTTCTTCCTTATACTGCGCACAAGCGTGTGAGTCGCGCTAAAAAGAATTATTAGCACGAGCACTTGCTTAAGATAGACTCAGGCGTAAAATTGAATTTAATGAAGAAATATTTTGTAATAGTATTTCTTATGCTTTTGGAGGTTGGTTATACTTGGAACCTGCAATCGATTACGCTGGCCGACACCCCGCTAGCTAAGGAACTGACGATTAACCAGATTAAGCTAACCGGTGACGAATTTTTGGTTTTACGTAACGCTACAAACGCTAACCTGCAACTAAATAACTACTGGTTGCAATATTTCAACGACTTCGACTTGTCGCGTACCAGCTCGGCTTCTTCATCCCAGCTTCCGGCAGTTTGGTTACAGCCGGGGCAGGGAATCATGCTAGCAGTCGGGACGGCGGCTGCCTGTGGGCCGGTTTGGATCTCTAAACTGCCATTTAGTTTGAAAGATTCAGCCGGCATGCTGCAGATACTCAACCTCAGCCAAACCGGTGGTATTATCGGCTATAAACCCGAGGACCAGGTCTCGTGGAGTTCCAAAACATCTGACGCAGTTGACATCAAAGGTGTTTCAGGCTCGGCAGCGACGCAAATTTATTACAAAACCGAAACCGGCTGGGCGTCTGCGGCTACTCCTCCGGGCTGCTCATCAGCATCAGCCTCGACTTCGCCATCTACGAACACTCCTGATACGCTTACGCAGTCCAGCACTTCGCCGCCATCAATTTTGCTGAGCGAGAGTAACGAAGGTGCATCAGCCTCGGGTATCCCAGCAGTTGACTATGGATTGATAGCACCACAGTTATCGGAAATCTTACCAAACCCTGGTTCACCCAGAACTGATGCTAACGACGAGTATATTGAGCTGTATAACCCCAATGACAAAGCTTTTGATTTAAGCGGATTCAAGCTACAGACGGGTTCTGGTGGTAGTTACACTTTCCCTGATGGCCAGTTCAGCCTCCAGCCGAAAGAATTCAAGGCTTTCTACTCTTCTGTAACCAATCTGTCCTTATCGAATACCGGCAGCTCAGTTAAGTTTTTGAGCCCGGCCGGCGATGTTCTTGGTACGAGTGATGCTTACTCTGACGCCCAGGATGATTACGCCTGGATTTTTTCCGACGGCTTGTGGCAATGGACTAGCGCGCCTTCGCCGGACGTTCGTAATATTGCCAGCTCGCCTGCCAGCAATAACGGCCTGAGTACTAACAGTGCCGTTTTGCCATCTGCCACCACCGCCAACCAGTCTTATCCGGCTTTGGCGATCTCCGAGTTGCTGCCTAATCCCAAATCACCCCAGACAGATGCCGAGAATGAGTTCATCGAAATCTATAACCCCAACAAAACGATGGTCAACCTGGCGGGTTATACTCTCGTAACCGGTAGCCAAGATAACCATAAATACACTATTAAAGAGGGTTCGATTGAACCGGGAGCATATAAGGTTTTCTACAGTTCAGCAACTGGCTTAACGTTAAGCAACAGCGAAGGCCGCGCCAAAATTTTAACGCCCAGCGACGTACAGATTGATGCGACCGGCGATTATGTCAAGGCTCCGGAAGGCCAATCATGGATTTACTCAGGCGGCAAATGGCAATGGACTACCGCCCCAACACCAGGCCGATTCAATACCTTCATGGCTCCGGCTAATGCCAGCTCAAGCACGGTCGGGAATCGCTCGAATGCCGCTAACAACAACCCAAGCGGTTCCAATGGCGCAAACGGCAAATCGGCTTCTCTACATCCAATGATACTTGCCGGCATCGGCGGTGCGGCCTTACTATATGCCCTGTATGAGTACCGTCATGACGTGGCAAACCAGCTCTACCGGCTCCGCCGAAACCGAGTGGCTGGGCGAGTTGCTGGGCAAACTGCTCAGACCCCCGGCGGTGGTGGAGTTGCGTTCTGATTTGGGAGGCGGCAAGACTACTTTTGTAAAAGGCCTGGCGCGCGGCGTGGGCAGTGGCAATACCGTAACCAGCCCCTCTTTTACGCTAAACCAAATTTATCGTGCCAAAAATGGCACCCGCATAGCTCACTACGACTTTTACAGATTGAATAAGGCCGGTATCATGGCCGATGAGCTGGCCGAATCACTGCAGGACGACAAGACAATCACGGTTGTCGAGTGGGGAGATATTATTGAAGATGTTCTACCGGAGGACAGGACAGCTGTCGAATTTAAACCGGTTCCGACCAGTACGGATGAACGCCAAATCATTTTTTATTACCCGGAAAGCCAATCTGGATTATTCAAACAGCTGGAAACAGAGAGGATAAAAATCAAGCCATGAAAATATTAGCAATCAGAACAGACAAGCCCGAAGCCGAGCTGTACGTCTACGAAGGCCAAGTCAAGCTGGCTGAAGTTAGCTGGCCGGCGCACAGGCAGCTGGCTGAAACAATCCACCAGAAAACCAGAGAAATACTTGACAAGTCAAGTATTTCTCTGGGCGATATTGAAGGTATTGTTTGTTATAAGGGGCCGGGCAGTTTCACCGGGTTGCGGATTGGCCTGAGCGTCGCTAATGCCCTAGCTTATGCCCAAAAAATTCCGATAGTTGCCCGAAATGGCAAATCTTGGCTGGAGCGGGGGATAGACAATTTATTAACCGGTAAAAACGACAATATCGTCACACCAGAATACGGCGCTCCGGCCAAAACCACTTCCCCAAAAAAATAAAAAGACGTATATTATATTTAGGATTTTCTGTTTTTGGGAGTCCAACTTTCGATACTAAATTTTTTGATAGTACTGACCACCCGGGTTTGAGCTAAAGAAGTGATAGTGATCGCTCAAAAACTAGGCGGTTTGGTAGCCCTTAGAAAGGGGTAAGAGATGATAGTAGTCACTATTGTGCTGGCAATAGCCGGTCTTTTATTAGGTGGCGGCGCTGCCTATGGCTACACCCGCCGGACGCAAAGTAAAGCGGCTGATGAGGCCAAGAAGAAGTTAGCTAAGGCCAAAAAAGAAGCTGAGGAGACCCTTAGAAAGGCTAATGCCGAGGCTGACAAGCGGGTTGAAGAGGCCCGTAAAGATGAGCAGAAGCGCCGCGCTGACTTAAAAGCCCTGGAGGCCCGTTTGCACTCGCGTGAGGAAGCCTTGGACAAGAAACTTGATGAGCTGGACAAGCGCTCGCAAAATCTCCGCGGGGCTGAAGACGAAGTCGAAGCACTCAAAAACGAGATACGCGATATACGGAAAAAACAGCAGGATAAGCTGGAAAAAATCGCCAAACTGACAAAAGCCGATGCCACTGAAAAGCTCCTGCAGATGACCGAGCGGGACATCAGGCACGATTTGGAGGGACTGGTCAAAAAGCTGCAGACTGATGTTAAAGAAAACGCCGAAGAGCAGGCCGCAACTCTTTTAGTATCAACTATGGAGCGGATGGCTTCAGAAGTTACAGCTGAACGCACGGTCTCGGCCGTGAAGCTCGAGGACGAGGAGATGAAAGGTCGGATTATCGGCAAGGAAGGCCGTAACATCCAAGCCATGCAACGGGCCACTGGCGTGGATATTTTGGTTGATGAAACACCAGGCATGGTAGTTCTTTCCAGCTTTGACCCGGTTCGCCGGGAAGTGGCCCGGCAGGCCTTAGAAATGCTCCTTAAGGATGGCCGGGTCCACCCGGCACGCATCGAGGAAGTTGTCGAAAAGGCTCAGAAACAGGTCCAGAAAGAGGTGGTACGGGCCGGTGAAGATGCTGCCCGCGAAGTCGGCATCGTCGGTGTACCAAAAGAGATTCTACAGCTGCTTGGGGAGCTGAGATACCGAACGAGCTACGGCCAGAATGTCTTGAAGCACAGCACCGAGATGGCTCATCTGGCCGGTGTGCTGGCTGAGGAACTCGGCGCTGATGTTAAAGTCACTAAATACGCTGCGCTGGTCCACGATATAGGAAAAGCCCTCAGCCACAAGATCGAGGGCAAACACCATCACATCAGTGGCGAAATTCTGCGCAAATATGGCGCACCGGAAGAAGTCGCCCACGCCGCTGAAGCTCACCATGACGACATGGAAGCCACGACCATTGAAGCCTTAGTCATCCGCGTTTGCGATGCCATTTCTGGCGCCCGCCCTGGAGCCCGCAACATCAGCGCCGAAGGTTTTGTCGAGCGGATGCGCGATCTGGAAAATACCGCTACTGGCTTTCCGGGCGTTGAGAAAGCCTACGCCATCAGTGCCGGCCGCGAAGTCCGAGTTCTTGTATATCCCCAAGAAATCAATGACTTGCAAGCCATAAAATTGGCACGCGATGTGGCTAATAAGATCGAGTCGACGATGCAGTATCCAGGCACCATCAAGGTCAATGTTATCCGCGAAACTCGGGCGATTGAATACGCCAAATAGCACTTGCCCTATATTTTTTCAGACGCGTCGCCAACTCGATGTATCTACTGTTAAAAACAAGCTCTCTGCGGAACTCCTCGCAAAACACTCACTGAGTATTTTGTTCGTCAGACAGTCCTCGCGGCCAAGCCCGCCTCTTAATTTAACAACATCTACCCGGGGTGTCTCCTTATGTCTTCAAAAATATAGGGGTCGCTTTTCCAAAAACTTCACTGCGGGCGCTTCATCCAAACGCGGGGCTACTGTTGGCTCTTGGCAGCAAGTAAAATAAACTATGAGTAATGATTAAAGCGGTGTTGTTTGATTATGGCAGGGTTCTATATGGGCCACTGCTACCACACCGTAAAGTTCGGGAATTAGCCAAAGATTTAAGGAAAAATGGGGTTAAAACCGGTATTCTGTCTAATATTTTCCCTTTTGCCGCTTGGATACTAAAATTCACCGGCGGCTACCGCGGCTTTGATCCAATTATCTTGTCTTTCAAAGAAAGCATTTCGAAGCCCGACCCTAGGATTTACCAAATTGCCATACGTCGTTTGGGAGTCAAGCCCGAGGAGATATTGTTCATAGATAATCTAGAAGAGAATATCGCAGCCGCTCAGAAGACAGGTATGAAGGTGGTCGTAGCCAAAAATTCCGGCCAAGTTGTGGCTGATGTGAAGAGCATAATACTCAAAGAGAACGACCTGGAGCTTTAAGCTGGTCGGAGATGCCGGATTTGAACCGGCGACCTCACCGTCCCGAACGGTGCGCGCTACCAGGCTGCGCTAATCTCCGTGGTCGGGGAGACAGGATTTGAACCTGCGACCCCCGCGTCCCAAACGCGGTGCGCTACCAGGCTGCGCCACTCCCCGCCAACAGGGGTAATTATATCAGAAAACAGATACAACGAACATTAACATGTTGAGGGTTTTTTGACTTCTGCGCTACAATAACACTAATGCTTGCGATAACCGCTTGTTTATCCGGGGTCTTTGCCCTACTCGTCATCAGTGAACTTCTGGGTCGGAAAAAAGTCCTACGCGGCGATCCCCAGAGACAATTCGTACACATTACGGTTGGAAGCTTCATTGCTTTTTGGCCATGGCTGGTCAGTTTCAATACCATTGCCTGGTTGGGCGTGCTTATGTTGGCGGTTGTGCTGATTAACCGCGGGAAGAAACTGGCTGATTTTTATTCTAGCGTCGACCGCCAGTCTTATGGCGATATTTTTTATGCGATGGCTGTAATTATCACTGCTCTTATAGCCGACGACAAGATTTTCTTTGCTTTGGCGATGTCCACTATGGCGCTCGGCGATGGTCTGGCCAATATCATCGGGCAGAGATATGGCCGGAAATGGAAGTACGAGTTTCTAGGGCATAAAAAGACCGTCTTAGGCTCGATGACCATGTGGTTTGTGTCGATGGCAGTTCTAGGGGTAGGGCTGCTGTTTGCGCACGATCTGGTTGATTATGCCGGCTATACAACCTTACTTTTGGCTGTACCGCCACTTCTGGTATTAGTCGAAAACGCTGCCATATGGGGTTTAGATAATCTGGCCGTACCTGTAGCAGTTATTTTGGCACTCAATCTCGCCAAATAAAATGGGGCGAATGATGGGACTTGAACCCACGACCTACGGGACCACAACCCGCCGCTCTAACCAACTGAGCTACATTCGCCAACAGAGGTAAGTATATCTTTTTTAGGTGTTTTTCACAATATTCCTGAACAGTGTCGGTGCTTAAAAAGCGTGCCTAATCTTGAGCTTGTCGAATCCGTGGTACCCCCGGTAGGATTTGAACCTACGGCCTTGAGCTTAGAAGTCTCCTGCTCTATCCACTGAGCTACGGGGGCTCGTCGGAATCGAGGCAACGGCTTCCGTAAGCGCGTTAAACACTTGCTTACTTCCAGCCTCGGCTCGCTTCCTCCTCTCAGCTTTCCAACGGCTCGAGCCGGCAAAGCCGACTCGCCCTTGAAAAGCTGGGAAAAAGACGCACCTCTTTTATTATAGGGTCCCCGCTGAAAGAGTTTGCTAGGACTTGGTGCGGGATGGGGTAGTCGAAACCCCGTCTCAAGTTTGGAAAACTTGCATATTAGCCGCTATACGAATCCCGCTAACAGAGGTAATTATACCATTCTTTGTCACCATGATATAGGCCATAGCTAAGGTGTAATATATATAAAATATAACCAACTTGACTATAATACAAAAAGATATTTTTAAGCTTGACTATTTTACAAAACGAGGATATAATCTGGTTGATATAAATTAATGAGGTTAGGAATCAAGAATGAGTGGATCAACTCAGGTTTTGGGCGCCACAACTTCTAGCGTTGTAGCCGGCGCTGCCATTCTACCAAATACTGGTAGTAATCTGGTGGTAACACTGGCTATCTCATTAGCCGCTGGTCTTTTGACTTGGGGCGCTTTGTACGCCTACTCGAACCGTTAAGAAGTTTCCTTCACAAATTCTGATACCGGGAGTGGCTATGATGATCAGGCAACGAAAGTTAAGCCAAAAGATAGCCAAAGCCCTAGTATCAGTTTTTGTATTGGCGGTTGTTTTTACGCCAAGTTTACTAAGCATCCGCTGGGCTTACGGTGTCTTAGCCGACCAAGATCCGCGCAAAGTTACCGATGTCAGCCCCCTTAATACCCGACAAGTCGACAAAACGGCTGCGCCCCTGGCCGCTTTTGAAGAGCCTGTTATCAGTGTTACTTTTGATGATGGCTGGCAGTCAATCTATAGCTCTGGCTTGCCCATATTACAGAAATACGGTATCCGGACAACCCAATACGTGATGTCCGGTACCTTCGATAACCCCTCCTATATGACAGTGGAACAGCTGCGCTCAATGCAACAGGCCGGACACGAGATTGGTTCGCACACCATAGCGCATGCCGACTTGACCATGCTTGACGAAAAACAATTGACTGAAGAGTTAAAAAGTTCACAGGATACCTTAAGTAAGCATTTCGGTCCCATCCGTGACTTTACATCGCCTTATGGTGCTTACAACACTCGTACCCTGCAAGAAATCGGCAAGTATTATCGATCACAAAAAAATGCCGAGGGCGATCCTTCAGCTGACGCCCTGGGAAATATCAACGCCAAGAACGGATTCAATGCCTTTAATTTCAAATCTTTCTCAGTTCGCCGGCATACAACTTTAGAAGATTTGCGCAAACTGGTCGAAGCGACCAGAACTAACAACGGCTGGTTGGTACTGACCTATCACCAGATTGACCATAAAAATGAGCTCTATAGCGTCTCTCCCGAAGCCTTCGAACAACAAATGGCTTATCTGAGCGGTTTGAGTATCCGGAGCGCAACCGTTGGTCAATTTCTAGATGGCTTAATGCCTCGGCAGAAATTGGAGTTTTAAGATGAGAAGTTTTAACTATGGTCCGGTAAGCCGTATTATCAGGCGCCAAATCCGTCGCTACCCGGTAGATCTATTGCCACGCAGGCTTTACTATGTGCCCAATAAGTCAATGTTATGTCTGTTGATTGCCGCCCACAATGAGGAGTTGGTAATAGCTAAAACTCTGACTTCGGCGATTGCCGCCGGTATGAAACCGGAGCATATTTACGTGGTAGATGATGATTCAACCGATACAACTAGCAAAATAGCCCTTTCAATCCTGCCAGGGCAGAATGTAATGAAGGTTAAGCGCAGCGGCAAGGGATCGGCGCTGGCCAAAGGCGCCAAAAGGTTTAAGCTTACCTTGCGCTACCGCTGGATCCATATAGCCGATGCTGATGGTGCTTTTTCGCCAGATTATTTTAGCGTCTTTAGGCGAGAGCTACGGGTTAAAAATGCTGCAGCCACCGGCTACATCCGTAGCCTGCCGGGTAAACGGATCAGTGAATACCGGGTGTTTGAATACACCATAGGCATGGAAATCCACCGACGCCTGCAAACAATGTTCAACGTCTTGCCAGTTATCCCTGGTCCGACCTCTTGCTTCAGGGCCGATGTATTTGATCAAGTCAACTTCGACAATAAATCGTTAACCGAGGATTTTGACGTAACGATGCAGATTCACCGTAAAAAATTAGGTAAAATTCAGTTTATTCCAGCCGCCGTCGCCTATACTCAGGATCCCAGAGGTCTTTCCGATTACACCAAACAAATAACTCGCTGGAATCGTGGCGGATTGCAAAGCATTATCAAATACAAAATTGGCCGGCGACTATCACTCATCGACGCCTACTTAGGCTTTCAGATACTCCAAAACCTGCTTTTCTTTACTAGCTACCTGATTTGGGTGCCATACGTTACATTGAGTCGGCATACCGCAGCGGCGATCGCTACTGCCTTTGTGATTGACGTGATCGTAACCTTTATCATCACTCTCCTGACCGCCAGCCGAACCCGCCGTTGGGACATAATTAGCGCTTTCCCGTTTATTTACATTTTGCGTTGGGTTAGTCTGGCAGTATTTTTGAAGGCATTCGCAGAGGTGATTATTCTTCGCAAATATCGTAACACCAGCGGAATTTGGGAAAGCCGATCCATCCGGCGTTACGTTGTAGAAACTTAAAATATTCTACCCAGAAGCTCTCTCAAATCCTGCCAGAACGATGAGCTATTGCTGGGTAGATTACCGTGAGCCAAAGCTGGAAGCCTAGCGGCAGTAGTAGCAGTTGTTGCGTAACTGACTTCTGGTACGATTTGCTGAGCTTTGACAATTAGCCGTTTAGAGCTGGTACCAACCGGAGTACAAGTAATTAAAGTCAAGATGTTATTACTGCCTTGGTTTAAAACCGACAGATTGGTCGGTTCAACAACAGTAATATCGTAGACACGGTAGATATAGCGTACGCCTTGATATTCGATGAAGATTTTGTTATCCAAGGTGAGTTTATCGAGCAGTGTAAACACGAATTTGTAATCTCCTGGCGCCCACCACTGTCCGCTGGAATGGCCGAAGATAACAACATTCCCCTGTTGGCCTGGTAGCGCAGTATTTGGGTAATGCACCACTCCGCGCCGCAGAGCAACTTGAAAGGCAACTTGATTAACAGTCGTCTGATCCATAACAATCGGTGCCTTGACGTTTATTTTATTAATCAAAATCCGGGGCGGGGCGTTTTTGTCGACTGAAGATGAGGCTACCCGTTGGTCTAATTCAGAAGTGTTGGCGTTGCGCCCGTAAAGATAATAAGCAATCTTGCCCGAAATCAGCTGCGAATTAAAAAAACCAAACACCGAAATGGCTACAGCCAATCCGACCAGGGGCGGTAAAAAATGCCGCCTAAATGTCAACTTGACCCGGCTGCCAACCAGCTCTTTTTTATTGCTTTTTTTCTTCTTTTTGACCATTTATTCAATCGTCTTTACTTATAGATATCATATACCAATTTTTATATGCGAGTTTTTGCTTTTTGACGGACATGCGCAGCGAACCTCTGAGCAGATGTAGTAAAACAGTCTGGGCTTGACTTGCTGCAGGTGTTTGACGAAGCAATTTAGCCAGTGACTGAATTGCGAGGAGTTCTGCAGGCAAAGACTTCCTTTACTACAGATGCATCAAGTGATCGGAGCGTCCGGAAAAAGTAAAACGAGCTAGACTTCGTGGACGATTTCGATGTGGGCGCCTAAGCTGTTTAGGCGCTCGGCCAAGTCTTCATAACCGCGGTTGATGGTGTAAACATTACGCAACATTGAAATACCTGGCGCCGCCAACATGCCAATAAGCAGCATAACGGCCGGCCGGATACCGGACGGCGCTACTATATCGGCCGTCCGCCAGCGTGTTGGGCCTTCTATAATAACTCGATGCGGGTCGGCCAACTCTAGATTTACACCGATTTTCTTCATCTCGGTGTACATCAGTGAGCGGTCTTCGTAGACCCAGTCGTGAATCAGAGTGCGACCATTGGCCACCGCTACAATCGGTACAAAGTAGGGCAAATTGTCGATGTTAATACCAATACTAGGCAGCGGATGAATCTTTTCCTCCGGCGCCTTAAGCTTACCGTCGTGCTGATAAATCGTGATATCACCCAGATTGGTCTGGCCATTGTCTGACTTATATAGCTCACCGACTTTAAAGCGCAGGCCCATCTTTTCCAGCTTTAGCAGCTCCAACTCCAAGAAATCGATGGGTGCTCGCTTGATAGTAATTTGCGAGTCAGTGGTGACTGCTGCCGAGATGAAAGTCATGGCCTCAACAGGGTCCTCGCTAGGGCTGAAAGTGAGGCTTTTCTTGATATGCCGCTTGCCTTGAATACGTAGCGTGCTGCTGCCGATACCTTCTATCTTGACTCCTAGTTTTTGCAAGAAGAAACAGAGGTCCTGGACCATGTAGTTGGCGCTGGCCAACTTGATGACCGTCTCACCATCAAAACGGGCGGCGGCCATCAAGGCATTTTCTGTAGCTGTATCACTGGATTCATAAAGAACTACCGGACTTTTAGGCAAGCTGCGTTTTACCTCGACATTGTAGTGGCCGTTATGGGCCACAATTTTAGCGCCAAACTCCTCAAGAGCGTAGATATGCGGCAACACCGTCCGTCGCCCTAGCTCGCAGCCACCGGCGTAGGGGATTTTGAATTCACTAAGCTCGTGCATCAGCGGCCCAACCGCCATGATTATGGAGCGGGTTTTACGGGCCGATTCCTTATTCATTTTTTCCAGATTGAGCCGGGCTGGCACTTTGATTTCCAAATCATTCTCTGCCAACCAGCGCAGGCTGACACCTATGCTGGCCAAAACCTCTATAATCCGGTTAACTTCTTCGATTCTGGGAACGCGCAGCAGGCGCGTGGTGCCCTTGTTTAATAAGGCGGCGCACAAAAGTGCGACCGTTGCATTTTTGGATGTTTTAAGCTCGATCTCACCCCTAAGCCGATGGCCGCCTTCTATACGTAGGTTAACCGCGTTGCCGCTTAGGGAAATTATTTGTTTATCGAGCACATCGCTAATATGTCCAAGAGTTTCCAGGGTAAGGTTCTGTTTGCCGTGTTCTATACGATTGACGGCCGACTGGCTGGTGCCTAATTTTTTAGCGAAGGCTGATTGAGTCAGGCCGCGTTCTTGCCTGATTTGGTAAATAAGGCGGCCAATTTTCTCATTTGTCCGGGGCATAACCCGAGTATGATATCACATGTGGTATAAGATTACGACACGCTAGATGTAGCGTGACCAGACGTATGCTCGACACCATCTATACCGTATGTCACATAGGATATTAAACAAATTGGACAAAATTACAGCACTCATTTAAGCTCAGGCTTGCTAAAATTGGAACATGGTCTAGCTGGCTTTCACCCGCTTAAACTCCAAAGGAGTTTGTGCGGGTAAACTTGTAACGTAAAACATAAGCTAGTTAGGAGTGGAGTGATGGACGATAAAAAAGTGGCGGCTTTGATAGCCGCCGAAGAAAAACGCCAAAGGGAAGGGCTGGAGCTAATACCCAGTGAAAACTACGTCAGCCGAGACGTGCTGGCGGCTATGGGTAGCGTTTTTACCAATAAATATTCCGAAGGTTTTCCGGGTAAACGCTACTACGGCGGACAGATAAACACTGATAAGGCCGAGCAATTAGCAATCGATAGAGCCAAAGAGTTATTTGGTTGCGATCACGCCAATGTTCAAAGCCATTCCGGCGCGCCGGCCAACGAAGCGGTCTACCACGCCTGGTGCGACCCGGGCGACACTATCATGGGCATGGAGCTGAGTCATGGCGGCCACTTAACCCACGGTCGGCCGGGTACGGTCTCCGCTAAGCTGTTTAACTTCGTGCGCTACGGAATTAAGGATATCGAGACCGGTGAAATTGACTATGATGAGATGAGGCAAGTCGCTAAAAAGACTAAGCCCAAAATCATCATTGCCGGCTTTAGTTCTTACCCACGCGAACTCGATTATGCCAAGTTTGCCGAAATCGGCAGTGAGGTAGGAGCGGTTCTGATGGCCGATATGGCGCATATTGCCGGGTTGATCGCTGGCAAAGCCCTAAGAAACCCCTTCGAGGATGGCTTCCACATCATTACCACTACCACACACAAGACGTTGCGCGGTCCGCGCGGGGCGATGATTTTAAGCCAGGGTACGGTATCTAACCCCTTGAAACCGGTTGATAAGACGGTCGAAAATCTGCCAACCTTGATTGACCGAACCGTTTTCCCGGGCATCCAGGGCGGCCCGCATATGCATATCATTGCTGCCAAAGCCGTGGCCTTTGGCGAGGCGCAGACACCAGAGTTCCGCAAATACTGCCAGCAGGTGCTTAAGAATGCCAAACGGTTAGCCAATGAGATGATGAAGCGTGGATTCAAACTAATTACCAATGGAACCGATAACCACTTAATTTTGGCTGATGTTAAGGCCAGCTTTGATTTAGATGGCGGGGAAGTGGAGGAAGTGCTGGACGAAATCGGCCTGACACTAAATAAAAACGTTATTCCGGACGATCCATTACCGCCTTACAGACCAAGCGGCATACGACTAGGAACGCCGGCTATCACGACACGCGGTCTGAAAGAAGATGACATGGAAAGAGTCGCCGGATGGATGCACCAAGCCATCAAGAATCGCAAAAATACCAAAATACTTAACAAGTTAAGTAATGAAGTAAAAGAATCCTGCCTACAATTCCCGTTACCAAGTGATTAAGGCAGTAGTTCGGGCTCTTGGTCGAGGGTGATACCGAACATATCTTGCACTTTGTCGAGGATTTTTTGTTTGAAGGCTAATAAATCGACTGTCCTCTGAGCGTGCTCATTTACCATCACTAAAGCCGACCCCCACCAAGTTCCCATGCCGGTTTGCTGGTCGTGAACATCTCTAAAACCGGCTTTCTCGACCATCCAACCGGCCGCCAATTTGACCCTTCCGTCTTTGGTCGGCCAACCTTTGATGTCCGGGAATTTTTGCTTCAGCTCGTTAAATTTTGATTCATCGACAATGAGGTTAGTGAAAAACGAACCATTATTAGAGACGACTGAAGGGTCAGGTAATTTGATTTTGCGGATTTCGGTTACAGCCTGGCGGATGATTTGAGGAGTAAATTCATTGATATTGTGCTCTTTAAAATAATTTTCAAGTGACTCGTAGAAAGGTGGTATTGGGTTGGTTTTTTTAAGATTCAAGATGATATTTAAGATGGCGAAGCGGCCTTTGTCGGTAGTTTTGAAGCGGCTGGTGCGGTAGGCAAAATCACAGCCATCAGCCAAAACTGTCTCCAGAGCTTCAGTTTGCGTATCGTAAACCGCCACTTCTTTTAATACGTCAGCTATCTCGGCGCCGTAAGCACCTATATTTTGCACCGGCGCCGCGCCCGCTAGGCCCGGAATACGCGACAAAAATTCGATGCCGCTTAAGCTACGATTAACACTCCAAGCCACGGCTTCATCCCAGATTTCACCGGCGCCAATTCTAACGGTCAGGCTCGAGTTATCCTCAGATAGAACCTCGATCCCTTTTATCTGATTGACGATAATCAAACCGTCAAAACCCTCGTCGCGCCAAACTATATTGCTACCTTGACCAATAACAATAAACGACACTGATTTTTGTTTTGCCCAGTCAACCAAATCTTTTACATCATCGTCCTTACGGGCTTCGGCTAGCCAACGGGCGCGACCGCCCAGACGCATAGTACTGTAGAGCCGCAAATCGACATTCTCTAAGATGTTCATGCTTGGATTTATTGTACAATAGATACATATGGATAATCCGAAAGCTAGAGGGTCTTATAAACAACTGGGGAGGAAGCTTAAAGAACTGCGCGGCCGAGCCAGCGAAACACTGGCCGAGGCCTCGGGGGCAGTCGAGATAGATGTTAGAGAACTGGCGGCGATTGAGTTGGGTCAAGCCCGGCCCAACGAAGAAGTACTACTGCTTTTAATCAGCCACTTCGGTGTTAAAGATGAAGATGCGGTCAAGCTTTGGGAAATGGCTGGTTACGGTATGGAGAAAATTCCGGTAGCCCACCTAAGCAGTGGCGAAGAGCCGACTAATGACCAAGTAACCAAATCAGAAAAACGCATCCTTTTCACCGACGTCGTCGATGTTGTTGTCAATAACTACG
>DATCIS010000021.1:0-9966 GCA_036507655.1 Saccharimonadales bacterium (SeqCode)
TCGATTGAAATCCCTCAGCCCGATGAGCGGGACTGGCGTTACCGGACATTTGAAATCCTGCCCGGCGTACTGACTTGGGTCATCCTTTCCTTACCGGTGGTTTTAAGCATTGTAAATCCCGTTTTAGCCGCCTATTTCATCTTGGGCTATCTGTTATTGTGGTTTGCCCGGGCAGTGGGGTTAAATGTCCGCTCGCTACAAGGTTGGCGTAACTTAAGTCAACACAAAAAACTGCCATGGAAAGAACTAAATGCCGATTTGGAAGCCTTGGAACCTCGAACTCACGGGGTACCCAAATGGCATGCCCGCAACTTAGAGCGAGTTAGCCGCTACATTCCGGAGCAGGTGCGTATTAAACCAAGCGAGGTTTATCACGCGGTTATCATCGCCTTTTATAACGAATCAAAAGACGTCGTCGAGCCGACGGTTCAATCCGTTATTAATAGCGAATATGACATGAAAAAAGTCATATTAATCTTGGCTTACGAAGAACGTGGCGGCCCCGGGGCTGATAAGATAGCCAAAGAGTTGATTAAAGAATATGGCCATCATTTCTACCAGGCTGAGGCTGTTCAACACCCTCAAGATATAAAGGGTGAGGTGATAGGCAAGGGTGGCAATATCACCTTTGCTGCTCGTCGTCTCAAGAAAGCAGTAGAGGAAAAAGGCCTAAAACCGGAACATATTCTGGTCACTACACTCGACTCGGATAACCGCCCTGATAAAAGGTACTTTGGCGCACTGACTTATACCTACTGCTCGACCGAGGAGCCCAAAAACGCTTCTTACCAACCAATAGCCATGTTCACTAATAACATCTGGGACGCGCCGGCCCTGATGCGCGTGGTAGCCGCCGGTAACTCATTTTGGAATGTCGTTCTATCTTTACGACCACATCTGTTACGCAACTTCTCAGCTCATGCCCAACCGATGTCAGCCCTGCTTGGTACTGATTTCTGGAGCGTGCGTACCATCGTCGAGGACGGCCATCAGTATTGGCGGACATTTTTCCGTTACGACGGTAATCATGAGGTTTACCCAATCTACTTACCCATTTATCAGGACGCTGTTTTAACAGAGAGCTATAGGCGTACGCTCAAAATGCAGTTCAAACAGGTTCAGCGTTGGTCGTATGGTTGTTCGGACATTGCTTACGTTTTTTATAATGGCTTTTTAAAGCCGAACCACGTCCCTCGTTTCAAGATGATTGCCAGATTCCTTAGACTGCTAGAAGGACATGTCAGCTGGTCCACGGCCCCTCTGATACTACTTTTGGCGGCTTTGGTACCTTTTTTAATAAACCCCCAGAGCTATTTAACGAACCAGTTACCTCAGATTGCCCGCTGGGTCCAGACGGTCGCCACAACCGGTATTCTAATCAGCCTCTATCTGGGCCTTCGAAGCCTGCCGCCCAAACCTGAACGCTACAAGCGCCACCGAACAATCTGGATGATGTTACAGTGGGTTCTGCTCCCAGTTACCACTATCATTTATGGTGCCTTCGCGGCCATCAATTCGCAGACCCGGCTAATGTTTGGCTGGTATTTGGGCTGGACTGTGACAGAGAAAGCGGTTAAAAAAGATGTGCTTACTGCAAAGAGGGGTGTTCTGCGGCGTATCGCAGGTAGGCTCTTCGGTCTAATCTCTTTAAGACGCTGGCGGCAACGTGGCTAATCTGTTCTGGGCGAAACAGCGGTTTATCAGGTAATTTAAGCAACTCTTTGATTACTGTATTGGTGACTTCCCGAGCGGCTATGTAGCAGTCTTTGCGGTCCTGCAGTGCCAGTAACACCTCTGTATAAAGCTTATCGGGTAAAAATGGCTCGCTACGGCTCCTAGAATCGACGATTAAGGTGGTAGGCAGGTCTACAACCTCTAAGGTGGTAAAAATGGCTTTACAGGCCTTACATTGTCTACGGCGCCATACCTGGTTGCTGCGCCGTTGCCGCCGACTGTTTGTTACCTGAGTTTCCTTACCGCAATATGCACAAACCATGTCAATATATTGACATGACGCTATTCAAAAAGCTAGTGGAAAACCCAGCACCTAGTGTGGATAGTGTAAAATCTTTCCCATGTACTATCTGTACCTTCTTTACAGCAAAAAGCTCAAAGAGTTTTACATCGGTACCACCCCAGATTTAAGACGTAGATTTTACACTCATAACGCTGGTAAAAATATTGCTACCAAAAATGGTGCACCGTGGAGATTGGTGTATTATGAAGCCTATCCAACCAAAGAAAACGCTCTCAACAGAGAGTACAAACTTAAAAGATATGGGCAGGCTCTTAGACAGTTGAAGGCTCGGATTACTTTGGTTGATCCACGCTAGGTGCTGGGAAAAATTCTCAATAGCGGGGAAAATGAAAAAAGCCCGGCTCTTTGAACCGGGCTTAAGCATCTTTCTATCTGTTAGCTTGCACTCACCGAGCTGATTTGGCGGATTCGGCGGATGCGGTTTCTTCGTGGTTTGATGTTGATTATTTCTTCGTAAAACAGCTTGAAGTTCTCAAGCGCGGGAATACCAATTTTTTTGGCACTCACAAACACCTCACGATTAACCCGAATACCTTAACACCCAAGCGGTTTCGTGTCAATCAGCTCTACCCCTGTAATTCTTATGCTTTCCATACCATTTTGCTGGTTTGTCTCTGTTAGAATAATGATATGCCAAAGACCTACAAACGGCGTTTTTTTCTCAACACTCGCCGCGGTAAAGTGTTAACGCCTTTTTTCATGCCCGTGGCCACCAGGGGAGCCGTTAAGGGCTTGAACCCGGCTCAAGTAAAAACCGCTGGCAGCCAAGTTTTGCTGGCAAACACCTACCATCTGCATATCCAACCGGGTGAAAAAGTAATTAAAAAGCTTGGCGGGTTACATAATTTTAGCCGCTGGGAAGGTCCAATTCTAACAGATTCAGGCGGTTTTCAGGTGTTTTCGCTGGCCAAGATCCGCAAAATAACAGATGACGGGGTTTATTTTAAGAACCTGGCCAGCGGTAAAGAAATTTTAATCACCCCTGAAAAATCAATGCAGATACAGTTTGACTTGGGCTCAGATATCATCATGGCCTTCGATGATCTAACGGGTTTGTCTTTAACAGAGAGGAAGCGGACTGAGGAGGCGGTTGAACGGACCCATCGCTGGCTAGTGCGCTGCATAAAGGAGTTCAAGCGGCTTACCAAAGATATTAAACAATCTGAAAGGCCACTGCTTTTTGGCATACTACAGGGAGGACTAGATAAAAAGCTACGTCGCAAAAGCTTGGAATTCGTCCAATCGCAAGAGGTAGACGGGGTGGCCATTGGCGGACTGGCCGTCGGTGAAACTCGGAGAGATATGTACGATATGTTGGAATTCTTGGCGCCGATGTACGACCCAAAACGAGTCCGCTATCTGATGGGAATCGGTGAGCCGAAGGATATGCGATTCTCTATTGAGCATGGGATCGATATGTTCGACTGCGTTCTGCCGACCCGTGGCGGCCGCCACGGGTCGGCCTGGATAACAGGGGACAAAAAGCTAAATCTAGAGAACTCTATTTTTGGCAAAGACCCCGGCCCAATAGATAAAAAGTGCGATTGCTACACCTGTAAAACCGGCTACAGCCGGGCTCTTTTTCGCCATTTATTTAAAGTCGGCGACCCGCTGGCCGGCAGCCTGGCATCTATTCATAACCTCAGGTATTTGAGCCGTATCTGCGAGGACTATAGATAAAAAAAGTGGTGGGCACTGGGGGACTCGAACCCTCGACCTCATCCACGTCAAGGATGCGCTCTAGCCAGCTGAGCTAAGTGCCCGGCATCTCTATTATAACCTTATCACATGTGAGATAAGCGGCTGGGGCAGGGCTTGGCAAATACTCATATATGATATAAAATGATAATATTCGAGGGTGTGGATAAAGTAACAAAAAAGTACTAGCATTTTATGGCTAGCACATATATACTCGGGAGCAGGTAGGGTTTTGCCGATGTGTTATCGGCTCAAAAATTGAGCGGGTTTGCGAGGCCGCTCAATTTTTTATTCCGGCAGGTCGCAAAATAAGAAAATCGCTGTTATGATGGAAAATAACCATGGATGAACCCCAAAAATTAACGGAAAACGACCACCGTAGACTCGGCCATGAGTTGGATTTATATGTTACTAGTGATTTGGTGGGTTCCGGCTTACCGATGCTCACCCCTAGAGGCACTATTTTAAAAGAAGAGCTGGCGGCGTATTCTAATGAACTGCGTGAAAAAAAGGGTTTTAAGAAAGTTTGGTCACCTCATCTGACCAAGACTGACCTCTATAAAACCAGCGGCCACTGGGATAAGTTCGGCGCTGAGCTATTCTTAGTCAAAAGCCAGGAAACATCTGATGAATTGGTCCTAAAGCCCATGAACTGCCCACACCATGTACAGATATACACGAGCCGGCCACGCAGTTACCGCGAACTACCTCTTAAATACCTCGAGACAGCCACTGTTTACAGGGACGAAAAGAGCGGCGAGCTACAGGGGCTAACACGGGTTCGCTCCATAAATATGGACGATAGCCACGTTTTTTGCCGGGAAGAACAGATAGAACAGGTGGTAAAAGAGCTGATTGAGGCGGCTCAGGAGATGTATAAGACAATCAAAATGGATCTTAAGTTCCGTTTGTCCTTCAGAGATGATAGCGATGTCTATTTGGGCTCTAAAGAGCTATGGGATAAAGCCCAAACAATTATGGAGCGGATGGCTAAGGAAGAAAACCTCGATTATCACGTCGAGGCTGGCGACGCGGCCTTTTACGGGCCAAAGATTGACTTTATGGCGTCTGATGTACTCGGTCGCACGTGGCAGGTAGCCACCGTGCAGCTGGACTTTATGATGCCCGAGCGATTCGGTCTAAGCTACGTCGACGAACACGGCAATGAGTCACGGCCGGCTATGATTCATTGCGCTTTGCTCGGTTCGATTGAGCGCTTTCTGGCCGTCTATATTGAGCATACAAGCGGTAAATTTCCGCTTTGGTTGGCTCCCGAACAGGTAAGAATTATCGCCCTGAAAGATGATGTTGACATCTTAAAAATGGCTCGAGATGTTGTGAAAAAGGCAAAAGAGACGAGCTTGCGAGCCGAACTGGATGATTCCAACGAAACGGTTGCCAAGAAAATCCTCCAGGCCGAGCAAATGAAACTGCCTTACACTATCGTAATCGGCGAAAAAGAAGTCCAATCCGGCCGTGTGACCCCCCGCCGCCGCGCCGATTTGCCGGAACTTGGCGAGCTAAGCGTAGACGAACTCCTCCAGAAGCTTTCCGAAAGCGCCGAAGCCCGCAAATAGTCTGTATGAAACGGGTTGATAGCCAGTTTCGGGATAGGGTTTATCAGATAGTTGGGCAGATTCCAAGAGGTAGGGTTATGACTTACGGCCAGGTAGCGGCGGCTGCCGGCGCTAGTTGGGCGGCATGGGAAGTCGGTCAAATTGCGCACTACGGTCCAACAGATCTACCATGGCAGAGAGTGATTAACAGAAACGGTGGATTGGCACGGGGCTACACAACAGGGGGTTTTGAGGCCCACAAGCGCGATTTGGAGGCCGAAGGCGTGCGTATTGACGATGACTTCCGAGTCATGGATTTTAAGGAGTTATTGTGGCAACCGCCGCACCAAGACCAGAACTCATTGCCATTGTAGGACTGACAGCCAGCAATAAGTCGGCTTTGGCGCTCAAAATCGCCAAGAAATACAATGGAGAGATAATCGCCGCTGATTCCCGGACCATTTATAAAGGCATGGATATCGGGACAGCTAAACCTACCAGCAATGACCAGCAAAAAGTGCCCCATTGGGGATTGGATTTGGTTGAGCCGGGGCAGAGGTACAGCGCCTTTGAGTTTAAAGAATACGCTCAGGCTAAGATTAAAGAAATACAAAACAGAGGTAAATTGCCGATTTTGGTAGGTGGAACTGGCCTGTATGTAGATGTTGTACTGTTTGATTTTGGCTTCCGGACGCCACCTGATCCAAAGTTGCGGGCAGAGTTAGAGAAGCTAAGCGTGGAAGAACTACAGGGAATCATCCATGAGCAGGGCTTGCCTATGGCCAAAAACGCCCAAAACCCACGCCATTTGATACGAATTATCGAAACCGGCGGCCAAATTCACCACCGAAAAACTCGACTTAAGCCGGGTGTACTGCTGATTGGATTAATGCCACCTGATGAGATTCTCAAAGCCAGTATCGCTAAGCGGGCCGAGTCGATGGCCAGTCAAGGCCTTATAGAGGAGACAAGCAAGCTGATACAGGCTTACGGCCAAAAAATCCTAGCTGGGACGGCCGGAATCGCTTACAAAGCAGCAATTAAGCTTATCCGGGGCGAGATTAATGACGACCAAGCAGTAAAGCTAATGAAGCGATCCGAATGGCAGTACGCCCGGCGCCAAAAAACTTACTTCAAACGCAACCCCCATATACATTGGTTTGCTGATCCTAATACCGCTTCTGAATACATATCACGCATGCTGAAAGTCCAGCCGTAGTTTGTCTTTACAAACTACGGCTGGGTGAACAATTTGATTTGAGCTCCGGGTAGCTTCTGCTACAATTAGTAACAGAGGTGAGGTGATGATTGAGCAATTGTTTGGCTCCAAAACCAGGATTAAGCTGCTGAAGCTGTTTTATAGCAATCCAAATCGTTCATTTTATGTGCGCGAAATTACCCGTAAAATCGACGAGCAGATTAACTCGGTTCGCCGCGAGCTGGCTAACTTACTAAGCGTTGGCATTATCAAATCGGACGCCAACAATAACCGGCTTTATTACGAAGTCAACCAGGCTTACGAATTCTATGCGCCATTGGCGATGATTTTCGGCGGTGTAACGGCCGCCAAAACTCCTAAAAAGTCTACCAAGGCCGTACCAGCCAAACTCAAGGCTGATGTGGCACCAGAACACCCCATGGCCAAAGCCGTGCGCGGCGTGGGTAAAGTCGACTTGGCAATCCTAACAGGCCAATTTACCAGAGATGACAGGGCCGGGGTTGATGTAATAATAGTTGGCGATATCAATCCATCCAAAGCCGACAAATTCATCGCTGAGCTGGAGAAGTCGGAGAATAAGGAGTTGAGCTACACCACAATGCCACTTTCTACCTACGAATACCGGATGCAAATCAAGGACCGTTTTATAAGTGATGTTCTGGCGGCTAAGAAGCAGGTCATAGTTAACACCCAGGACTTGCCAGTATAAGATGGAACTACAGTATTTCGGTGCCAATTGTCTGCGGATTTCGACCAAGAAGGCCCAAATTGTTATAGACGATAATCTCGACAAGCTTGGATTGAAGTCGGTTACCAAGCCGACCGATATCAGTTTGCATACCCAAGCCGGCATTCCCTCAAAAACAGCTCAATTTACGGCTGATATGCCCGGTGAGTATGAAATCTCAGGCATAGTCATACATGGTATTGCCACCCGGGCTCATATTAATGGCGAAACTAAGAAAAATGCCGTTGTATATATCATAGCCGCCGACGACATGAGAATCGCTGTTTTGGGGCATATCTATCCCGATCTGAGTGAAGACCAACTAGAAGCCGTCGGTCACGTCGACATCGCCATTGTTCCTGTGGGTAATAATGGTTACACGATGGATGGCGTAGGTGCGCTACAGGTTATTAAGAAAATCGAGCCAAAAGTGGTCATCCCGACCCATTACGCCGATAAATCAATCAAATATGAGGTTCAGCAGGTTGAGCTAACTGAAGCGCTCAAGAATTTAGGCATGGAGCCGGCCGAAACCCTCGACAAATACAAGCCCAACCGCGCCGAGTGGACCGACACCGCCAAGCTTATTGTCCTAAAAAGACAGCAAGATAGTTAATAATTCTTAGTTCGTAGTGATTAGAATTCTATTAACTATGAACTGTGAACTATGAACTAATCAGGCCTTTTTTCTTGAGAGAACGAAGGGCAGAGGTACTGATTTTGACTTTGACCTTTTTGCCGTCCACGGTTAAGGTCTTGACCTGCAAATTGGGCTTCCAGACCTTTTTGGTGTGGCGCTGAGAAAAGCTAACATTGTGGCCGTACTGCTTACCCTTTTTATCAAAATCGAGTCTCTTCATAGTCAAGGAGTAATTCTACAGGCTATAACAGATAAAAGCAATATACTCACAAAAGTGTCCCAGCTGGGACACTTTTGTGATTTGAGTGTCTAGATGACTAGAACCTAAAACCTAAAACCTGTAACCTATGTTTATGAGTGATACGATGCTGGCCCTGGTTATAGCGCTACCGGTGTTGTTTATTTCTATGTCACTGCACGAGATGATGCACGCCTATGCCGCCGACAAGCTGGGTGACCCGACCGCTCGGCTAATGGGCCGCATATCTGTTAATCCGATACGCCATATCGACCCGATTCTGACTATTGCACTTCCGCTCTTGCTTATCCTGAGCGGCGCTCCAATTGTCTTTGGCGCCGCCAAACCGGTGCAGGTGAATTTTAACCGCTTGAGGCATCAGGAATTTGGCGGCGCCATCGTGGGCATGATAGGCCCACTGACTAATCTGTTAATTGCCATTGTGGCGGCATTGATTTTCAACCTCCTCACGCCCGATTCTGAGTTGTTTTATAAAATTTTAGGCTTCACTATCCTTATTAACGTCGGGTTCTTTGTGTTTAACAGTATCCCATGGCCGCCGCTTGACGGCTCACGGCTACTTTATGCCTTTGCCCCAAAGCCGCTGCAAGAGATTATGGAATCCATTGAGAGGTTTGGCATAGCCGGACTAGTTATCTTTATCTTCCTGTTTTACTCTTTAATCCAGCCACTGTCGCGCGTTATGATTGGGCTAATAAATCTTTTAGCTCCCGGGCTTGACCTAAACATCCTCATCCCCGGTTAAACGGTCCCAAGTAAATTTGTCTAGTCCAGACTCTGCACATTTGGGTGAAACGCAAGGCGCTATCGAGCAGCGCCCGCAGGTGTATTTAAATACATTGAGGACGCAGCGCAGATAAGCAACGCCGCGCGATTCGCCAAAAGCAACGGCGGCGCAGCCAGCTTGGCTGGCTGGGGCGGCGTGCAAGTCTGGGTGGTATAATGGAAGTGGTCGGTAACGGCACAATATATTTTCTGAACATTAAAACATCTTAGGGAGTCTTATATGCGGATCGGTCCTCGGACCGGGCGTGCGGACACCCACTTTGCATTAGCAGAGTGAATTGAGTGCTTCACCGACCGACAAAAAGCCCGACTTCAAATCGGGCTTTTTGCGTGCTGATAACCTCTGCTAAAGTAATAGGGTCGGGGCGTAGCTTAGTCCGGCTAAAGCGTACGGCTGGGGGCCGTGAGATCGCCGGTTCAAATCCGGCCGTCCCGACCAGATTTGAACCTCACCGACAATGGATAGTCAAAACTTGGTGAGACCAAGTAAACTATCTAGACAATAAAGTTAAACAAGCGTGAACTCAGAGCGCCACTGGCGCTCTTCGGGTTCAAATCCTCTCGCCCCGACCACATCTGTTATTATTGACTGGTGAAAACGCTGAAGTTTGACCACGACCTAGCCCAGCTGATATTAGAAGGTAAGAAGAACTCAACGTGGCGGTTGTATGATGATAAAAACCTATCGGTTGATGACGAAATAAGAATCGTAGACAAGGTAAAGACGGATATGTCGGATACCTGGCAGGTTATCGGGCATGCCAAGGTCAATGAGGTGGTTGAAAAAAGGCTAGGGGACGTTACAACCGAAGATATGAAGGGGCATGAGCTATTTAATTCTGATGAAGAAATGCTGGCAAAGTACCGCAGTTATTACGGCGAGCGAGTAACCCTAGATACGCCAGTCAAAATAATTTATTTCGATTTCACTCCAGTAACAGGCGAAATTCCGACTGGTGCGATGCTGCTAGAGGAAGCTAAACTTTATACCGATGGCGGTTCACGGGGAAACCCGGGAGAGTCAGCCTGTGCTTATGCCATCT
>DATCIS010000022.1:0-5377 GCA_036507655.1 Saccharimonadales bacterium (SeqCode)
CTACTACGACATGCCATTTCCCAACTCTAATCACCGAATCGATCATTTTCTCCGCAAATCAATATATAGCTGGGCGCCAAAAAGCCCATTTCTATTTGGTTCGAACATGGCTATTAGAAGGATAGTATGGCTGCAGGTGTCTTCATCATTATGTGAAGCGCAAAATATACATGAAGATTTAGATCTGGCAATCCACTTAGCGAAATCTAAACAAAAAATACTCTACAGCAAGTCATTGCTATCTGGTATTTCCGGTCGTCGCTACAGTAGTTCAATTATTGAATTCAGTAACTATATGTCGATGTTTCGTCTTGCCTACTTGCAGCATAATATCCACGGTTTAGCTATTTATTCGGCTGTTGGAATATATTGGTTAGGCTACTTTTTACTACACCCACTTATCTTATTGGGGCGATTTATTTATAGTGATCTCGATTCATTGGGGAATAGCGTCTATCAACCTCGCAAAAACCCAATGAGTGACTAGTTGGCGGGGTTGGTCTGTTCGAGGCCGGTCGATGAAACTATGACTTCGCAAGCGCCCCATAACCCCTTTTTGGACCGCTCTGCTTGATTTTCTAAACCCTCAAACTCAGCGGCTCTTTGGAATGGGAATTGGGTGTAGGCAAAACCGTAGCCTTCTGAAATGATTTTTGATTCTAACAAAGCCCCATCAGGCAAATAGACGTAACGTAGAAGCCGATTGTAGCGATCTCGGTTGGTATTTAATGGGTCAGCTTGCAGGCGTACCTTGTTTTTGCCAATTAACTGCTTGGTATAGTTAGACGCTTCAACTCCATAGCATTGCACCGGCGTGTTTGGCCTGTGTGTTTCTGGTGTGTCGATCCCTATCATCCTGATTATTTCATTCTGGCCATTCATATTTACGGCGATGGTGTCGCCGTCGATAAATTCTGTGACAGAGTATAGCCCCGGCTGATTCTTCTCTAACGGGTTTCTTAATCCTTCTACTTTGAGAATTATGATTACAGCTAGGATAAGCAGCGCAATGAATACCAGCCACCAGAACCACAATAAGCGCCTCGAGGGTTCTTTGACCTTCATAGCCCCAAATTATACGCTCTTCTCCACTTGCACCTAAGTGCCTAGAAGAGAATCCAGGTAGTACGTTATAACTTTGTTATAACAAAGTTATAACGTACTGATGAGAAATATATAAAAATGAAACCCAAGACAGAAGTCAAAAACTTAAAAATCAATGCCTTTGTTAGCTAAATATTTGTTGTCAAAGTGGTGGCGGAGTTTGGTCATGCTGGTGGCGATGTCAACGCTTTCAAGCAGGTCTTTAGGGAAGTTGCGGCCGGTTAGGCAGAGGCTGGTTTTGGGCGAACGCTTCTCAATCAAGTCTTTAATGCTCTTCTTGGGCAATAAGCCCTCAAAAACGGCGTTATTTATCTCATCGCAAACCACTAACCCGAATTTTCCGCTGGATACCGCCTGTAAGGCTACTTCGTAGGTTTCTTTGGCGGCTTTTTTGTGCTGGGCGAGAGTAACATCTTTAGCACTCAAAGAACCGGCATTATAAAAACCTTTTCCGCCTTTGTAGAAAAGTAGCTGGTCGCCAAGTAGTTGTTGGATTTTTTTAATGAAGTCGTGCTCGGACACATCCCAATGCTTGATAAATTGGATAAACGCCACCCGCCAACCATTACCTAATGCCCGCGCCATTAAACCAACAGCTGCGCTGGTCTTACCCTTACCCTCGCCGGTATAAACCACTACAACCGACTGTTTAGTTCTGTAGTCTTCTAAACCCACTATTCCCATTCTACAGAAGCATTTATGCTACTGGTGGCAAATTTGGTTTTGTGCTTTCACGCTCCTCTTTGAGCAGCATAAAATAAATATCTGGCGCTAGATCTCGTGTATCAGGTGGAATCGGTGATCTTATTACGTTTTTGGGATCTTCGGGCTGGATCATACCAATCATGACCCTCAATATCTTAAATGCCGGAGTGAAGTCTGGTGATTCCTGTCTGAATTTTTGGGTGAACCGTACTAAATCGCCTTCCTCTTCGGGGCTTAAGAGGTGACGTCTAACGGTAGCGTTTTTAATCCTATCGAGTAATTCGTTATGTGCGTCATTCCCTTCTTGTAGTTCGAGAAGCAGCTCCTCTTCCCTGCGTTCCATAAATTCGCTAGGTTCATCTTCAATAACCTTAAACTCCGGAGGGCCATCACCCCTTGCTGTTGGCGGAAGAATTCCGGTGTGCTCTAAGGGTTTAGCCAATTCATCAATTTCTTTTTTGGTCTTTGCTATGCCAGCCCATTCGAAAGCTTTCATTAGGGTCGCCTTAATATTTTCGTCTGGGTCTTTGAATTTATTATTAATCCATTTAACAATGTTAGGGTCGGGATCTCTATAATTCCCGCTTGTTACCGATACTTTAGATTCAAACTCCAACTGCTTCGTTGATTCGGCTAATGATGCGTCCAGCGGAGCGTGATGTAATCCCTCTCCCATCGTAAGTATATTATACAACGAGCTACTACTGTTCTGTCCACGAGATATTTATCAAGCTTTTTACTTTTCTCTTAGAGCATAGATGACTTGCGCGCCGCGTAAGTCCAGGTTGCTTTTTGACTGAATCGTATTATAGTTAGAGCCAGGACTAATTAACGGAGGGATATAGAAATGTTTACTAGGCCACAGATAGCAACGGTGGTGGCTGAGTTTTTGGGTACGGCCACGCTAGTGATGGTCGCTTTAATTCTAAGCCAGACGACAGCGGTTTCGTACTTTATAGGGACGAGCGTCGCGGCCGCTCTGGTGGTTCTATATATGGTTTTCGGTTCAATCTCGGGCGGGCATTTTAACCCGGCGGTAACTTTCGGAATGTGGAGCGCCAGGCAGATTAGTACTCTGAAGGGCGTGATGTATGTAGCTGTTCAGCTGCTCGGGGGTTTAGCGGCTTTAGAGCTGTTCCAATATTTCACCAACCGCCAACTGCAGGCTAAAAACCTCGAATTTAGCACGCCTATCTGGCTGGCGGAAGTCGTCGGAACGGCTATTTTAGCCCTAGCCTTAATAGCAGCCATTAAGAAAGGCTTTGATACACTTCAGACGGCAGTTGTTTACGGACTATCATTCTTCATCGGTATCCTAATCGCCGCTACGGCTTCAGCTGCCTACCTTAATCCGGCCATTGCCCTCGGCGAGCGCAGCTGGAACGCGGTTTACGTTCTTGGCCCACTGGTCGGCGGACTGATTGGCGTGAATCTGTACACTATGCTGATGGCGCCGTCAAAACGAAACAGATAACTACTTGCTAATCAGGTCTTCTTCGAACGCCGTGATACCTTTGATGGTCGGCGGGTATTTTGACACGTCCGGGAAATCCAGCTCCATCACTTTCTTCCATACAGCATTAATAAGTGTGGCGAAGCGTGTCATTTCCTCAGGGTCATACGCCAGCTCCAAACCTGGCAGCAGCTTTCCTGTGGCGTCTGGCTCTACAAACTCCAACCTGCCCTTATCTACCCTTAGCTTGCCCTGGTAGCTTGCAGAATTCTCTACCAGTAATTTGTAAAAAAGCAGTTGCTGGCGGTATTTATGCAGTTTGATTCTTTCGTATTCGTCTTTACCCTGCCAGCTTGCCGCCGGGCGGCCGGTTTTAAAGTCAAGAACCTCTGTTCGGCCGGCGTCTTTGAAGTGCAATATGTCTATCTTACCGCTGAGTCTGGCTTCGCCTATAACTACACCATCATTGTTAAAGCCGCGCTCGGCTAAATCTTTTGGTTCAAAAATGCCGCCTTTTTCTTTCATGTAGCGGCCAAGGGCTTCTCGGCCGCGGTCGCTTAAGCGCGTGTGGTCGGATTTTTTAAGGTGTTTGCGGTCCAGCATTTCGCCAAAATACTTCTGGATGGCCGCTGTGCTTGGCAGGACCGTGTTTTGGCGCAGTTCGCCGTGGAGCCACTTCAAAGTTTGGTGAACGCTGTCGCCGTAGGCGGCTGACGGGCTCAAAGCTGCGGGAAACCGCAGCAGATTATGCATCAAAAAGAAATACGGGCCGCCGTCGGCGACGTCCAGAAAGTTGTTCAGATGGGTGACGCTCAGTTTGTAATCTTCAAGTATCGGCGCCATCAACGCCGGTTTATCGGCAATTATCTGGCGGAAGCGATAAGACCAGTCAGTAGACAGGATTTCGGCGGCTTTGACCGATGTCGGCTTGCTGATCTGTTTTTGGCTGAGGCTGTCGATATCTTCTATGAAACTCAGGGCCGGCGACAGCTTGTTGTCCAAATCGTGGCTGTAGCCGCAGATATGAAGTGTGTGCTTAGCCCTGGTCAAAGCGACGAACAATAGCCGCAGTTTGTCGTTATCGCTGTCGCCGGCCGGAGCTATCGGCAGGTTACGCGGCAGGCTGATGCGTGATGTGCGGCTTTTGGCAGTCGGGCCCCATATTTCGTCCTGGGCGTTGATGGCGAATACGGCCTCAAATTCCAACCCTTTGGCCTTATAAGCCGTCATCACCTGCACGGCGTTGGTGGTCTGCGTATGCGGGTTGGTATCAACAATTTTCAATCCGGCGGCCTGGTTAAGCCGTATGAATTCGGTCAAGTCCTTTATGCGCAGCGCCTGGTTAGGCCGCCACTGCCTAAGGTGCTGGCGCAAAGTAGACAATTGCCCCAAAAGAGTCAGATAGCTTTCAGTCGCCTGCTCGTAGCGCCCAGCGCCAAAATAATATTCTCTGAACGGCGATGTAAACCTATCGGTTTTCTCCGCGGGCAGTTCAATCTGGTCGAATTCGCTATCTACGCCGCTTACGGTGCCGCCGACCAGCCTGTCGAGCATATATTCCATGGGCTCCAGCCGGCTGCGCTTTGCCAGATCCATAAACCAAGCCGTGATGGCTTTGATGTGAGGACTTTTGTGCTTAGATAGTACATCCAGCCAGTGCCGGTGTTTTTTGTAGCATTCCAAGGAAATATCGATCAGCAGCTCCGGCGCCGTCTTCCAAAAATCGTAGCCAAGCACCTGCCCGAACATGGCATCGGCCTCATCTTGGCGGTTCTACGCCAGCGCCACCACCAGCTCGGCCATGCTGGTCAGCTCGACGATGATCGGCGCGTCCAGGATATTTTCACGGCGCTCATAAGCAACAGGGACACTTTTTTGTCCCAGATACGGCATTAATCGCTCCAAATATCTGTGCCGCGGCGCGATTACGCCAATTTCCTCCGGCGTGGTACCGGACCTTATGAGTTTCCCGACCTGTTCAGCAATCCAACTATACTGTGCCAGTTCACTGGAAAATGACCGGTAATCAATGGCTTTAGATTTGAATGTCCTACGAGCGAGCAGTTGCTTGGCGGCGCCGGGTACAACCGATTCAAGCCGGTCAGCAATCTGCTC
>DATCIS010000023.1:0-8174 GCA_036507655.1 Saccharimonadales bacterium (SeqCode)
GGTCATCATCGGTGGCAGTGTGGGGGCGTATTTGCAAAAATTTTCCGACCTACTAAAAGAGGAGCTCAAAAAAATTAACAACAATATGGTGCCGATTCCGCCTATAATAAAGGCTGATAAACCTGAGGAGGCCGTCATCTATGGCTGTTACCAGTACATCCAACAAAGGCTCGGCTAAATCCTTTATTAGCAGGCTAAAAAAGGACTTTCCGGAGTTCACTTTCGAACCCGGCAAGCAGGACCATTGGTCGCCTAAGGCCAACATGATTACATATAAGTCAGGCGCTGCTTTAAAAGAGGTCCAGTACGGCGTCTTGCACGAACTGGCTCACGCCAAACTTGGGCATTACAACTACCATAATGATTTCGAGCTTCTTAAACTCGAGGGCTTGGCTTGGGAGTTGGCGGCTAAGATCGGCCAAAAATACGGCCTTAAAATCAGCAATGACCACATTCAGGACTGCTTAGACACCTACCGTGATTGGCTGCACGCCCGCAGCCAATGCCCAACGTGCGGTGTGAACGTGCTGCAAAAAGATCCATATCACTACCACTGTTTCAACTGTCATACCGAGTGGAAGGTTGCCAGCGGCCGCTTTGTGCGTTCCTATCGCCTCAGATTAAAACCTTGAAAACAAAAAATCCTCGGCGTACCGAGGATTTTTGGCAGTCTCTCGTTAAGACTGGCTTAGGCGCGGCTGCGGCTGAGGCGGTCCGATGGACCACGTCGGCTTTTTAGGCCGCCTTTACGGCCGGCGATGCGAGCCAGGTTGCGGTTAGCGTAAAAACCACCGGTGTGACCGGCGCGACCGCCCATAGCACCAATACGGGCGTAAAAATCTCGGCCGTACTTGGTCTTGTTAGTAGCAGCAGCTTTAGCGCCGCCTAATCGTGTTCCAGCCATGGTAACACCTCCTTAGATTTAATATTCCACCTAGGCTTGCCGAAATAAAAAGAGGGTTTTTTGTCCCTCTCTTTCTTCGCAACTACGCTTATGGTATCACTTTAAAGTTTTTATGTCAATAACCTTATAAGCAAACCTTTATGGTAATTTTTACATCCAGCGCTATTGCTTATTAGGGTAAAGTGTGCTATAATATAAGGGTTAGGCAAAGATAAATATGTCTGAAAGATTAGCATTCGAACCACCCGAACCGCAATACATCGCCGAGAAGGAAGTATTTGAGATCCCCCTTTCCGACCCACGATTAAATAAGCTATGGGAGCTAAGGCTCTACGCCATAGAACTGGTGAAACAAAAAGTCGGAGACGAAGCCCAAGTCACTTCACTCGAAGTCAAAAAGCCTCGCCTCATGCGTAAGACCCTGGCCAAACTTCACGGACGCGAGCCCAAGGTCCGACTTTGTGTAACTATCAAGTTTTAAGAAGTTTTATTGGCTCCAACAGGTATTGTAGTTAATTATAATTTAAGCCTTGACTTAATTAAGTGAATTCTTTAATATATAAGCATGGATGCATTTACCGCTCTGGCGGAACCAACTAGGCGAAATATCATAGAGCTGCTGGCCGCCCGCGGGCAGCTGCCTGCCGGCGCTATCTACCACAAATTTAAAATCAGTCCGCAAGCTGTTTCACAGCATCTAAAGATTCTGCGTGATACAAAGTTGGTACGCGTTGAAAAACGCGCTCAGCAACGTTTATATCAGGTCAACCCCGCAACTATTCACGAAGTGGAGGATTGGGCCAAACAGATAACGCGGCAATGGGAGAAACGGTTCGAAAGGCTGGATTCGGTGCTAAAAGAGCTTAATAAGAAGGAGACGAAACATGGGCGAAAACCGAGAAAATAGCATAGTAATTGAGCGGGTCTTTGACGCACCACTCGAGAAGGTCTGGCAGGCTTGGACAGACCCAGAGATGATTAAAAAATGGTGGGGGCCTGAGGGTTTTACCGCTCCCAGCATCAAAGTTGATTTAAGAATCGGCGGCAAATATGTCTATGCCATGCGTGGCCCGGCCGATAGCCAATGGGATAAGGTCATGTATAGCGCCGGGGTTTATCAGGAAATCGTACCGAATGAGAAAATCGTGACCACTGATTATCTTTCCGATGAGCATGGCAACAGGGTCTCGCCATCCGAGTATGGCATGAGCAACGACTTGCCGAACGATCATACGGCGACTGTTAAGTTCGAAGATGCTGGTGAGGGCAAAACCAAACTTAGCATCATCTACGCCGCACCTGAGACCGAGGAACAATACCAGGCCATGCTCAAAAGCGGCATGACCGAGGGTTGGAAGAGCGCGCTAGGCAAACTGGCCAGAAGCTTAAACTAAGAGGTCTTTAACGTATCACCATAAACTTTTCTCTCTCGCAGACATCCACCATCTTGCGGATATCGTCGTACGATGAGGGACCGACCGGGGCAAAGCGCTCCACCAAGCCCACAGCCAATCGCCGGCGCACTTTCGTATCCTTGTGAAGTGATAAGATAATTTCCAGAATTTGCTGTCTTAATTCCATGGGCAGACGTTTGGAAACTGCAATCGGTTGTATGGTCGAAGGCCCCAGCGCCTCAATAACGCGCAGGGATTTTCTCAGCGAGGGGTTATCCCGCGTAGCAACCGCCAAAACCTGGCTGTCAATTGCTGATGCGTCAACCCCGCCCTCGGAAACTAACCTAATCGACTCTTCGTGGAAACCGGCCTCAATAACCTTAGCAAAAAAACCATTAGTTTGACCAATCTTCACCATATGGTAACGGGTTATGCCATAACCGGAATGCGATAGTGGCTCATTGTAGGCCCATGATCGTCCCCTTAGATCACCGAAGGACTGATACGGACTGGCCGAATGAACAATAACGTCAGAGTAATAAATCGGCTTCCCTCCGTACCGATTGCCGCGCAGAACCGGAGCGGCAATCGGTACCGCCGGCGATATACCCTGGCGCATAAACTCTATGTAGGGCAAACTGCATACGAAACAGACGTCGTTTTTATCTTGGGCGCAACTCTCGTAATCCGTTTCAACGATCAGTTCAGTTTTTACGCCCAGCTGTCGTCCGACCTCTTCAGTAATAGCCTCATATACAGGCATGATGCACGGGGCTAAAAATGTTCCAAAACGAAGTTTCACGGCGTTTATTTTGTTATCGGCAGTTTAACAGAAAAAAGCGCCGAGTAATATGCCTTGCTTACATCGGGAGAGCTTCGTAGACGTGTATTGCGCCGTTGGGAACATGCCCAAGAAGTGGGCAGCTTTTGGCCATTTCGGCCGCTTCGTCCAGACTGGCGGCTTTGACGATCGAATAGCCGCTGGATGGATCGTCATCCAAGGCCTTAACGCCGCTTTTTGTCACCACCTTGGCGCCGTCGTTAAACGGATTGCCGCCGTCAACCAGCTTATCTCCTAGTTTAGCGAACCATGCACCCCAAGCTTTTAGTACCTCGTCCATCGGCACGTTCGCTTGATCGCCCTTGTTGTAGTAGATATAGACGTAGTTTTTCATTTTTACTCCTTTCTGCCCGCCTCAGGCGGGCTTGTTATTAATTAACATTTCCGACCCTTTAAGGAACGGCGAATGCCCAAAAAATTATTTCTGCATACTGGCAATATAGTTCTCCAGTGTCTCTTTATCGTTTCCCCATTCGGTTCTAAATTCTGCCGTCCAGTCTTGAGCTAATCGCATAGATTTTCTATTAAGCGCCACAAAATTGGTCCGCCCGGCTTTTCGGCGGTGGATTAGCTGTGCCTTCTGCAAAATCTTGATATGTTTGTGCATTGCAGGCAGCGATAATCCGAAATCATTAGCCAGCTGGTTGATGGTTGCCGGTCGGAAAGCCAGAATGTAAAGCATTCCCCGCCGCTTGCCATTGGCGAAAGCCTGAAACAGATTATCAAGCTGTGTAGAAGGCTTTGATTCCATAAAAGTTAACCTATAGGTTAACTTTATAGACAACTTTCTTCGTTGTCAACAATAAACTCGGGTTCGAAGTCATATTGCGGCTCTTCTACCATAGTGCTACTATCGGTTGAAGTGTACGATACACAAAACAATGACCAACAAAGCCCCCGAACAACCACAGTTGACGCCAGCCCGTCAACTGTGGTGGCCGGACCCTATGTAGCCAGCCGGCGGCCAGCCGGCTCACGGCTTGATAGTTTATTAGAATGGGTTTTCAGAGTAGGTCTGGCCTCAGTGTTTATCATCAACTCCATCACGGCTATCTTTCAGCCCGGCAGCTTTCGAGGGCTATTGGAGAATAACTTTGTGGGCGCATTTCTTGGTCATTACCAGCTGCTGCTCTACGTCATCGCCGTAAATGATTTGTTTCTCGGTTTGCTGCTGCTTTCCGGTGTAAAAAAGAAGTACGTCTACGCCTGGGCCGGCATCTGGTTGGCCATTGTCAGCTTTTTCAAACTGACAGCCCTGATCTCATAAAGTAAACCCCGATTCTATCCTCTTTGCCCCAAGGTTTGGGTTCTTTTTTATCAGATCCTCAGAAGCTCAAAGACTCGGTTAATTAGAAACGCCGGCCAGACCAAGGCTTTAAGCAATGCCAGAACTACCGAGCCGAACCCATCTGCGACACTTACAAGATAAAACGCCGAACCGATTACACCTAGCAGATAAATTCCGGCTGCCGGTCTTGGCGCGCCGCTCTTGTTAATAAGATTGAACTGTTTTTCTACTTTAGCCATTTTACCCTCCTTTTGTTTTTATTAAACCACAATTTGTTATTTCGGCTCTATTCCCTCTTCGCATGCTAGTTAGCCCGTTTTTCAGCACGATAAAGGTCTAGTAGCTCTGTTAGGGTTTTGCTGTTGGGAGCTTCCTGGTTAAGAACATCCGTCACCAGCTCTTCTTGGTAACTTCTTTCGCCGACTGATAAATGAGCATCTTCAGCTGCTTGCTGGGTAACGAAGTCTTTAAGTTCGGTCTTGCTACTTGTCATTTCTGCTTTTTGATCAACGCTATAATTATAGCACAAGCGTCTTAAAAAGTCAATCCGGGCTCTATTCCCTTCAATTTTTTATGATTAACCGGAGGACAAAAACCAGTTATAAGAGAGTAGAACAAAGAACAAAATAATAGGAAGTTCCACAAGTAAAGTTATTAACTGCCAATAGATAGGGCTTCTAGTATTTTTACTTGTCGTTTTTCTGGTGCCAATTATATCTTTTACCAGCATAAAACTAAAGAAGTGAGCCGCGGCTATTGTTAGCACCAATAGTCCGATTATTGTTACTACATAACCACCAGGGAGAGTGCACTCATCTACCGAACAACTCAGCCCTATTGTTGCCCAGACAGCCAAGAAAGAGAAATACCCAACCGCCCATATTGCGGGTATAGAAATAGCTTTAAGGATAAGCCGCATTGGCTTCATTATAGCCCGAAATCAAAAACCGGGCTATATTCCCTTTCTCCCTCCGAGCGTATAATCTGCTCTGTGGCTAAAGTGTCCGTGGATACGGAAAAATTGGTTTATGGTCTCGAGGAAGGTATTGGCCATTCTCGAACTATGTTTTCCGCATTACCGACAGAATACAGACTACGTTATTCACCATGCGGTCTAGTCTCTTCAGCTATCGTAGAGTACCTTAAAGGCCAAGAAACTCCGGTCAGGCAAGTTATAAGTTCGCCAAATCTACCCTTCGCTCCAGAAATGAGGCACGTTGTACCCCTTGTGGGAGAAAACGGAGATGATCCGTTGGTAATTGACGCAAGCTTCAGCCAGTTCTTGGGCTATGTAGGCATTAGTGGTGGCTATGAAGAGCAAACTAAAGAACAGGTTTTTCCAGAGGAGAAAGTAATAGATTTTGTCCTTTCCGAGAGAGAAATGGTAGTTAACTGGCTAACTTCTGTAGCCACCCAATTTCATAGCCGGAATCGTCATCCTTATAATGAATTCGGCTGGGACCTCGGCAGCGACCCCCTCTCGGCTGCCCCCAAATCAACAATCCAACAAAATTTTGCCAAGATATGGAATCCAACAAACTTTTTGCCATGGGAGTCAATACCGCGTGTTCAGCAAGACGGCCAAGAAGTAGCCAAATATATTCCCCGTGAAGCAATCAGTATCGTATAGAACCAGCTGCAACCCCGGGCTCTATCCCCACAGCCCTAATTGCTTGATGACTCGAAATAGGGATATTCTCCCTCTTCTCGCTCAGGCATTAGAGCTGGACAGGCCTTTCCTCTTGTGCTTGCAAATTCGTAGCTCAAAACTATAGTCAGTTGATATGAATGGAATGTTTGAATATTGCATCAGGGGTTTAGCTGACAGGGTCGATGGTCAACCCGTCGACGATATCAGCCCTGAAGATCGATCTATTTTGCAAGCAGCAGCTCGTAAAGATTACAGAGGCGAGGGATCTTACATGTGTTCCGTCCCGAATTGTGTTACAAGGTGCACAGTTGAGGTTGTATCCGGTAAGATCGCCGTATCTAACTTCAGTAAAGTTGAGGCTGGGCAGCCTTGCACTGACTCTTGACCCGAGCTCTATCCCAGTCCACAAACTGTGAGCTGGACTTCGCTCTTTCTCTTAATTTTTGGGGGTGAGCAGCCCGAGCAAAAATCACACTTTTTGCCCGGCGCGATGAGAGGTGAGAAGTGCCAGTGGCACTTTGCAAGGCCGGAAGTGCGACGGCACTGAGGAGGGCTCGACCAATTCGTCAGCAGACGAATATGGGTGAGGAGTTACCCCCTCTCATAAAGCGAAGAGCCGCCCCGTTAAGGGCGGCTCGTAGCGCAAAATTCGGCACCGTGCTATTTTCCCACGGGCAAAACCCGCAGTATTGTAACCGCTGCTGGGCTTAACTTTCGAGTTCGGCATGGGATCGAGTGTTTCCCCAGCGCCATGGGCACCGACTTGGATTTTGCATCGCTCCAGTGCAAAACCCAAGCCGGCATCCATATAAGCACGGTTTTTTTAGCCGCAAAAATTTCTCTGAAATTTCGGCGACTGTTGTTGGATAGACAATATTTGTGGCCAATTTTCAGATGACCACCAATAGCTAGTCAATGCACTTTCCTCACAGACCCTCGCAAGAGCCCATGAGGAATCACAAAAAGTCAATGGACCTATTAGTACACCTCGGCTGAACACGTTACCGTGCTTACACCTGGTGCCTATCAACCAGATAGTCTTTCTGGGGTCTCATAGGGAAATCTAATCTTGGGGCCAGCTTCGCGCTTAATATGCTTTCAGCGCTTATCTGTTCCGCACTGTAGCTACCCAACAATGCCCTTGGTAGAACAATTGGTACACCAGAGGTGCGTTCGCTCCGGTCCTCTCGTACTAGGAGCAAGTCCCCTCAAATTTCCTGACGTCCACAGCGGATATAAACCGAACTGTCTCACGACGTTCTGAACCCAGCTCACGTACCACTTTAATGGGCGAACAGCCCAACCCTTGGAAGATGCTCCTCCTCCAGGATGTGATGAGCCGACATCGAGGTGCCAAACAGCGCCGTCTATGTGAACTATTGGGCGCTATAAGCCTGTTATCCCCGGGGTAACTTTTATCCGTTTGCGCTATCGATACCACACTCATGGACCCGAAGGTCCTGATAGCGGATCACTAACTCCTGCTTTCGCACCTGCTCGGCTTGTCAGCCTCGCAGTCAAGCTGGCTTATGCGTTTGCACTATCACTACGATTTCCATCCGTAGTTAGCCAACCTTTGAACGCCTCCGGTACTCTTTAGGAGGCAACCGCCCCAGTTAAACTACCCACCAGACACTGTCGCCGCACCGGATAACGGTGCAGTTAAGAACAAGAAGTACGCAAGGGTGGTATTTCACCGGCGACTCCACCTGAGCTAGCGCCCAGGCTTCATAGTCTCCCACCTATCCTACACATGCATACCCCCAATCCAATGCCAAGCTGTAGTAAAGCTCCACGGGGTCTTTTCGTCCTGCTGCGGACAGACGGCATCTTTACCGTCAATGCACTTTCACCGAGCTCTTCGTCGAGACAGCGTCCATGTCGTTACGCCATTCGTGCGGGTCAGAACTTACCTGACAAGGAATTTCGCTACCTTAGGACGGTTATAGTTACCGCCGCCGTTCACTGGGGCTTCAGTTCTAGGCGTAATACCTTTCCCCTTAACCTTCCAGCACCGGGCAGGCGTCAGCCCCTATACATCCACTTTCGTGTTAGCAGAGACCTGTGTTTTTGGTAAACAGTCGCATGGACTCCTT
>DATCIS010000024.1:0-6463 GCA_036507655.1 Saccharimonadales bacterium (SeqCode)
CAGAACGGCAATGGTTCTATTAGCCTTCAAGGCAACCTATCTGTAAGCGGCAACCTTGACATCAGCGGTTACGCCAGACTTAGCAGCCTGGTTGTAGGCGGTAACGCCGAATTTGGTGGTAATGTCACTGTTGACGGAACGCTGAATATTAAAAGACTGACTATTGCCGGTCACTTTACGACGACCGGCGAAGTGCCGCGCATCGAACTGCTAGCCGTTAACCCACCACTTGTAACCATTGACGGTAATGATACTTCCGGGACCATAAAAATAGTTACTGGATCCGAAGTCGTAGCAGCCGGAGACTTGGTGAAAGCTATCTTTAATGGCACTTACGACAAAAAGCCATGGTTATTCATAAACGCCGCTAACCTAGAAAGTGCAAATGTCCAGCTATACCGCGATGTTAATACTGGATATTTCATTATCAAGCTAGTCAGCCCGCTTGACTCCAATAAAACCTATGAGTTCGATTACTTCATAGTCCAGTAATTGGCACTGGGTCAAGTTGCGAAAAAGTTCTATAATATGACATATGGCTAAATACATGGCTAAAATCTTGCTTTTGATCGTCGAAGACGAGGTGACACTGGCTCAGATGTACACCACCAAACTTGAGAAAGAGGGCTTCTTGGTTGAGGTTGCCCACGACGGGCAGGAGGGTTTTGCAATGATGAAGTCCGAACGTCCCAGCTTGGTCCTGATGGATATATTGATGCCGAACTTCGACGGCCTGGAGGCACTCAGCCGCGCCAAGGCAGACCCCGATACGCGCCACATCCCGATAATCGTGCTGACTAATATGTCCGATACGGCCTACGTCGACCGGGCGATGAAAGAGGGCGCCGCCGGCTATGTGGTCAAGACCGAGACAACCCCCGGCGAGATGATAGGGATGATAAAAAACGTACTGAAGTTGCCAAAATCCAAGACCAAGCGCGAAAAATAAGCGAAACTGGCCAAAATCAGCAACTCAAACTGTAAACACACCCTCAGATGTGCTACGCTTATCCTTGAAATAGGGAATAGCAAACAAATATGCCTAAACAAATAGTTGCCGTGCTTAATCAAAAGGGTGGGGTGGGAAAAACCACCACCACTATTAACTTGGGCGCTTATTTGGCCAAGGCCGGTCGCCAGGTTTTAATCGTCGATATCGACCCGCAGGGCAATACCACCAGCGGCATGGGGCTGGATAAGCGCAAGTTGGATTCAACATTGTACGACGTACTGTTTTCGCGCGCCGAAGCCCCTAAAGTAATGCAAAAAGTGACCTCGCACAAGTTATCAATCTTGCCGGCCAATGAGCAGTTGGCCGGCGCCGAAGTCGAGATGGTCAGTGTGCCGGCCCGCGAATTTATGCTTAAAGGCGTGCTAGACAATCTGTCGCACAACCATGATTACGTATTGATCGATTGTCCACCTTCGCTTGGACTTCTAAGCGTTAATGCTCTGGCGGCCGCTCAACACGTGTTAATCCCTGTCCAAGCCGAATACTACGCGCTTGAGGGCTTAAGCCAGCTGCTTAGCGTTGTCCAACAGGTCAAAGCCGCCGTAAACCCCGATCTTAATGTGCTTGGCGTTATACTAACTATGTATGACAGCCGCAATTCCCTATCTGAGCAAGTCAAAAAAGAGCTTGAGCAACACTTTGGAGAGAAGATGTTTCAGACTATAATCCCACGTAATGTTAGATTAGCCGAGGCGCCAAGTTTTGGGCGCACGATTGCCGAGCATGATAAGTGGAGCAAAGGCGCCAGAGCCTACAAAAGCTTGGCAAAGGAGTTCGAAAGGAAAGTAAGTGGCTAAAAAACAATCCCTGGGACGCGGATTTGACGCTTTAATCCCTAAGGACCTAGACAGGACGATTCTGGAGGAGGATAAGAACAGAGTACAAAGAATACTCATAAGCGATATTGTGCCGAATCCAGACCAACCAAGGCGCGAACACGCGCCGGAAGGCCTGAAAGAATTGACTAACTCAGTTAAGCGGCATGGCGTGCTGCAGCCAATCATAGTTATCCGGCATGGCGGCGGTTATCGTATCGTTGCCGGCGAGCGCCGCTGGCAGGCAGCCAAGAGCGCTGGGCACGAAAATATACCAGCCATTGTCCGCAGTCTGCAAGAGCTGGAACAGGTTGAACTGGCTCTTATCGAGAATATTCAAAGAGTAGACCTTTCACCGCTCGAACAAGCGCTAGCAGTGTATAAGCTACAACAACAATTTAATTTAGGGCTCGAAGAAATAGCCCAAAAACTCGGAAAAGCAGTCTCAACCATAAGTAATTTGACCAGATTACTTCAGTTACCGGATGCCGCCCGCGAAGCGCTTAGAGAAGCTAAAATAAGCGAAGGCCATGCTCGCGCCATCCTGTCTCTTAAGCAGTGGCCAATCAAGCAAGAAGAGTTATTGAATAGTATTTTGAACAACGGCTGGAGCGTCAGGCAGGCTGAGCAGTTTGCCAACGCCTTAAGAAGGGGCGCTAGCTCGGACAAAGCAGCGAACCGAACCGCTAGTGAGACGTCATTAACCAAGCATCTTAGCCAAAAAATTGGCGCCAAAGTCAAAATTAAGCATACAGCTAAGGGTCCCCAGTTAATTATTCAGTTTCGCGAGGAGGCGGAAATCGAACAATTCGCTAGAAGACTCGAACAAACCAGCCAATAGCTATCGTACACAAAAATTATTCACTCAGCTTAGGCTAAAACTTCTGGGCTTTGTCGAGTGGCACGATGCGGAAGGCTAATTTGCCGACAATTTGATCGACTTTTATCGGTCCGAAGAAACGTGAGTCTTCAGAATTGCCGCGATTGTCGCCGCAGACAAAAACTTCGTTTGATCCCAGAGTGACGTCGACATTACCGGGCGTAACCACCGCAGCCAATGAATAACCGCCTGATGTATCCGGGTTAAAACCCTCCGGGCTGGCTTGATTATAAACGGTGATTTTGTTGTCCTTAACAACAACGCGCTCGCCCGGGAGGCCAATTACTCTCTTAATTAGTTGCTTTGAGGCACCGCCAGCGAAACCAAGTCCACCCTGGTTAAATATAATGATATCGCCTCTGGCAGGGATGTAATTGTGGTTAGTAATTCGCGCCCACGAGCGCTGCCACTTGTCAACGATTAAACGATCGTTATCTTGGAGAGTTGGCTCCATGCTTTGCCCGTCCACTTGATAAGACTGGATGACAAAAGCGGCAATCAGCAAGGCAATGGCTGGCGCGACTAAAAACAGAAATAAAGTCGATAAAACCGAACGCCAGCGGCCAAAATGGGCTTTTCCGCTAGGTGGTGCCGGTGGGACCCGATAATCACCGCCTGGCCGCCCGACTGGGGTGGGTGGCTTGACTTCAGAAGAATCCGGCTGGTAAACCGGTTTCTTTGTACGCTGGCGCTGCGGGCTAAGCTCATTTTCAGGTTGCATAGACTACCATTATAACTAGGACATAGGCAATAGGATATAGGACATAAAATTACAAAACTCTGACTCCTGTGTCCTGTGCTAGTGGTATACTTCTTAGGGTTGTGATGCGTGATAATAACAAAAAGGCAGGGTTTCACAGGAAAGCAGCCTCGCTTGACGGATTTGTGACAGATGGGCGGCGCTTAGGCGCGTCACCGAACCGCTCGTATCAGCCCAATCACGCTAATCAAACGCCAACATTAGATAGCTTTAGGCGGCGCAGCGACGGTTTTCATGCCATGCGCCAATCTCCGGGCGGCTTAGGCGGCACGGCCGCCGAGCTAGCGGAACGTGATGAGCTGCTCGACGAACCCATAGTCCTAGATGACATCGGCTATGACAAACGCCAAGACAAAGTGCGCGGCAAAGTTCGCCGTGCCCGCTGGCGTAAAGTTCTAAAACGCACGGCCTTAACGATATTGGCTGTAGTAATAGCTGTTGCCGGCTATATGGGCTACAAATTCTATGACACCCAAAGACAAGTCCTTTCCGGTGGCGGCCACGCGCCAGCGGTCTGTGATGGTGATGTACCGGTTAGCCAGCTGGCTAAGGAAGGCGACGGCCGGGTCAATGTTCTACTTTTAGGTATCGGCAGCGAAGGCTTGCTAACTGATACCATTATGATTGCCAGCATTGACCCGATTACCGACAAAATTGACCTGCTCAGCGTCCCGCGCGATCTATGGGTCGCTATTCCAGGCAACGGCCAAGAAAAAATTAACGCTACTTATGAGTATGGCTGGACTAGATCCTCGGCCAAAAGCCAGTTTGAGAAGAATAAAGCCGGCGTAGGGTTAATGGACAAGGTGTTAGAAAATGTCACAGGGGTAACCATCCATTACCACGCCGTATTCGACTTTGCCGCCTTTAAGCAGATAGTAGATGCCCTAGGCGGTGTAACCGTCAACGTGCCAGAGACGCTTTACGATCCAACGATTGCTTGGGAGAATCACTATAATCCGGTGATTGCCACCAAAGGCATTCAGCAGTTTGATGGCGCTAGGGCACTGCTTTATGCCAAATCGCGACAAACTTCTTCCGACTTTGCCAGAGCTGAGCGGCAGAGACTATTGCTAGTAGCCATTAAGGATAAGGCTTTGTCCGTCGGGACGTTTTCTAATCCGATAAAAATCGTTCAATTGATGAACTCACTTGGCAACAATGTCTACTCGGACTTCGATACCCAAAGCGTGAAGTGTCTTTATGAGCAGGTTTCGGAAGTCAAGTCAGCCAAAATCAAGTCGCTGGATTTGGTAAAACCACCGAACGACTTGTTGACCACTGGACCTCATCTTGGCCGCTCGATAGTCCGACCCAAAACCGGGCTTTTTGACTACAGTGATGTGCGAAAATACGTCCGCACCACTTTCCGTGACGGTTTCTTGGCCAAAGAGAACGCCACGGTGGCTGTCTATAACGCCACTAGCACGGCTGGGCTGGCGACAGCCACAGGCAATACGCTCAAGACTTTGGGTTACAATATTACGACCGTCGAGAACGCCGCCAATCAAACCAATCCGTCTAGCACGGTGGTTATCGATCTAAGCAAAGGTGTCAATAAGTACACCCGTAATTATCTTGAACGGCGGTTCGGCGCTACTGCACTTGGCAGTTTACCGTCCGGTCTTGGAATAAATCCGCCACCCAACACTGCCTTTGTTATAATTGTCGGCACAGATGCGAGCACTGATAACTAAGCTCCGAATGACAGTGAGGCCGGCTACCGGCTTCTCGCACTTCATCCATCTAGGGCTTATTATCATCTTGCCAATACTGGCTTACGTGCTGGTAAGGATAGATTTTGTAGCCGTAGCTATCTTACTGGTACTACTGGCCAAGTGGCGGATATTCGCCGTCCGCCCTCGCTATTGGCTGGTCAACATCGTCTCTAACGGTATCGATATCTTGGTTGGTATCAGTTTCGTGCTGCTGATGTCGGCTACATCGGCTGAATGGTGGCAGCTTTTCTGGGCGGCGCTTTATATAGGTTGGTTGGTTTGGCTGAAACCTAAATCGGATGTCCTGAGCGTATCAGCTCAGGCGACGATAGGGCAGTTGCTGGGCCTAACAGTTCTATACCTAAAGTTCGGCGATGCCAGCCTGGCTGTGTTGGTAGCGGGAACCTGGGCGGTAACATATCTGGCGGCCAGGCATTTTTTGACCAGTTTCGAGGAGTCGCGCACATCGCTGCTGGCCGATGTCTGGGCCTATTTTGCGGCCAGCCTAGCCTTTATTTTGGGCCACTGGCTGCTGTTTTACGGCTCAATACCACAGATATTGATATTTTTGACGACTATCGGTTACGGCTTAGCCGCGCTTTATTATCTTGATGCCTCTGAACGTTTAAGCGGGCGTTTTAAGCGCCAACTGCTGGTAATTATGAGCGCCATTCTGCTGATTGTTATTGTGCTGTCCGACTGGACCGGCGCGACTGTCTAAGCACCGCAGGGTTGCGGCGTTCAACGACTAAGAGAATAGATGTATAAAATCTTGTTTTTGTTGTTCTTTAAAACCAGCGGCCAGGGCTATTTTAGTTAATTTATGGTGTTGAGGCGGCAATGACTCGGTTAACATATATTTTGGCCGCCAGCTAAAGTGTGTCAGCTGTTCAAAGAGCCGGCGATAGACGTCAAGACCGTCTTGGCCGCCGAAGATGGCGATTTTGGGCTCCATGGCGGCCGCTTGGTTAATCTGCCAATGATTCGGCACATAGGGCAGGTTGGCGAGGATAACATCGTAGGCTTTATGGCTGTTACGCAGCAAATCGCGTTTAACGGCTCTCAGGTGTAGTTCATGCAAAGCACAATTATGTTTGGCTACGGCCAATGCCGAAGCGTCAACGTCGTACAAATCGACGTTATGATTTTGCAGCTCAAGCGCGGCGGTGATTCCTAGGGCGCCTGAACCGGTGCCAACGTCGGCAATCTTCCAGCTCATAGCTCTTAGCTCATGGCTCATAGCTAGCTGCTTTAGAAGTTCGATCATCGTTTCTGATT
>DATCIS010000025.1:0-4762 GCA_036507655.1 Saccharimonadales bacterium (SeqCode)
TTTTTGCCATCAGCCGCAATAATCTCCGGAATCCTATCCCTCACCAACTTGTTATAAACCTTTTTCATAGCTCGCCCCAGTTTTTACCAGAACTGATGTCGACTTTAAGTTTGACCGGCAGTTTAGGATAGATGTTTTCCATGACTTTTTGGGTGATTTTACCAACCTCTTTAGCTTTGCCTGTCGGACATTCCAAGAGCAGGCTGTCATGGATTTGCAGTAGCATATGACAGTTATCGCCAAGCTTCTCGGCCACCTCGACCATCGCCATTTTCATCAAGTCAGCGGCCGAGCCTTGCATGGGATGATTAATGGCTGCCCGTAAAGCCGCTTCGCGCACCGCAAAATTAGATGATTTGACGTCGGGTGTCGGCCGGCGACGTCCCAACAGCGTTTCGACAAAGCCCTGTTCTTGCGCCTGCTTACGCAAACTGTCGATGTACTGCTTGAGTTTGGGCCGGATTTCAAAGTATTTGGCGATGAACTCGCGGGCGGTAATAAAATCCAAACCGGTCTGCTGGCTCAAACCGTGCGGCCCCTGCCCGTACATGATGCCGAAATTTACGGCCTTGGCTGCATAACGATCAGTTTTGCTAACCTTTTCGGGCTTGATACCCAAAATCAAAGCCGCTGTTTGAACATGGATGTCTTCGTCCTTGTTAAAGGCTTCAAGCATGCCTTCATCGCCAGACAGTGCTGCCGCCAAACGTAGTTCAAACTGGCTGTAGTCGGCACTGACTAAAGTATTCCCTCTATCGGCCACGAAAGCTGTACGGATGTTGCGGCCCAGTTCCGTACGTACGGGAATATTCTGCAGGTTAGGGTCGGCGCTGGAAAGCCGGCCGGTGGGCGCGATGGTCAGATTAAATGTGGTGTGCAAGCGGCTGTTTTCGTCAACCATGTTGGGAAGCGTATCGACATAAGTATTCTTGAGCTTCACCACCTCACGGTACTGGCTAATCAGCTCGATAATCGGGTGCAGGCCGCGTAGCTTTTCCAGCTCAGAGGCGGCCGTGCTGTAACCTGTCTTACCTCTTTTTATTCCTTCGTGCGGCAGGTTGAGTTTGCTAAACAAGACGTCGGCCAGCTGCGCCGGCGAACTGATGTTGAATTCATGGTCAGCGTAACCATAAATGGTTTGTTCAAGGTCGGAAATCGTGCTTTCCAGCTTACGTGCGAAATTCTTCAAATATCCGGTGTCGAGTTTGATGCCCAAATATTCCATATCAGCCAGGACTTTGGTGAGCGGCCACTCGACCGCGCGCGCCAATTGCTCGACTTTAGGCAACTCAGAAAGAGCCTTTTGTTGGCCATGGTACAACTCTCTGATAACAGATACGAACTCGGGTGCGCGGGCCATAAAATCCTCGGTCGGCAAATCCTCAAACTCTGCGCCTTCGTAGTGCAGCATATTGATTGCCAGCTCAGTCAGCGTTTGGGCGCGCAGCAGCGGATTGATAAGATAAGCGGCCACCAGTGTGTCGTGCTCGACTTTTTCGGCGTCGATACGGAGGTTTTTAAGCAGTTTTAAGTCCGACTTTAGGTCATAACCTACCAGCTTCAGGGACGCCAGCTTTGAACCAATCACTTGTTTGACTTTTTTGGCATCAAGCTTTGTGAGGTCTAACGTATAAACTAAATTGTCGGTACCAAGTATTAAAACCTGGGGGTCAGTGCCGTGCCTGCCGGCGGCGCGGGAATGAATAAAAACTTTGTCTTTTTTGCCCAAATTGACACCTGCCAAGGCAGTGCCTGAATTCACCAAAATGTTCTTGGAAACCTTGAGCTTAACTCCGCCCAGCGTCTCTGTTCTTGGCGCTTCTGAGCGCATGTGCTCGGGCAGATTATTGAGCAGGCTGCGAAACTCCAGCTTTTGCAGCAAAGCTTGGAGGTGGGTGGCATCGAGCTTGGTTACGTCCATGGCTTTTAAGTCGAGCTTCATTGGAGCGTCGCACCAAATGGCGGCAATTTTTTTGCTCAAATAAGCCGATTCTTTACCGGCTTCAAGCTTTTTGCGCAAAGATTCTTTGATTTCCGGCAGATGCTTATAAACGCCGTCCAAAGTTTCGTATTGCTTGAGCAATTCGATAGCAGTTTTTTCACCCACCCCGGGTACGCCGGGGATGTTATCCGAGCTGTCGCCCTTTAGAGCCTTGAGGTCTAAGAACTGCCCGGCTTTTAGGCCGTACTTAGCTTCGAAGCTCTCCGTGTGGAACTCTTCGATGTTGGAAAACCCGCGTTTTAGCGCATAGACTTTCACGTGGCCGTTGATAAGCTGAAGAGCGTCTAAATCAGATGTAATCAGCAGTGTTTCGATGTTCTTTTTTTGCGCCTGAGCAGAAAGAGTACCCATGATGTCGTCGGCCTCATAGTCATCAAGCTCATAGAGCGGCCAGCCAAAGGCCTCGAGCAGTTCGTGTAGTATCGGGATTTGGGTGTAAAAGTCCGGCGGCGCCGGCTTGCGGCCGGCTTTATACTCAGGATACATCTGCACGCGCCGCCGGATGTTGGTCTTGGGTTTATCCCAAGCCACAGCTACATAATCGGGCTTTAACTTCTTAATAAGTTCGAGTGCCATAGCGGCAAAGCCGAACACCCCACCAGTAGGTATGCCATCACGCGTACTAAGGTTGGGCATGGCATAATAACCCCGGTAAAACACCGACTTACCATCGATAATAGCTAGCTTTTTTCTCTCCGCCATCGGTTCTATTATCCACTATTTTTGCAGCGGAGGAAAAGGAGCAGCCCGACAAAATGTGAACCATTTTGGCAGGCAGCTATGAGGGAAAACCCTAGGTTGTCCCTCATAGGGCGTAAGCTACAATTATACGCCAGAGAAGTTTGCTATGCTTTAGGTATGTCCGAAACAAGCCCAGCAAGACCAAAACTGTTCCAACTACCGGAACGTGACAACTATCAGCTCCCACCGCTCAAGAAATGTGATATGGAAAATGTACCTCGTGAGGTACATGAGCAAATTTATCATCAGAGAGCTACTGACGAAGTAGCAAAGTCGACATTATTAGGCAGCCCTTTAAATATAGATTTTGGCGAAGCCGGCAGGGTATTCGTGTTGGCCTACCATCAGCAAAAGACGCTGGATGGTTACCCCAGTAAAGATTATGCTGTATACACTGTAGATATAGGTCAGAACGGCGAACTTATGGGATATGGCCTGAGTCTTTTAGAACTCGACGCAAAAAACCAAGAGGTAAGCGAGCCGCCGTTTTTGCGATACACCTACACCCCAAATAATTTCAGAGGCCAGGGCTTGGCCACCCGCAGGCTAATTGTTCTAAACGAAGCCAATAAGTCCTTGTTCAAGCACTTTCTATCTTCAGGCTCATCCAGACAGGGCGCACCAGCAGCCGAGGGTGCATGGCAGAGCCTAGTAGCAAAGGGCTTCGCCGTGGAAGGCGAGAACGGCAACTACAGGTTTATAAAATAGCTAGAACTTTTCGTTGGTGGGTTTGATTATAACCATCAAGAGGAGTGCTATTATAAAGAAAACAGTCGAGTAAAGGCCGATTGTACCCCATAACTCTACTCTGTACCCCTGGCCATAGTTCTCAAAAAAATACCGTACCGCGACCGTCGAATAAACGGCGGCGCAAAGCGTCGTTGTCGATAGTAGGATATTACGACTGCGCAGAACGGCCGCTGTTACAATCGGCACGGCGAACAGCATTACAGACTTGCTGGCTAATCCCTGCTGCCAGTAAACGTTGTAGGCGGCAAAGGCGATGTCGGCCAGCACAAGCGCCAAGATGTTGAAAACGTAAAGCGATTTATTGGCGTAATTCTGCCGCGCCGAAAGCCAAAGGACAGCGTTGATAACTAATAAGACCCCGGCAGCTGTCCAAAGCTGAGTGACGGCCTCGTGTGTATAAAGATTCCACGAATCAAAGACGATTGTCGCCAAAATGTAGGCCCCAATATAGACAAAATGAACCCTGGTGACCCTAACGGCGGTCGTTTGCAGCCAATGACTCAGCGTTTTTGTTTTTTTGGGCATAGCGCTTATGCCAATTCTTGCACGCCGCAGTTAAAGAGTCAATCAAGGGCTGTTGGTGATGTCGATGTCGATATTGGTGCAGTTGGAGTTGCTGGCGTCGCCGCTGGTGGCATTTGGGCCTGTAACATTGCCGGAAGTAGCAGTTTGATTATTGCTATTGTTAACCACAACTGTAGTGCCACTAATATTTATGTCGGTATTGTTGCCAGAGCATTGACCGGGCGGATTGATCGCCGAAATAGTGTTACCGGTAAGCGTAGCTGTGCTGGTTAGTAAGGCATGGACCGGCAAAGCGATAGCTATGGAAATAACTGCCAAAAATACGGTCAATTTGCCAGCCCAAGCCAATTTTTGTTTGGTTGTCCGCTTGATGTTTTTCAAGCGAGCCGCAATCTGCGGTGAAATATAGGGCTGAGATTTACGATAATAGCCACTCAAGCGCCGAATCTCGCTGATAGTAATTAGCAAAGCCGGTAAGTATACCCCTACTGTTAGTAGCAGCATCTTACCTAATGGTTTACGCACAAAATTTGCAGCGTAACCTACACGCGGAATGCTATAACTGACTTTTCCTGTCACTTGAGATACTGATATCGGCGTATCGGCGGAGCGGTTAGCATCTCCCTTCACAATCAATTGTGCGCCTTGTATGGCTATCACTCTATGCGCTATAGTTCGCTTTTTATTTGGCTTATTGACGTAGGTGATGACGTCCCCGATCTGTAGTTCAGATGCAGGGACGCG
>DATCIS010000026.1:0-37599 GCA_036507655.1 Saccharimonadales bacterium (SeqCode)
AGCAGTCTTTCGGAAACCAATAAGCCGCCATTAGCTTCAGCAAGTTTCACGCCCCATTCAACAAACTCGTAATTTTCTCTGCCAGCCCAATCCTTGATCGGCACCAATTCGCTAGCGCGCTGAGCTTTAATTACTGAGCCGAACACCTTTTTGTAAACTTTCGGTCCTGGGAAATTCGGGTCGGTCTGAGACTTTTCTTTAATGTCGTCCCACCTCGGGGTTCTACCGAGTTCTTCAGACAGCTGTCTTAATGCGCCAGCAAGTTCATCTTCACCGTAGCTGTTCCACTTTCCGACTCGCTGGGTCTCGGATAAGTCTGCTAAGGAGTATAACGTTCCAAGAGACCCAAATCTATGGTTCGAGGTGATTTGCTTTATGCTACCTATCAAACCTAAAGAACTGGCCCTACGGAGTGTATTTCTGGACAAGACCTTAGATTTTGGTGGGATATAGGGCTGGGTTATGTCTGATATCCAAACCGCCGCCCCAATTTGTATATCATCCTCCATACTCCTCCAGGAACTTCGGTACTTCTGGTAAAAACCGGCATCTATGGGCATGGCCACACTGTGGTTTACCAGAAATCTGCCGAGATTGACTACTGACTCCGGCCTCACTAAAGATTCCCCGGACTCTTTTGCAGATGCTTCTACCTTGAGCCGCTCCTCATCCAACATGTACTCTAAGTAGCGATCTGAATACTCATTCCCACTAGGAAGAGGATGCTCATTAGCAAGCACGCTGCCATCCGGATAGCTAAAATAATAATCAGCCGGATTTCTCTCGAAGCCTTCAGCCCTCGCCATAGTATCCGTATGAATTATACAAAAGCATCTCGTAGCCAGAAAGACAAATGCCAAGCTTCGCTTGGCAGCTATAATGAATATATGGAGAAAATACCAATCATTCGTCTTAATTCCGGCAATGAAATGCCGGCTTTTGGTTTTGGGACGTGGCAGCTGGCAGAGGGCAATGAAGCACTCGATGCGGTAACCGAAGCAATAAGATTGGGCTACCGCTTGATTGATACCGCCAGAATTTACGGCAATGAACGCAGCGTAGGCGAAGCAATCAAAAAGAGTGCGGTGCCGCGTGAGGAAATTTTCGTAACCACAAAACTGTGGCCGAACGATTTTGGTTACGATAATGCTCTCAGGGCGTTTGATGAAAGCCTGGAGCGGCTGGGCTTAGAGTATATCGATTTATACCTGATACATTGGCCAAGGGACGATAAGGAAAGAAGGCGGGAGTCTTGGCGCGCCCTGGGCGAGATTTACAAACAGCGGCGTGCTAAGTCGATTGGCGTTTCTAATTATTCCATTGAACACCTTGAGGAAGTTCTGGGCTCTGATGAACCGCCGGTGGTCAACCAGATAGAATTTAATCCTTATATTTACGACAAGCAAGCACCGCTTTTGGATTTTTGCCGAAGACAAAAAATCGTCGTCGAAGCCTATAGTCCATTAGCTCGAGGCCGGCGTTTGGATAATCAGATAATTTCTCAAATCGCCCAAAAAATAGGCAAGACTAACGCCCAAGTATTATTGCGCTGGGCGATCCAGCACGGCACCGTGCCAATCCCTAAATCGGCTCATTCTAGCCGCATCAAAGAAAATTTAGCAATTTTTGACTTCGAGCTATCTAGTGGGGATATGAAGGCAATCAACAGCCTAGGGAGGGGTAAAAGTTCGCTGCCGTTTGTGGTTTCTTTGCTAAAATAAGCCTAATGCCAGAAGACACAAAAAGGTCCTTTCCGAAAGATTTTTTATGGGGTGCTAGCACGTCCGCTCATCAGGTAGAGGGTGGCAACCATAACCAGTGGACAGTCTGGGAGCTGGAAAACGCCACTCGGCTGGCCAAGAATGCTGAAAAACTTCATCACTGGCGTTGGCAGAGCCCTATCTGGGACGAGGTTAAAAATCAGGCAAAAAGCCCGGCTAATTACGCCAGTGGACGCGGCGTGGAGCACTATAAACTCTACAAGCAGGACTTCGAACTTCTTAAAAAGCTCAACCTAAACTCTTTCCGTTTCAGCATTGAGTGGTCACGGATTGAGCCGGAAGAGGGGCGGTGGAATCAGGAAGCTATCGACCACTACATTCAATATATCGCTGAACTCAAGAAGCAGGGCATCGAGCCGATGTTAAATATCTGGCACTGGACCAATCCTATCTGGTTTGAGGCTCGCGGCGGATTTAAGTACCGCAAAAATCTAAAGTATTTCAAACGGTTTGTGCATAAAGTGGCTAAGGAGTTAACGCGCGATATAAAGTACATCATCACCATCAATGAGCCAAATGTTTACGTTACCTACAGCTATATGCTGGGTCTGTGGCCGCCGCAGGAGAAAAGTACCCTCAGCCTGCTTAGGGTCTACTTCAATCTGGTCGCAGCTCATCGCGAGGCTTATTACATTCTTAAATTGCAAAAGCCGTCACTCAAAATTGGTGTGGCTGCTCAGCTGGCTAACATCCAAGCCAAGGACCCGCACAGTATGTCAGATGAGCTATCAACTAAGATTATGCGTCTGGTCTGGAACTGGTGGTTCTTGCACCGCATTAGGGACGAGCAGGACTTTGTGGGTATAAACTACTACTTTACCGATTATTACGATGGCTGGTTCAAGCGTAAGAACCCTTCAACCCCTGTAAGCGACAGGGGTTGGTATATGGAACCGGAAGGCCTTTATCCGCTGCTACTTCGCGCCTGGGCGCATTACCACAAACCGATTATTGTTACCGAGAACGGCGTAGCTGATATGCACGACCAGTACCGCCGCTGGTGGATAGAGGAAACAATCGTAGCTATGGAGAGAGCTATTTCCGAAGGGGTCAAGATAAAAGGCTATTTCCACTGGAGCCTGCTTGATAACTTTGAATGGGAAGAGGGCTGGTGGCCAAAATTTGGATTGGTAGAGGTCAAAAGACACCATGGAATGAAGCGGGTCATCCGCCCAAGTGCTAAATGGTTCGCTACCAAAATAAAGCGCCTTTCAGGCGGTGAATAGTTCGCAGTTCATAGCCTAATCACTAAGGACTATTAACTATGAATTAGAATAAGCTTGACCTTTTTAACAATCTGTGCTATTATACATATGTTATGTCAGATAAATACAAATTTTTCGGAACAGAACACCCAGGGTCAGTCCCCAAGCATATTACCGATAGGCGCCTTGAGCAAGCTAGTGAATCCCATCGAGGTAAAACGATACTGAAAGCCGGTGCATTAGCAACAGCAGCTGTAATTGCCATTCCGATTTTAGGCAGGGCCATAGATCATGAACTGGATTCGGGCAAACCGCTGACGCCACAACAGGGTGGCCAACTACATAATCCGGCGCCTTAAATAGCGCCTTCCATGAGTCTTGGCACACCACATATTGTGTTATAAGTGTGAATCTCAACAGATGTGGAAAAATGGCCGCTCAAGCGGCCATTTTTCTCTATTAAAACCCTTGCGCGTGGGTAGAGGTGGGTAGTATATTCAAATCAGTGGGTAATTGTGGGTAGTCCCAAATAGACTACTGCCACCAAAAACAAAAACACCACTATCGTATAAGGAGACCCAATGGGAGATTACTTCGAACGAAAGCTCGACGACAAACGGCGGTTAACCTTACCGCCGGAACTTCGCGCCGAGTTTGCCAGCGGGGTAGTGCTAACCCGGGGTTTTAAAAACTATCTACATCTATATCCCAAATCCGTCTGGGACGAACAGGTCGAGCCGCGCTTGTCGGGGAGCATCCTCGATGAAGCTACGGCTGAGCTGAACGTGCGTTTTAGGATGGGCAAGAGCGATGGCGATATAGACCAGAAGCAGGGCCGGATTACCATTGAGCCACACCTGTTAGAGTGGGCGGGCATCAACCGCGACATCATAGGCGTGCGAGCCGGTCAATACTGGCGGCTGATGGGTAAACGCCCACTGTAGAGTAAGTCCTTTTGCAGCTTAACAACCAGGCAGCAAGTTTGATCGTAGAAGCACTTCTCGGGAAGAGCAGCCCGACAAAATGTATTCCATTTTGGCAGGCAGCGATGAGAAACCCCGAAGGGGTGTCTCATTTCTATTTCGAAATCAGCTATTCGGCAGTCAGCCGGTGGTACAAACGAGGTCCATCGTTATCAAAGACCTTCGCACCTTTTCGCTCCAATAACACCTCCCAAAACTCCACCTCACAAAGTCTCTCACAAAGAACTTTAGAGCCTAGGGTCGAGTCCGCTTACCCCGGACGCGCTCTAAGCTCCCAAAATTCCTGCGAACTTCGCAGGATAAGACAAAAACAAAAACTAGAAGCAAAAACAAAAAGTTGGCTGCTGATTAGCTGATCTCGAAAACAAACACTAAAATAAAAATATGCCAAATCATCAACCAGTACTACTCAAAGAGGTTTTGCAGTATTTGCAACCAAAGCCGGGAGAATCATGCCTGGATGTGACTGCCGGTTACGGCGGCCATGCCCAGGCGATTCTAGGCCGGACTGGTAGTCCGGAAAAGTCGGTTTTGGTTGATCGCGACAGCCAGGCGGTAAAAGACTTAAAGAGTCGTTTTGCCGGCCAGAAAATCAAGATCGTTCATCGGGATTTCTGGAGTGCCTCCAGGGAATTAGCCAGCGAGGGACGTCGGTTCGACATGATTTTGGCAGATCTGGGTGTAAGTTCACCGCACCTAGAGAGTGCTAGTCGCGGGTTTTCGCTAAAAGTGCCCGGACCGCTAGATATGAGGATGGATAGACGGCAACAGTTAACCGCCGGCCAGATTGTCAATAGCGCCAGCGAAGCCGAACTGGCAGGAATATTTAGCGAATATGGCGAGGAACCGAAAGCCCGGCAAATCGCCAAACGAATAGTATCAGCGCGACCGCTGAAGAGCACAGATCAGCTAGCTGCCATCGCTACCAAGGCTTGGCCCCTCCACTACGGTCGGGGTAAAACAGGCAAAAGCCGCATTCATCCGGCTACCCGCATTTTTCAGGCCCTCAGAATTGCCGTTAATGATGAGCTTGCTCAACTTGAGCAGTCACTACCTATTTGGCTGGAACTTCTAGCACCTGGCGGGCGGTTGGCGGTAATCAGCTTCCACAGCCTGGAAGACCGCCTAGTCAAGCGATTTTTAGCCGAGCAGGCCGCTAAGTACGGCGGCGAGCTGGAAGTCTTGACTAAAAAGCCGCAAGTAGCTACAAATGATGAAGTCGTTTTAAATCCGCGTGCCCGTAGCGCCAAGTTACGGGCCGCAGCAAAAACAAACACATAAAGAAAGGATCAAGGAAAGCTTACAAATGCCTATTAAGGTACAGAGCCAATCCCGGGCTTACAAGATCCAGGTTCGGGTGGTAAGATCCCCGTAACCAAAAATCTCGGGACACTCCCCGCCAGCTAGCAATCGCTAGCTGGCGGGGCCAAGACAAAACAAAAACAAAAAATATGACATATTCCAGTTCAGTTGCCGCCAGCCGCAGAGGCATTATGGCGCGGCGCAATCAAAACAGCGTAGCCTTCATTAAAAAAGGCAAGGCCCTGGGGCCAATCAGTAACACCGTGGTTTTAATTATCCTGGGGTGCTTGATCGGACTGCTCTATTTGACGCAGGTAACCAAAACAAACTCCTTTGGTTACGAGATAAACGGACTCAAAGAAGAACAAGCGCAGCTTAAAAGCCAAAAGACCGACCTTGAGATAAAGGCCGCGCGCTTGCAGTCATTCGATCGTATCGCTTCCAGCCCAACAGCCAAAAATCTGGTATCGGTTGGACCGTCCGGTTCGATTCAATAAAGTTTGCAAAACTGATGCCGCCGAATCCGCGCCTTTCGCAAAAGCCAGTTGATTTGTTTCTTAATCGGCGCCTCAAGTTATGGTACGCCGTACTTATTTTTATACTGGTTATTTTTGTCGCCCGATTGTTTTATCTGCAAATCATCAGGCACGATTATTACAATAGCGCTGCTCAAGCCGCGCAACTTAAAGAATACGAAATTCCAGCCGAGAGGGGTATTATTAAGGCTTACGAAAACGGTTCGGCCGTACCGCTAGTTCTGAATCAAAAACTTCATACGCTTTTTGCTGACCCGACCCTTATTAAAGACACTGACGTCGTGGCAACCAAACTGGCAGCTATAACCAAGGCTGACGCTGGCGAATATGCCAAAGCCATGCGGACACCCAATACCCGTTACGTAGCACTAGCTAAAAGGCTTAGCGAGGAGCAAAAAGACCAAATCATGGCACTGAAACTGTCAGGAGTAGGCACTCAAGCGCAAGATTATAGAGTGTATGCCCAAGGCTTGCTAGCGGCTCAACTGCTCGGTTTTGTCAACAACGACGGCAAGGGTAAATATGGTATCGAGGAAGCCTTGGACTCAGAATTGGCCGGCACCGCCGGTCGTCTAAAAGCGGTGACTGATGCCGCTGGTGTGCCCTTGGCGGCTTCTAAAGAGAATACTGAGATAGCGCCTAAGAATGGTAGCGATATCATCTTGACTATCGACATTGGTATGCAAAAACAGTTGGAAACACTGCTTAAAGCCGGTGTAGACAGGGCCAAGAGCCCCTCTGGCAGCGCTCTGATTATTGAAGCGAATTCTGGCAAGGTTAAGGCTATGGCCAACTGGCCGAGCTATGATCCGGCGGAGTTTTATAAAGTTTCAGATCCAAGCCTTTTTAATAACAGCAGCGTAAGCTCGCCTTTGGAAGTCGGCTCAATTATGAAAAGCCTGACCGTCGCTGCAGCCCTTGACCTGGGCGTGATTGAACCGGACACGTCTTATTATGACCCGGGAAAATGGCATCTTGATGACCACGATATTACCAATATCGAGGAAGTTGGCGGGCCGGGAACACGGACTGTTGGCGAAATCATAACGCGTTCAATTAATACCGGTGCTACGTGGATGCTAATGCAGATGGGTGGTGAGACTGGATCAGTCAATAAGAAAGCTCGAGAACGCTGGTATGATTATATGGCCAATCATTTTAATTTGGGTAAGGCAACCGGCATTGAGCAGGGTTATGAAGCCAGTGGACAGATTCCAGATCCACATAAGGGGTTCGCTCTTGAGCTGACCTATGCTAATACAGCTTTCGGCCAAGCTATGACCGCCACACCGCTGCAGATGGGTCTGGCTCTGGCGAGCATAGTAAACGGTGGCAGCTATTATCAACCGCAGCTGGTAGATGGTATCGTTAACGATAGTGGTCAGGCTGGCACTAAAAAGAGCAAAGTACTGCACGCGAACGCCGTTTCTCAAAGAGTCAGCGCTCAGGTGCGTCAGCTTTTATACAACGCACTGCGCCAGAAAGTTGCTAATGGTACCCGATATTTAGACTTCCCGAAAGATTATGAGGTCGGCGGCAAGACTGGCACGGCTCAGATTGCCAAGCCGAGGGGTGGCTACTACACTGACCGCTACAATGGCACATATATTGGATATGTCGGCGGGAACCAACCCGAATACGTCATAGCTGTTCGCATTAACGAGCCAAAAATCGGCGGTTACGCCGGTAGCCAGGCGGCTCAACCGCTGTTTGCCGAGATCGCTCATATGTTGATTAATAACTTTAATGTCACGCCCAAAGGCGGCGGTTAACGGCTGCTATCAGTGGTATAATTGAAAGGAATATTGCAAAACAGACATGGATGGCTTACTGATTTTTCTCGACTCGGCAACGATTGAAAAAATATTCATCTTAGGTTTTTTAAGTTTCATCGTTACTATGGCACTGACACCGATCTATACGACCGTGGCTTTTGCCGGGCAGTGGTGGAAAAAAGCGCGCGCCAATACCATTACAGGTGAAGCTGCCAAAGTATATACCAAACTGCATGCCGCCAAACATGCCCGAAATATCCCAACGATGGCCGGCATGGTGTTTGTGTTGGCTGTAGCCTTAGTGACTCTATCTGGGAATTTAAATCGCTCTGAGACATGGTTGCCGCTGGCAGCTATGGTCGGGGCAGGGGCGATCGGCTTGATTGACGATGTCATCAATGTGCGTGGTATCGGTGGCAACATCGCCGGCATGCGCGCCAAAATGAAGATATTGCTACTTTTAGCAGTATCTTTAATCGGTGGCTGGTGGTTCTTCGCCAAGCTAGGAGTTACCGACATCCATATTCCATTTAACGGCAGTTTAGAAATTGGCTGGCTGATTATTCCACTCTTCGTACTTGCAGTTATTTCCACAGCCAATGCTGTTAATATCACAGACGGCCTGGATGGTCTGGCCGGCGGGCTTTCGGCCATAGCTTTTGGTGCCTATGCCCTGATTGCCGTTATAGAAGGGAAGTACGGCATTGCCGGATTTTGTATGACTATCGTAGGCGCTTTGCTGAGTTATACCTGGTTTAATATCTATCCGGCGCGTTTCTTTATGGGCGATGTCGGCTCATTCGCGCTTGGTACGGCGCTTGGCGTGGTGGCGATGCTGACTGATACGGTTTTGCTGTTGCCGCTAATCGGCGCGGTCTTTGTTATCGAGACCGGTTCGGTGATCTTGCAGCTAATCAGTAAACGCCTGCGCGGCAAAAAGATTTTCTTATCAAGTCCTATCCATCATCATTTTGAAGCCATTGGCTGGCCGGAGACCAAAGTCACCATGCGCTTTTGGATTATCGGCGAAGTGGCGGCTCTGATTGGTATTATTACCTTTATCCTTGGTGGTCCGTTGTGAGACCACCGGGGTGGCGCCGCCGGGCAGTCGACAGCTTAGGGCGGCGCCACAAACCAGACCATTGGCTGTTTGTACTGACGGCTCTACTTCTGGGAGTCGGCTTAGTAGTGGTCTATTCAATCAGCCCTGGATTAGCGGCTTCGCAACATATAAGTCAGAACTACTTTATCAGCAAGCAACTGATTGATGTTGGCTTAGGGCTGGCGGCTTTTGCTTTTGCGGCCTTTTTCCCGGTCCGCCGATGGATGGCTTTTATCACGCCTCTGGCCATAGCCGCCGCGCTGGCTTCGATTTTGGTTTTATTTACACCCCTTAATGAAGTTTATCAAGCTCACCGCTGGGTTAGGGTAGGCGGCTTTTCTTTCCAGGTGGCTGAGCTTATCAAGCTTGCATTATTACTATGGTTGGCCAGATTCCTGAGCGAAAAGTGGCGTGATAGTAGGCTTTCGGACTCGCGTGAAGTCCTACAGGTTCTGATTGCGATATTAGCGCTGATCGGTGTTATGGTTGTCAAATTCCAAAGTGATCTTGGCTCGGCTTCTGTAATGGTAGCTATGCTGGGCCTGATGGCTTACGCCGCCGGCCTGCCGCTGCGACGCATCGCCTTAATCGGTGCCGCAATCGTACTTTTTTTGTCGTTGGCGATTCTTACCAGTGATTACCGCCGAGATAGATTGAGTGCTTTTTTAAACCCCGGCGAGAACTGCCAGACAACCGGCTACCAAGCTTGCCAAGCCTTAGTCTCGGTCGGCTCAGGCGGCCTTTTTGGCCAGGGGTTAGGCTATGGTGTACAAGCTTACGGCTATCTGCCCGAGGCCAGCAACGATTCTATTTTCGCTATCATGGCCGAGAAGTTTGGCTTTATCGGCACCACTGGTATTGTGTTGCTTTATGGTTTATTTATCAGGCGTTTGAAAATCATCGCCACCCGTACTTCTGAGCTCTTCAGTCGTCTGGTTGCGGTTGGAGTATTAGCCTGGTTCAGTACGCAAATGATTATTAACGTCGGCGCCATGCTGGGGCTGCTGCCACTAAAGGGCATAACCCTGCCACTGATCAGCCAAGGTGGCACCAGCATCATCTGTCTGATGGCGGCTCTAGGGCTGGTTTATCAGATTTCACGCTATACTAGTTACAGCGAAGTTAGCCGCGGAAACCAAAGTGAAAAAAGCACCAACGATAGTTTTGACGGGCGGCGGCTCAGGCGGGCACATAATGCCCCTGTTGTCGCTCGGCCACGCACTTAAGAAAGCCTCCAAGGACTGCCGGGTCGTCTATATTGGCTTGAAGGATGAGGCTTTGGCCGAAACCCTAAAGGCCCGCTTCCGGATTTTTGACGCCGTTTACTATGTACCAGCCGGAAAATTCCGCCGTTATCACGGCGAGAGCTTGCTGGCTCATTTAACCGACTTACGGACTCTGGCTCTAAACGCGCGTGATTTTTTCCGGGTTCTGGCTGGAATAGGCTATGCCAAAAAGTATCTTAAACAGATTAATCCTGACGTTGTTTTGTCTAAGGGCGGTTTTGTAGCTGTGCCGGTTGGAGTGGCTGCAAAGCTTTTAAAAATTCCGATAGTGACGCACGATTCTGATACAGTCCCCGGTTTAGCTAATCGGATAGTTGGCCGTTTTGCGGCGGTTCGGGCTACCGGCATGCCGGCCAGCTATTATAAACACCACAAAGGAAGCATTCATTACTTTGGCATCCCGCTCGATGAACGCATCAAGCCGGTCAACCAGGCAATGCAAGTCAACTTTAAAAAAGGACTCAAGATTCCAACTGATTCTCTAGTTTTGTTAATTGGCGGGTCAGGGCTGGGAGCCAGAGATGTCAATAACAAGGTCCTGGCCGTAGCTGCCGACATTCTCAAGTTATTCCCCAGGCTGTACATTGTCCATGCAGCTGGCCAAAAACACCAAGAGCAGGTTGAGAAAAGCTATAGGACAATAGGTGTTGATAGCAAAAGAGTAAAGGTTCTTGGTTTCACGCCTGACTTTTACAAGTATAGCGGTGCGGCCGATTTAATAGTCAGCCGTGCTGGAGCAACCACGATTGCCGAGTTGGCGGCTCAAAAGAAGGCAGTGATTCTAATACCAGCTGCCCATTTAACCGGCGGCCACCAGCTGAAAAACGCCACCGAGCTGGCCAAAAATCAAGCCGTCTTGGTTGTTGATAATGATTCCCCAGCCGATGAACTTCTGGCTGTTGTTAGTCAGATTCTTGAAGATGAACCGGCGCGGCGCAAACTGGCAGACAATCTCGGGGCGCTAGCTAAACCTGACGCTGCCGATAAACTGGCTGAACTCTTATTAAAAGTAGCGCACCGGCAAATAAAGCAGTAGCCATGGTGAAACTTAGACGCAGAGGCAGGGGGCAAGGCGCAAAAGTTAGTCGACACTCAGCCTTGAGCTACTACCGCTCAGGGCCACCACCGGCTAAAAGCCCGTTTCAAAGATCTTCCCAGCCAAATCGGCGCGGTTTTTTAAGCAAAACGCTGGATTGGCTAGTAATAATTATTATCGCCGCCGGGCTGATCTATAGCCTCCTGTTGCGTCCAGACCCAATAATGGCTGTCAGCTCTTTAGCTTACCGCTCAACCGATACTTACATTCAGGTTACAGTCAAAGCTCTGGCTGATCTTAAAAATCGTAACAAGCTGACTTTCGATGAAGCTGGCTTGGAGGCCAATCTCAAGCGGAAATTCCCAGAAATCAGCAGCGTTTCGGTGGATTTACCGCTTTTTGGTCTGAAACCGACCATACATATTAATGTAGCCCAGCCTAGCTTAATTTTGCGGGGCGCCGAAGGGACTTTTGGCGCAGCAGAACAGTTCGTTATCGATTCCAAGGGTGCCGTAGTCGGGCTTAAGTCCAGCCTCCTCTCAGTCAAAGAGCTGCCCACAGTAACTGACGAGACGGGTTTTAGAGCCAGTATCGGCCGCTCGGTGCTAAGCCAAGGTGACGTTAATTTTATTTTGACGCTCGTAGCCCAAGCCAATAAGGCTAAGGTACCAGTGGCTTCATTAAGCTTGCCGAGGTTAGCCCAGCAGGTCGATCTTCGCACAACCGACCGCAACTATTTTATAAAATTCTACTTAGGTGGTGATGCCTTAATCCAAAGCGGTCAGTTCCTGGCTGCGCGGCGGCAATTTGACCAGTCCAATAAGCAACCACAACAGTACTTGGATGTCAGGGTCGCCGGTAAGATCTATTACAAATAGCTGATTTATCCACAGGGTTGACTAGCTACCGGTTTTAGCCATAAACTAAAGTCCAGATAAGAAGAAAGTAAAAAGCATGAGAAAATTTGTTACCAAGACACTGCTAAGCAGTTTTGCCCTGGTGCTGGTATTTAGCGGCTCAGCCATTGCCATCAACAGCCTGTCCAACGACAAGGCCGTGCAAGCTCAGGAAGCAGCCAAGCTACGCCTTGAAGGCGCCAAACTTAAGGCTTGCGAAAATCGCGAGAGAGCCGTCAACAGCATCTTAGATAGGATTGCTAATCGCGGCGAGCGCCGCCTTAACGTCTATTCAGCGATCTTTCAAAAAGTCCAAGATTTCTATGTCAAGAAAGGCATATCGCTTAGTAACTACGATGCCCTGGTAGCAGAGGTCAACGCCAAGAAAGAAGCCGCCCAAGCAGCAGTCGACGCTATTAAAGCTGAGCAAGTCGACTTTACTTGTGACGGCACTGATCCAAAGGGAGTGGCAGCCGGCTTTAAAGAGGACTTAAAGGCTGAAATCAAAGCCCTGCACGATTACCAGCAATCCATCAAAAATCTGATAGTCGCGGTTAAGACAGCTATCGCTGATTCAAATCAAAATAACAGTGCTAGCGGAGAAGGGGAACAATAAGATGAGTATTAGACGAAACAGCTTTGGTTTTGCGGCGCTTGAGCTAGCCTTGGCAGCGGTTATTGTCGGTCTAATCGGGCTAGTGGGATATAAAATTTACAACACTCAGAAAGAGAACGATAAGATTACTAATAACACTGAAGCTGTACTCGAGCAGATGCCGACAGCCACCAACATCGCAGTTCCGTCGACGATTAATTCTACAAGTGACCTGGAGCAAGCAGAGAAGGCCCTAGCCGGCTACGATTCATCGAGCTCTGATAACGCGGATTTATCCAAGCTCGACTCACAGCTGTCAGCGTTTTAGCTGGATAAACCTATACCACCCTGCAGGTAGTTCGTATTTTGTTCATTCTGGCATTTTCTACTTGGTCATGAGTAAATATATAAAAATAGCAAAACTCCAAATGTCAAATTATTTAACGAAGCGGGTGAAGCAGGGGAAAAACATACAAATAAATCAAAAAGGCAAAAGTCAAATGATTAGTCTGCACCTGTGGAAAACTCCGGCGACTTTTCACGGTTTCTTAATGAAGCAAGAGCAACAAACACCATGATTGCCATAGCTGCTCCAGCGAGCCTAAACTAAAAGGCACGAAAATAAACTTAAATTCAGCCATTAGAGTAAATATCCCCTGTTAGAAGAGGAGCTTACGAACCATCCCGTAAGAAATATTATATGTCGCAAAATATACATTGTACGACATGAACTCTAGACTCGGTTTGGTGCCTACCTTCCACTCTCACTCACTACTCATTTCGATTGGCCCGACAAAAAAATTTTTTCATCTCGCTTCTGCTATACCATTAGCCTATTGTGATTTAAATTACTATCTCTACACCCACTAATATAGTAAGTTCGCAAAATGTTCATCCCGCACTAAGATCTCGAAGTTTCGCAATCCGATTACCGACTGCTTCACTCGGGTTTTAGTGCGGGACAAGTACCTTAACGTAGTCTAATCACTTGCTCTTCATCGGCTGTTTTGGCGGTGGTTGACTGCTCCGAAGCTGCGCCGCTTTGCTGATGTGGAGATTTATGGCGGTTGCGCCTACGGCGCCGTTTTTTAGAAGGCGTGTGGGCTTGTCCGCTACTTGAGATTGAACGCAGCAAACTGGCGGCCACTTTACCTACACGCTCCTTCGGTTTAGTGTTTGATGGCAACTGAGCATGCCGAGGCTGCGGTTTTGATTGCTGAGTAGCTGCCGGGACGGTTTGCTTGGCCTCCTCGCCAGTCTTTGTCGCGGCGTAGTGTATCACTTTTTCGATATCTGCCCGTGCGCGCGAGTAGCGTTGGCGAGATAACTCGACAATCCGCGGCGTCAAGTCATCAACCGGTTGAGGTAGATTAAGGGTTTTAGACGAAAAAGCTGGCGCCTTCTCACCATCAATTGTCATGCTAATTACAAAATGGCGGTTGTGCTGCTGGATTAAGTCGGCCGACTCAAACTGCGGCTCATAATATTTTTGCAAGAACGGTGAGTCGTCGGGGCTGACACGGAAAGTGACAATGGTTCCGACGTTACCAAAGACAGCGTCACGTACCGGTTGTTCCATTTGCGCTATGTATTGGTTAGCTATCGTCAGATTGAGGGCGTACTTGCGGGCCTCGCTTAGAATAACCGCGAAGCTATCGGTGGCAAAATTTTGGAACTCATCAACATACAAATAAAATTGCCTGCGCTCATGCTCTGGCACATCAGCCCGGCTCATGGCTGAAAGCTGGATCTTAGTAACCATCATCGCTCCAAGCACTCCGGCATTATCTTCTCCCAGTAAGCCACGGCTGAGGTTGACTATCAGAATTTTTCCCTCGTCCATAATCTGGCGAATATTAAACGTGCTCTTAGGCTGCCCAATGATATTTCTGACCACCGGGTTGGCCGTAAAGGCCCCTACCTTGTTAAGTACAGGGGCGATAGCTTCTGTGGCAAACTTATCGTTCCAAGCGGAAAACTCGTTGACCCAGAAATTCCTGACGACCGGATCGCCAATATGACTGACAACGTCTTGGCGAAACTTCTTCTCGGTTAACATACGCGTGATATCAAGTAAGGTCGAGTTTGGGTAGTCAAGTAGTGCCAGCAGCGTATAACGTAATATGTATTCCAATCGCGGACCCCAGCTGTCGGCAAACAAGCGCTTGAGAACGCCGACCATCTCGGAACTGATGTGCCCTTTAAGCGAAGGGTCAATAACTTCTATGGGGTTGAAGCCTATAGGGAATTCTCTGTCGGCCGGGTTGAAATAGACCACATCGTCAAGCCGTCTCTCCGGAATAAATTTCAAAACTGAAATGGCGTAGTCGCCGTGGGGGTCAATAACCGCAAATCCCTGGCTCCAGTAGATGTCTGACAATGTCAAAAGCTCAAGCGCGCCGGTTTTACCTGTGCCGGTCTGGCCCAGGATGTAGATGTGCCGGCCGCGGTCATCACGCTTAATGCCAAAAATCGTATTATCGCCGCGGAAGTTTGTAACCCCAAAAAGGCTAATCTCCGACTCATGACCGGCTACAGTTATCGGCACGTTAGCCGGCGGTTCGGCTGTTTTAACCGTCGCCCAGACGATATTCGGTGTCTCAACCGTGGTGTGAGGCAGATGGAAAAGGCTGGCTAGCTCCTCGATGTTTAGAATATAACCCTGGTCAATAAAGAACCTGGCTTGATATTCGAGCTGCTTATCTCTATCAAAGCTGGCCGATTTGACTTTAAAACCGTTTAGATTAGTACTGTTGAATTGCTTAAATGCACCCACCAGAGCCTGCATGCGCAAGCGGGCGGTGCGCTGATCGTGGCCGGCATAGAGCAGTCTAATTTTCACTTGGTAGCCTAGCTTGGTTCCCTTCTGCTCAATAGCCGCTATACGGCTTTTGTCACGTTCAGATAACTCAGGCGGTGCTTTGCCGGTCTCGGTTGTAGATGGTGGCCGGGCCAGCGCGGCAAAGGCTTGGGCGGCGTAGCTTACTAATTCCCCTCCCCCGCCCGGGAAAAGTCCTTGCTGGTTACGGATTCGGTTGATAGCTTTTGTGCCTTTGCGGTGCCACTCGTCGGATATCGGACGGCTCATAATCTGAATCCACATTTCCTCGTCCTGCTTATCGAGCTTGGCCAGGGTAGCTGTAATGGCGGCTAATGGATCTACCTCAAAACTAGGAAAGGTCTTGACTGGTAATGTTTCGTTATCAACCAGTGTGAGCTCACTGGTATGGATGACGGTCTGGTGCAAACGTCGGTTGGCATAGTCCTGCTCCTGCTCGTAGATATGGACTGTTGGGTACTGGGCATATATTTGACCTTCGACAAAAGCCTGTAGGTGTTTGGGTGTCCAGATATAAAAGCGGATGCGCTGTCCGATGGCGGCGATCTCTAGGCTGATACTCTCTTGCAATGTTCCCGATAGTTTCAGCTCCTTTTTAGGCCGTAAAATACCGTGCAAAGCAGCCAACATTTGCTCAGCCGCCAACTCTTTTTTGTCGTTGGTGCGCGGCACCTCGAGCATCAAAAGTGTATGATCGTGCGCCGCCTCAACGCTTCTACGTCTGCCCAATAAAGCCATAATCCTAACTCTTATTATACATCTTAAAAGAGCTAATAGCTCATCGCTGATAGCTGTTAGCTTGGCCGATTACTCGGCTAGGGTGTAGGTGGCTTTGGCCACTCGCTTAAACTGCGGTTTACCCTGTAAGTTGAGTAAAATCGTAGTTTCTTTGACTTGGCGGCTTTTTAGCACGCGCTGGACAATCTCATCCCGGTGCAGCGGCCCAGCCTCTTTACGCAGTACCTCGGCAATGATATCGGCGACAGTGCCTTTCTTATAGCCCCATTCCTTGAGAGCGTATATGCCCCTCCCTATCAGTACGAATCTCCCGTCTTTAATCAGTTCATTATGTATAGCTTGGGTTGTAACATCTTTACGCTTAAAATCGCTTTTTTTGATGGCTTCAGCTATCTCCGAAAAGTGCATCGGTTTTTTATTGTCGTGCAAAATCACATAAATTTTGTCGCGGATATTCTTGGGATTAACCATCGGCCACCTTACCAACCCCCAGCGGCCGTGCAGGCTGGCAATATTTTTAGAAATTCCAGACAGTGCCTCCACGTGCTTATAGTCGGTATTGCCGACGGTTTTGGCAATTGCCGGGATGTCTGTCGGCTGACCAATCTTTTTGATGGCCTCTACGATGCTATCAACGTGGTCACGGATTTGCTTCTCAGAGTGTTTGGCGCTCAGGCCGACCGAGTGGAAAAAGTAGTCGCTATCTTCTATCACAGCTAGGCCGGGGCTGAGGTGAGCCAAAAAAGCCACCCTGGATTGGCTGATTTTTGGATTATTTTTAGTCACCCGGCTGGCCAGATCGCTGGTTCGAGCAACATGCCCCATGCCTCTAAGATGAGTTGTTAGCGAGTCTTCAACCTTTTGGATGTGAGGCAACTCTTTGCCAGCCAACTTGAGCCGGGTGACAACCGCTTTTTCCAGCTGTCTCACCCTTTCCCTGGTAATACCGAGCAGCTCGCCTATCTGCTCCAGAGTTTCTTTTCTGTCAAATAGACCAAAACGACGAGAGACTATTTCCCTTTCGCGTTCGCGTTCAATAGTATTCAGAACATCTTTAATGATGCTATCTAAATTCAGTTGCTCCGTAAGGGCTGTCTCATCCATATATTATTCTTTTCATGAAAGCTCTATATGCTTAAATTAATTATAAAACCATTAAATTTAAATGTCAATACCTGTAACTCTTTAGCGTTTAAGAAAACTACCAAACAAGGGTGCTACAAGTGAACAAATTTATTGTATCACTAATTAGACGATTTGGCACAATCCGTTTACGTTTAATTTACTACGGCAACTATTTTACAAGGAGTTAAATATGTGGAAAAACGCTCGTCTCTCCCTTTTCCAACACGGCGAAAACGAGATGTCGCTCGTCCAAGTAGTCCGAGCTCCTTCTGTTTTCTTGAGTGTTGGATCAAGGGAGAAACTTCGCTATAGATAGGTAAGACCCCTCTGTTTACTCGAGTGTTTGTCGAAGTAAGATACTCCACTAACCGATTTTGGGAGCCAAGTCTTAATCGCTACGTTTTTTGTAGCGATGGTTTTTAGAAGCGGGGGCCTGTTCCAGCAGTTTTGTCGCTTCGGATTCAGTCAGCTTCTTTGGATCAGTGCCCTTTGGTATACCCACATTCTTTTTACCGTCAGTTACATAGGGTCCGTATGGGCCGCGCAAAATCTTAATTTTACCAAATTCGGCTATGTGTTTGGCTTTGGCGGCTGCAGCTGCTTCTTTTAGCAGCTTACGGGACTGAGCCTCTGTTATTTGCAATGGGTCGTGGTCTTTGATGCTGGTAAATCGCGTACCGACCTTTATATAAGGTCCATATCGCCCAATATCGGCTAAAATAATTTCACCCTCGGCAGTTTTGCCGACCTCGCGCGGTAGGTTGAACATAGGTATGGCTTGATTGAGCGTAACTTCATCTAGTTCAACTCCTGCCGGTAATGGTGCAAAGCGTGGCTTGGGAGCGTCTTTAGTCTTTTCTTCAGATGCTTCTCCTAATTGTAGTACCGGCCCATAACGGCCATAGCGGGCATACACCGGCTCGCCGGTCTTGGGGTCTTTTCCCAGCTCTCTGACCTGCAAGGTTTCCGAACGACTAGCAGCTTGTGATTTCACTATAAGCGGATGAAAATGTTTATAAAAACGTCCTAACATATCGCGCCAATCGGTTTTACCGTCAGCAATATCATCCAGTTCTTCCTCGGCGTTAGCCGTAAATTTATAGTCCATGATGCTTGTGAAGTATTTGAGCAGAAAGTCAGTAACGATTTCTCCCAACTGTGTCGGTACCAGCTTGGAGCGGTCGGCACCGACAACTACCTCTGTAAGCTCTTCTTTTATTCGGCCTTTTTCCAGTACCAATTCACGGCTCTTTTGGATTTCGCCCTCTAAGTCTTTTTTCTCAACGTAACCCCTATCTTGGATGGTACTGATAGTCGGCGCGTAGGTGCTCGGCCGGCCAATACCAAGCTCTTCCAGCTGTTTAACGAGGCTGGCCTCGCCGAATCGAGGGGCTGGCCGGCTGAACGTTTCAGATGCCAGCATTCCCAGGAGCTTAAGCCTGTCGCCCGGCTTTAGGGGCGGTAATATTTTGTCTTCTTTGCCGCCGCCGTAGACCTTCAAAAAACCTTCGAAGCGCAAAATCTCTCCGGTCGCTACAAATTGTTCATCGCGACCACTGACGCTGATTCTAACTTCTGTTCTGTCGGTCTGTGCCGGCGCCATCTGGCTGGCCAGCATCCGCCGCCAAATAAGTCCATAAAGCTTCTGCTGCTGATTATCAGCCCCAGCCTTGATTTTGCTAACGTGCGCCGGCCGGATAGCTTCGTGAGCTTCTTGGGCTGATTGAACCTTGGTTTTAAATTGCCGAGCTTGAGCGTACTTGTCTCCGTAATTGGCGCTTATATAGGCATTGGCGGCTTTAACCGCCAGCGGTGATAAATTGGTACTATCAGTACGCATGTACGTAATGTGCCCATTCTCGTACAACTTTTGAGCCAGTCTCATGGTCTGGCGTACGCCATAGCCTAAGCGGCGGGCGGCTTCTTGCTGCAGAGTACTGGTGGTAAAAGGGGCCGCTGGCGAGCGGGTCCCTGGTTTTTGGTCGACTGAGGCGACTTTAAAATCAGCTTTCTTAGCGTGTTCAAGATAGGATTTAGCATCTTTGATTTGCGAAATTTGCTTATCCAGCTCGGCCGGTAGCTCGGCGCCCTTGGCGTCAAAAGCCGCCGTGACTTTAAAAGTGCTTTGCGGCTTGTGAGCGGTTATCTCGCGTTCACGTTCGACAATCAAACGGACGGCCACGCTTTGGACTCGGCCGGCAGACAATCCGGCTCTGATCTTCTTCCACAAAACCGGACTGAGCTCGTAACCTACCAACCTATCTAAAACTCGACGGGCCTGCTGAGCATCCACCATTTTGGTGTCAATGGTACGCGGATTGGCAACAGCTTTGGTTATCGCCGGTTTGGTAATCTCATGAAAGACGATCCTAGGAGTTTTACCAGGATCCAACCCCAAGGTATAACAGACATGCCAAGCGATAGCTTCACCTTCGCGGTCCTCATCAGTCGCTAGCCAAACATCATGGCCTTTGGCGGCTTTTTTTAGGTCACTGACAACCTTTTGCTTATCTAGCTCAATCTGGTATGCTGGCTCGAAGTCTTTTTTTATATCAACACCGAGCTCTTTTTTGGGTAGGTCACGGATATGGCCGAACGTGCTTTGGGTGTCGAAATCTTTGCCTAAATACTGGCTTAAGGTCCTGGCTTTGGCCGGACTCTCCACAATCACAAGATTTTTTGCCATATAGCAGCCAGCATACCATAAACAATGCCCTAGGCTATGGTCCAAACTCCGCCACCCATCGGGCGGATATACCCCCGCAGCTCCAAGTCAGTCAAGGCGCTACTGATTTCTGGAATTGATAGTCGGCTGACAGCAGCCAGCTCTTCCTGCTCTTTGATGCCATCAGTAATAAGCTCGAAAACCCGCCGCTGCTGCGCCGTACCGTTAAACCTCCGCGTTACATTGGCAATCTGGGACGCGATACCCAGCGCAAAGAAGATATCACTTACATCCGTCACTGGCACGGCACCACTTTTTATCAGATTATTACACCCCTCGCTGGTTGGGCTATTAATATTACCGGGTACTGCCATAACCGCCTTTCCCTGCTCTAAGGCAAAACGAACAGTATGCAAGCTGCCGCTATTACGGGCGGCTTCGGTTATCACCAAAACCTCAGCCAGTGCGCTAACAATCCGGTTGCGGGCAATAAAATTAACCTTGAATATCTCCGAACTAGTACCATACTCGCTGACAAGTGCCCCACCGCTCTTCAGTATCTGTCCTGCCAGGTTATGATGTGATGCCGGAGAAATCTTATCTATCGGTGTTGGTAGTACCGCGACCGTGCAGCCACCAGACTCCAAAGCGGCTTTATGGGCATAAGAGTCTACGCCAAAAGCCAGCCCGCTGATGATTACTACGTCGGCTCTTGATAGCTTGGTTGAGAGTTCATGGGTAATAGCTCGGCCGTAAGCGGTAGCTTTACGGCTGCCGACTATGGCGACCCGCGGCTTGGATAAGACTTCCTCGAGCGATATGCCCGCCCAATATAACTGCTTGGGCGGTGGCTCGATAGGCCGTAACTTATCCGGCAAATCCGCGCCACTAAGCTTAAGAGTATTGACATTCATACGATTATATTTCTTGGTATTGACTCTAAACCATTTTTTTGCTAAAATTGCAATCCGTAAGCGTTATTTGACGCTTATCGTACCTTATACCCCCAACTAACATTATGTTAGATTGCTTAAGACTAGATGTAAGTTGAACCCTCCACTTGCATTGCCCCGCCCAATTTTGAGTTTTCTAGGCTCAGTATATAAAGCCCGAGCGCCCTACACAAATGCTAGAGTTTAAAAAGTTCAAAATTGGGCGGGGGTCTTAAGCAAACTAACCCCTTTAACCTTTGCCCGTCTTAATTTCTTTGAAATTTCGACGGGTCCCCTCAGTGGGTACGCGGGTTTGCTCACGCAAACAGCCTCGAGTGATCGAGACGGCTCGAAGACTTTCTGCGGTTGCAGAGCTTCATATGCTTCGCTACGGTGGGTTGAAGGGTGTAATTAAGGGATAAGCTTGGGCTTGTCCCCTGAAAGAGTCTCTGGCGGTGCCCACCCCCTCCAGAGGCTCTTTCAGTTTTTTACGGTGCCCACCTGCTCGTCATTTTCTGCTGAAAATGCTCGCAGGCCCGCCTCGGCGCCGTCGCGCCTCCGACCTTGCGCAGTGCCACTGGCACTTCTCACCCTCCGGAGCTCTTTAGGTTAAAGGACGGTGCGGGTTTCGTTAGGGAGTGATTCGCCGAAGATAAATTCAGTAATTAAGACATTGGCTTCGCGTAGGATTTGCGGTAAATGACCCTGCTCTTGCTTGCTAAATTTCTTAAGGACATAGTCGGCCGCATCAGCCTTCTCAGCCACATCTGAACCTATGCCAATACGCAGACGGCCAAAATCCTCGCCGAGGTGTTGTATTAGTGACTTCGCCCCATTATGTCCGGCATCAGAGCCGCCAATCCTTGTCCTGAGCTGGCCGAATGGTACCGCCAGCTCGTCATAGACCGCTAAGGTATTTCGGTTATAAATCCGGTAAAAGCGCTGTACGGCTTGCGCCGCATCGCCACTTAGATTCATGTAGGTCGTAGGTTTGCACAGGATAACACGACTCTCGCCCATATTCGTTGTCGTCAGAAGGCATTTTAAATCTTTCTTCTCTGTCCAAGAAGGAAAATCATACTGCTTGGCGAAATAATCCAGGGCCTCGAAGCCGATATTGTGCCTGGTGCCCTGATATTTCTTACCGGGATTACCCAAGCCGATGACTAAAAGACTTTTAGTCGCGCCGATTGTGTATGCCGGTATATCGCTCGTCACGTACGGCCTCTTCTGAATCAAACCCATAAAAATAGAATATAGAATTAAGAATTGAGAATCCAGGATAAGAGCTAGGCTAAGCGAGCCTCTATCTTTTGATGAACATGCGCAGCGAACTGAGTAGACGCGTCAAAAGCACTAACATATAAGCCGAGGACCGGGTCGAGCGACTCCTTAAGAGTCAGTAAGAGCGAGACCGCCCAGAAAGGGTGTTCCGCAGGCTGCTGTACACTTTGACGAGCGGCTACGCCAACTAAGCGGAGCGTTCGGAAAAAGACTAGAGGCGAGCTATTTTTCTATAAACCAGAATTTCAATGGAGTGCCGATGAGTGGCCAGGTTTTGCGGAATTGTCGTTCTAGGTATCGCTTATAACTCCAATGCAAGAAATTCGTATGCGAGCCAAAAATCTTGAAGCTGGGCAGATCAATATCATCTTCCTGAACCATGTAGTTGAGTTTCGGCAAGCGCCGGCGCATTGGCGGCGGCTCTTTAGCGTCAACTGTCTGTCTCAACCATTTGTTAAGCTCAGCCGTCTTGAATTTTGAGCGTCGTGCCTGGTCAATTTCTAAAGCTAGTTCAAAAATTTTCGCTACATTTTTGCCTGTTATGGCGCTGGTATAAATCAGTGGCGCCCATGGCACGAACGGAAAAGAGCTGGTAACCTGGGCGCCAACTTCACTGCGGCTGAGCCTGTCTTCAGCCTTGTCCCATTTATTGATTACCAAAATCAAACCCCTGCCCGCCTCTTTGACCATGCCGGCAATTTTTTGATCCAGCTGCGTGTTCAGCTCTTCGGCATCCATAACCACCAGACATATATCGGACTCCTCAATCGCTGCTATCGAGCGTAGAACACTGAACTGCTCCACTCCTCTCTCAACCTTACCGGGCCGCCTGATACCGGCAGTATCGGCTAGCTCAATCTCACGCGACTTAAAACGTACTGTTAATCTATTTACGTCTCTTGTGGTACCGGCTTGTGGTGCCACCAGGGCCTGTTGCTTGGCCACCAGGCTATTAAATAAAGCCGACTTTCCAACATTCGGTCGACCAAGTATGCTTAAGCGGATACGGTCCTTGGTTTCTTTAATTTTGACTGGTGGCAGGCCATCAGCCAGCGCCTCTAAAAGCTCGGTTACTCCGGTCTTCTGAGTGGTGCTAGTAGCGTATATTGACTTGATTCCCAAACGTTGCCAATCTGATAATTCGGCCTTTTTGTTTTTATCTATCTTATTGACTGCTAAAATTACTGGCTTACGGCTTTTTAGGGTCGTGGTGGCTACTTGGCGGTCTTCAGCTGTAACCGGCACAGCGGCTTCTACGACAACTATGATTAAATCAGCCGTTTGGGCCGCCTCTAATATTTGTTGCTGGATGCCCATCTCAAACTCGTCTGCAGCCGGTTTGATACCAGCGGTATCAACCAACCAGAAATCCTGGCCACTAAAACTGGCCTTAGCGCTGACTCTGTCACGCGTGGTACCGGGCTCCATAGCCACAATCGCTTCGCGACGCCCAATTAAAGCATTGAAAAGCGAAGACTTTCCAACATTAGCCCGGCCAACTATGGCCACTATAGGAATTTTTTGACTCACAACAGAGGTATTATATCTGATTTAAATAAAAAAACGGTCACCTGAGGTGACCGTATTCTTAGCTCTTTATTGTAACTAGCCTTTTCTCCGGATGAGCAGACCGACAAAATGTATTCCATTTTGGCAGGCAGTGATGAGAAACTCGCGATGCGAGGTGTCTCATAAGGCCGAAGCCCGCCTATACCCCAGCTGGAGGCGGCGTCGGCGCATCCTCGTCTGGTTTGGGCCCCTCAACTGGCGGGATATCGCCAGCTGGAGGTGTAACCGGTGCGCTGCCGCTATCACCCATGCCGCCTACATCGGCTGGCGGAGTCGATGGAGCCGGTGATGATGGCATACTTGGCTGATCGGCAGGAGTTGTACCACTCATGGCTGAACTAACTTGATCGTTAACAACGTTTTGCTCCTGGGCGGTGCTCATTGGGTCACTGGTCGGCGCGCTGGAACTGTCGCCGCCACTGACCGGATTAGCGCCTGCAGACTGGTCATCTGCCGGAGGCATTGCCGGGTTGGTTTTGTCGTCTTGCATGCTTTGCTCGCTTTCTTGCTTATTATTTGCTGAACTCTCTTGGGCCTTTGGCTTATCCGCTGCGTCCGCGGAGGCTTGCTTCTTAGGACTAGGCGGCAAGACTTCGCGGACTACACGTACGAAATCTTCCAAGGTGACTTGAGATTTCACCAGGTATTTTACCACGCCCAGCTTTTCGCCGCGAGCGCGGTCTTCGGCTTGGCCAAGAGCTGTCATCATTATGACCTTAACGCTGTTCATTTCGGGTGCTGCCCGTAGCGTCTCTATCATCTCAAAGCCGGATAGTTTGGGCATCATAACGTCGGCGATAATCAGCTCCGGTTTCTCTTTTGTGGCCACCATTAGGGCTTCTTCGCCATCGGCGGCGCTTAGTGTCTCGTAGCCCTCGGCTTGCAGGCGCATCTCGAATATTTCACGCAGGTTATTGTCGTCTTCAACAAGTAAAACTTTAGACATTAGTCAATTTTGCTTAAGCTTTTCATCATTGTAACAAAGATTTTATGGATTGCCTAAAGGGCTTAAGGTTGAAGCCTCGGTCTTCTGCATTTGCAACGCTTGCTCGGTCGTTAGGCGTGGTAAGTTGATAAAGAAGGTACTGCCTTTATTGTCTTGGCTCTCTACCCATATACGGCCGTTATACAGCTCAATAACCCTCTTGCTTATAAACAGTCCTAGCCCTGTCCCTCCGACACTGCGGGTCATGGAATTATCAACCCGGTAGAATTTCTGGAACAGGTGCGGTAGGTCTTCTTCCGGTATGCCGATACCGGTGTCCTTAATTTGGACCTGAGTGACGGAGCTGTCACCAGTTAACGCTACTGTCACAGTTCCCTCGGCGGTGTATTTAAGGGCATTATCGACAAGGTTTTGTAGAACTTCGCGTATTCGGTTGGGATCAACGTAGACATAAAATAGTGGCCTGACTATCTTACCTCCTCTGACATCGGTGCCGGCGCTAAGTACGTACTTGAGCTCTAATCCCTTCTTTTGAGCGGTAAAATGGGCCGCGTCGGCGATTTGCTCTAGTATCTCACCGAGCTCAATTATCTTTGGATAGCTAGCCAGTCGGCCGTCTTCGGCCTTAGCGCTTGTCAGTAAATCGACAAACAACTGGCTAAGGTGCTTGGTGGCGGTGTGAGCTTTTTCCAATAGGTTGCGCCCACGGTTATCCACGGTGGCTACCTTTGGGTTTAAAACTAACGCTAGATAGCCCTCAATGGCGGCGATTGGCGTCCGCATCTCATGGCTGGCAGTGCTGACGAATTCTGAGCGACGATTCTCCTCTAGCTTCTCCGAGGTAATGTCGCGTAGTACACCCAATACGCCAGTGGCCATTTTATTAACATCCTCAATCACCGGAGAGACGATAAGTGATATCGGAACCAGTTTGCCTCCCTTGGTACTTAGTAAACCCCTACTGTTCTTGACTGTTGAGTGGGTTCTCAAAGCTTGGGCAAAAGGATGCAGCTCAGGCGGGTATGGCTGGCCGTGCTCGTCAGTAATTACTAGCACGCTGCGAAAGTCCAATCCGATCGCCTCTTGGGCTGCCCAACCAGATATCGAGCTGGCTGCTGGGCTAAATAAATGGATGGCGTTGTCTTCACCTACTAGCACCACGCCGTCGACAATGGCACTCAAGAGAAATTCGGTATTTAACTCTTGTGGTTGCGACGTCTTGGGTTTTTTAGAACCGAAGCCAAACATTCTTTATTTTTCCCACCTTTAATTTGTCGCTTATGTTTACCTACCCTATTATCTGTTTTATCAGCCAAAAATTCAATCCGCTCGATTTAGCAGTAGTTCGAAATAGCGGGTACTGCCGAATGGGATTTTTTGTTTGACAACCTTCTTAGCTGCCAAACTACTGGCATAGGTTACAGTAAATTCGCCGAACTGCTCGTTTATACGGTCTACGGCCTCGGTTAGCCATACTTCGCGGTTAACTTCCTCAAGCAGGCTCAGTTGGCTGGCATTTGACGGAGTCAATTGATAGCAAGTGACGCCGATTTCGCGCGGCCAATCGTCTTGCGGTCGGCGGTTATAGAGCAACATAGCCCGCCTAAGCACTTCGGCATTGGAGTAAAAAGTGCTTTTAAACATCTTCCGATCGTACCAGTAATCACCATTGGCATAGCGTACGTATACCAAGATGCCGCGGGCCGCCAGGCCTTTATAGCGCAGCTTCATGGCAGTGGTCTCACATAGGTATGCCAGCCGTGAACGTACCAACTGATCTGAAGGTTTCATTTCGTCTAGCACATATTGTCGGCCGACGGTTCTAGTAGCCCATTCTTGGTCATCGATCTCGTAACCGCGCAGGCGCTGATACCAATCCTCACCAATAACACTTTTAAATACCTGCCGTTTGAGCAGCTCCGATGGGGCGTCGAGGAATTCTAGAGGAGTATAAATGCCGCAGGCGTTCAGGCGGGCTTGATTGCGCTCGGCAATACCGAATAAATCGGTCAGTTTTAGCGTAGACAGTACCTTTCTTAAGTTTTTGTGCGTAATCACGTCCAAGCCGTCGGGTTTGCGTAAAGAAGCTGCCTGCTTAGCCAAAAAGCGATTGCTAGCAATGCCGATGTTGCACTTCATCCACTCTCCCACCTCATCACGCAGCCGCTGCTTTATCTCATAGCCAATCACGGTCAGAGGACGCTTATTGACCACCTCTCTGGTATCGCTAAAGTCGATAATCCCCTCATCTATACTCTTCATGGCGATATCCGGCGAGTATGAACGCATAATTTCAACCAGCCTCTGATAGACATAGTGGTATTTGGGCGGGTCAGTCTCGACCAAAATTAAGTCTGGCGCGTACAGTCTGGCTTCCGAATAGCCCATGCCAACCTTAACGCCCAATGCCTTGGCCTCATAAGAGGCAGCTACCACGCAGGCATTGGGCGTCTGGCGGTTGGTTACGGCTACCGGCTTGCCGCGCAGCAGCGGCCTGGCCTGCTGCTCGACTGTCGCAAAGCAGGAGTTCAGGTCGATATGCAAGATCTGAGGAGCTTCTTTATTGAGAGGCAAATGAAGGTTTGGCATAGGGTATGTCCTGCGGCGACTCGCTAATATCGGCTATCGATACCAGCCTCCAAGTTAAAGCCGCGGCATCGAATTCCAGACGGTAATCGGCGCTGCCGTCGGTCATGTCGAAGACGTGTATCATGCGCTGCCCTTTTTTGGTTGGGTGGCGCAGACCGGTTTCGCTGAATTCGATTACCCGACCTTGGTACTCCATCTTTTTAGGAAAGCACTTCAGGCGCCTAAGCCCGCTTTTGAAGTAGTAGGCTACGATACTGACTTCTTTGTTGATTTGTGCTGCGTTTTCCATGATTTTCTCCCTTTGCCCGCCTGAATTTCTTCGAAATTTGCGCGGGTTCTGCTGAACTTAGGGTTATATAAAAGAGAGCCGATTGTCGCCTAAAAAGCGACTCAGCAGACGGATTTACGACCCGCTACCAGTTAAGAACAATGACCGTCTATCATGATTCTGTTACTGGGAGCTATTGGCTTTTAAGCAACGAGCGGATGCTCGTAGCTAGGTGTATAAGTAGTCTGTGAGGAGGAATTCGCTAGCCAGCGAAAGCCCTCACACGGCTAATGTTTATTATAATAGCTTGCAGCCAACGTGCAAGCTAGAAAATTATTAAGAATTATTCTAATAAATGGTGATCCCAGGGGGAGTCGAACCCCCGTTACAAGGATGAGAACCTTGCGTCCTAACCACTAGACGATGGGACCTCTAACAGAGGTAATTCTAGCAAAAACAGGTGTAAAAGTCTATTGGCTGGTCGGTGGACCGCTGTTACTCACCTTGCTAGCGCTGTCAATCACGGTCACCCATGCCTGACCGGCATTTAAAGAAAGTTTTTTCTCTTGGGCATCAAGGAAAGTGAACTGGGAAGATTCTGAGGTTTTAATCCACGTACCCTTAACCACCCCGCCGTCTTGGAAAAAATAGGCCGCTCCTCTACCAAGAATGTAATCGTTATGGCCGCTGGAATCAACTATATTGCGGGCCATAACCAAAACAATGACAACGTTTGGGTGAGTCTGCCGTGGGGTCGGATCTCTTTCTTTATCCGTACTTAAGTGGTCCTTACCTCCCAACTGCCGGATATAAGTGTTGTCTCTCGGCTCGTAACTATAACGGACATTAAAGTTAGCGCTCGATATGGCGATTTCGATAGTCGTAGCTGTGGGCCGTTCGAGTTTGGCGTCTTTTTTCCTTGCCCATGGCTCGAACTTGCTTGTTGTGTAGCCCTTTTTCTTATTTAGAGAATCAAGCTTAGCAAAACTGGTATAGACGTTATGTGGAGAGGCTCGTGAGGAAACGCGCCAATAGCTGCTCGGATTGAAAAACTGGTCAAGGTCCTTGCCCTGGCTTCTGATTTGCTTGAGGGCGCTGGGGCTGCCACCGACATGGGCGATAGACGCGTCAAATGAAGCTGCCCAATCAATGTAATACGGCCTTAGCGAGCGCACAGGCCCGACATATTGTGGTTGTGCTTCCTGGTATAAAGCTATATAGCGTGTAATGCCGCCTTCGGAGATAGCTTCAAATACAACGCCCGAATCAACTAAACCCGATTGAGGCCGGGCGTCTAAGCTGTTTTCTATCATTATGGCTGTTACCGGCCTTTGGGCTAACTCCGGCTGCACCTGGACCCCTGTGAGGGGCGAGGCCACGGTCGTCGGTTTGGGTTGTTCCTGCTTTGTGATTACTAATTCAGGCTCCCCCTTAGGAGATATGATATAGAAATAACCAAGTGCAGCGGTTCCAAAAAATAGTAATAACGCGGCTATTATTGCAAATCGTACATTCCGATTTAGATGCTTCCACCACTTTACTAGTCGCTTAATTGGATTGTTCCGGCCTTTTTTAGGGGGTTTATTAGTTACATCGTCCAGGTTGATGGTTTCATCCGGTTGCAGTGGCTTGGGTATGCCGCTGATTTGTTCTCTGGTTCGGGCTATGGCCTGACCGCCGAGATAACCAATTCCCTGCCGGTTAGTTCTATTTTTTTTCGACCTTTTTGGTGGCTGTATGTCTTCAAACACTTCAATTATTTTAGCATAGCCTTTATGGCCCGGAATTCAGGGCAGCAATCGATTTTTGCAATCGCTCAATTGTCCTATCTCTACCAAGCAGGGATAGGGTTTCAGCCAATCCGGGGCTGGCCGGCGCCCAAGTGGTGGCGATTCTTATTAGGCTGAAAAGCACGGCCGGTGGCTGGCCGGTTTCACTCAGGAGGTTATTTAATTTATCAGCCAGGTCCTTCGGCTTGAAATCGCCTTGCGCCAGTTTTTCAATTGCTGCCTCAAGCAGGCTGGTTTGCTTGTGGCGCCCGAGTGAACTTAACTGTTTATTGTCATCTATCAAACTTAAATCAATCGCTAAGTCCTCAAAAAAGAAGTTTGTAAGGGCTGACAACTCTGAACAGTGTTTCAGACGCTCCTGGACCACGGTCAGGACGCTTTTTTTGTAGTCAACAGTTTGATTTTTTGCCGAGGAGGGCCAGAAGTCCTTCGATAGCTCATAGAGCTCATCAATCGGCTTCTGCCTTACATAGTGGCCATTTATCCAATCCAGTCTCTTCTCGTCAATCTTAGCCCCGCCGCGCTGCACACGTTCCAGGCTAAACTTTTCGATTAGCTCATCAATCGAAAAAATTTCCTGGTTAGTACCATCATGCCAACCAAGAGTCGCTAGAAAGTTGATCAGAGCCTCCGGTAAGTAGCCCTCTCTTCTATAGTCTAGAATATCCTTTGCGCCGTGGCGCTTGGAGAGTTTTGTTTGGCCGTCCGGCGCTAGGACATAAGGTAGTGTAGCCAGCTTGGGGCGCTCAATCGCCAATGCTTCATAGAGGTTTAGATATTTAGGTACAGATGGTAAGAACTCTTGAGAACGGATAACGTGCGACACCTTCATTAAGTGGTCATCAATGATATGGGCAAAATTGTATGTCGGGAAGCCATCCGATTTGATAAGAATGAAGTCATCAATTGCTTCGGGGACGCTTTTTAGCTTGCCCATTACTTCATCTCGCCAACTGTAGGCTTTGGGCTCCGATTTAAAACGTAACGGTTGGCTGCCGTCCCAAGACGTTGGGTTTTTTGGCCGGTAGTCGCGATACAAAAAAGGCTGATGAGCATTTACTGCCCCAGTCCGTAGCTCCTCTAGTTCCTGGGCTGAATAGGGGTCGGCAAAAGCCCGGCCGGCTTGCACCAGCTTTTTACCCCATTCTTTATATAGATCGAGCCTTTGGCTTTGCCGGTAAGGACCATCGTCCCACTCCAGCCCCAGCCATTTGAGACATTCCATGATATGCTGTTCGGACTCTTCTACATGGCGCGTCCTGTCAGTGTCTTCTATGCGCAGGATAAAATGACCCTTGGCTTGACGGGCTAGCAGCCAAGCAAATAGCGCCGTACGTACGCCACCAACATGCAAAAACCCTGTCGGAGAAGGCGCAAACCTTGTCCTAATCATGCCCCCAGTATACAACGAAGAGAATTGCCGGGATTAGCGAGTCTCCAAACTGTTAACTAGAATATCGATTCGGCAATTTTGCGCAACTCGTCATAGTTGAGCTTGGCGTTGTCCTGAATCGTATATTTAGAGCCGTTATTAACCCAAGTGGTGCGGTTGCCGTAGTTATAAACCGTCGTACCCTTAACCTGTGATGTCTGGACTCGCGAGTCATCCGGTACAGTATTGGCCTCCAGTGATGAGCTGTCCCAATTTGAGGCCTGCTGGACAATTGTGAAATAGCGGTCTTCGGTCTCAGTTTGGAACTTCATACTAATAGTCCCGGACTGGTATTCTATGGGACCAGCAAACTTGAAGCCCGAGGGTATATAGTCGGGCAAGGAGCCTTTAACCTGGGCGCGGACAGAGGCAAACTTCATGGATATATAGGGTATGTTGCGCCACGCAAAATAACTGCCAACTAATACCACAACCATCGCCACTATCGATATCGTTAACCATCTCGGCAGAAATCCCAGTCGCCGAGCTAACCGCCCTTTTCGATTGAGTCGTCCGTTTAAAGCCTTTTTATGGGCGTCTGCCCCGATAAGCGCCTTGTCGAGCATTCGCTCTAAACGTTGGTGCGACACACTGGTAATCATGCTTGGCGGTCGCAGGGCTACTGCCGTTGAGGTGCTGGATTTAGCGCTAACAATTGTAGTGTCGATGGCCGGCTTAGTTCGCCTGGCAGCGTCAGCCATCACCGACTTGGTTTGATTGAGCGGCAACCCAAACCGGTCAACGCGTGGGTTTTTTATCATATTCATAGCTCGTGATAGGCGAGCTGGATTCGGCGCCGCGGTGCGTACTTTAGGCAGTTTGAATTTACTGCTCAGGCCTTTGCTATGTGGTTTCTTCACAGCACTACGCATTAGAGTGCTAGAACGCTGCGTGCGTTTGTGAAGTTTTTGCGCCGGCCTGTGTGGCCGCGATTTGGCTGGAGTGTACCCCAGATCAATAGCAGTAAGTGTTTTAGTGACTTTATTAATAATTCGACCGGGTCGGGGTTTTCTGCCAAAACCGTCGATAACAGGGCCTCGGGGGTGGTGAAACAGTCGTCCGGAGTTAGCGTCGTACAGCTGGCCGTTCATTTCTATGAGGCTTGGTTTTTTACCCACTTTTATCTAATGGCTCGCTGTTTGACAATGAATTCTATAATACACTATTAAGGCGCGATTCACAATGCTCATGGTCAGCCAAAGAACTCAAGCCCAACTCAAGCTAAACGCGCTAAACTAAAGACATGGATTTCTTAGATCCTCGCAAACGGCGAGCCCACTCCATCAGATTGATGGTTGGTTACTTCTTGGTGGCCATCGCCATTGGTCTCGGCGGCTGGCTGCTTCTTAAAGCGGCCTCAGGTTATGGAGTCGATCCTAAAACCGGTGGCATCCTGCAAAACTCACTCCTATTTGTTGGCTCCAGACCAGGTGGCGCTGATATTTACATCAATGGTGGGCGGCAAGGCTCTCAGACCTCTGCACGTCTGATTCTACCAGCCGGCAACTATAAACTGACACTTAAAAAAGACGGCTATCGTAGCTGGGAACGCAATATTACGCTCAATGAGGGCTCGATTGCTCGATTCGTTTACCCCTTCCTCTTCCCTCAAGAGCCACGCCCCGTAACGATTAAGGCTTATAGTAAGAACCCGCCGCTCATCACCCAGAGCCCTGATCGCCGCTGGCTGTTGGTCCAACGTCCAGAGGCTTCGGGTGGTAATATCACTTTTGACGAATTCGATACTAATGATTTGACCAAGCCGGCCCGAGCCTTGGTGGTTCCAAGCGGGCTGGCAGCCACGCCGAGCAACAGTGTTCTCCAAGAGGCGGAATGGTCAACAGATAATAAACACTTACTACTACGGCATACATTCAGTGGCGGCGATGAATTCATTATCTTTAACCGAGATGTCCCGGCCGAGTCAATTAATGTCAATAAACTGTTTGGTGTGTCGCCCTCAGAGGTCGCCCTGCGCAACAAGAAGATTGACGAACTTTACGTCTTCTCGCAAAAAAGCAGCGATTTACAGACCGCCAACACCGCCAATTCGCGCCTAACACCACTACTTAAAGGAGTCCTGGCATTTAAGTCCAATGGCCCCAATATCATCAGTTACGTTACTAATCAGAATGCCCCATCAGGCCAGGCGGTGGCTCGTATCTGGGACGGCAATCAGTCGTACGATCTACACACTTTTAAAGCTGGCAGCCAATATCTTGTCGAAGAGGCGCAATTCCAAAGCCACTGGTACTATGTTGTCGGTAGTAATACTGATGAACGCGTCAACATATACAAGGATCCGCTGGATAGTCTAAGAAACCCGGCTATCGCCCGCGCGGTGCCGCTTCTGTCCTTGAATATAATTGACGCCACAAAAGTCTCATTTTCAAACAATACTCGTTTTATAGCGGCTGAAGCCGGCCAAAAACTAGCGATCTATGATTTAGAGGCACAAAGCGCCTACAGATATACTCTGGAAAGTCCATTAGCTTACGCACTTCACTGGATGGACGGCCATCGGCTAATCGGTACTATCGACGGCACATTTTTTGTAACTGACTATGATTCTACTAACCAACAGAGACTTTCGCCCACAAATTACTCACGTGGAGGATTTTTTGATTCGGCTTACGAGCAGTTAATTACAACTACAACTACAACTACCGAATCAGGTGTGGTGCTCCAAAGAATCGACATGCGCGCCGGCATAGATTTACCCAGTGCTGCCAGATAATCACATCTGGATGCAGTACAAAGAGGCGGCGAGTAGCGCAGTGAGGCGTATTTAACATACGCTGGATGAGCAACGCAGCCGCTGACACCGTAATACGCCAGAAGCACTAGCGGTGTAGCCGGCTTGGCTGGCTGGCAGGCTAGTGCGGTGTGATTATCTGGACAATAGGTCCCATAGGCGGGACCATAGACTCTGGGCATTGCTGGGAATTACCTGGCTTTGAGTAGCCAAGTTGCCATTGGTACTTCGGGCTTGATTCTCAGATGGGTTGGGACCTATTTGTTCGCCAGTAACGACCAATCGATTGATGCTTGTGCCAGGCGGGTCACAGGTAATCAGCGAGGCTGTAGCTGGCCTGTCGGCCGGGCCCAGGACCGATATATCATTGGGTTTAACAATTTTTTTCTGATAGATCTCGTATGTATAGCGTTTGCCGTCTTTTTGCAGATAGAAGGTATCGCCGGGCTCTAACCGACTCAGCAACACGAAAGCGAACTTGTACTTACCCTTGTTAAAGATGTTATTAGAGGAATGTCCAACAACTACCACATTGCCATTCTGCCCCGGTTGGGCGGTATCTGCGTAATGCAGTACCCCACCCTCTAGGGCTTTTTGGATAGCCGGCTCCTCTATGCTCGTTACTCCGTAGACAACCGGTATCTGAACATTAATTTTGGGAATGATAATCTCCGGATTGGATCCAACTGCGGCGTTTGTAATCAGAGGCACATTACTAAGTGAGCGACTAGGCTGAATGAAAGGCGCTATAAAGCGCTCGTTGAAGAAGCTAAACAATACAACTACTACAGCGATTGCACCGACACTTAAACCAAAGACAAGCGAGCGGACAGGGCTATGAACTCGCAACCTGCCAGCCCTAGCCTTAGCCGCTTGTGGAGCCACTTCATTTGGAATAAAAAGATCTTTATCTTTTGACGGGGCTAATGCAGTTGGCTGGTTGGTCGTGGCTGATTGAGCGCTGTAAAACTCCTGCCAAACCTGGTGTTTTTCAACATCGGACAGCGCAGCATAATAATCGTGCCAAGCCATTTGAATTTCGGGAACGGATTTAGCTGAATTGGTCAACTCATAGATGAATCGCTGATGTTTTGAACGGCTTGCAGGTGGCGTAGCTTGGGCTTCTTTTGTTTCGATGGCAGCACTGGGCTCGGAGGTATAAGCCGCCTCGACTTTTTGGCGGATTAAATCAGCCGCCGGGTTGTCGCCTCTGTCGTCTTTAAGTTTGCCCGGATCAGTCGGTAATGGTAGATAGGAATCATCGTCCATAGCTAGTGTGCTTTAAATGCTCTGCTTATTGTACAATATATCTGTTATTTGCGGCGCAGTGATGCAACTGGTAGAGCAAGCTTGCGCTTGCAAGCTGTCCGTGATGGGTGAGTGGCGGAACTGGTATACGCGCACGACTCAAAATCGTGTTCCGCAAGGAGTGAGGGTTCGACTCCCTCCTCACCCACCAGTTATTCTGAGTAGTGATAGACGGCGGTAGTTAGGCCCCCAAATGGTTTATTAGGATTTTGTAGCCACCAGACGGCGGTGTAGGCGGCGAGTTCGATTTGCCAATCTTTATCTTTTTTTGAAGGCGTAGTACTTACTTTACCGCCGCTTGCTGCCACAAAATTAGCGGCGTGTTTTGTTATAACATTTGCTCCCCAGTTGCCAAGCAGTTTTATGAGTTCATGCAGGCTCATTGAATGGCGGATTGGCGGGTCCGGCCGGTTGTTTTTACCCAGTTTTTGCAGTTTACCCATATTGATTACAGATAAAGTATTCGGTCGGTTTAATAGTACACTGTTCGATCCCAAGAAGTAGTTCAGCCCATCCTGGGCTACAGTTACTTGCCCGTCGAATTTAATCATAAAGGTGCTTAAAAGTACGGCTGTTTCGGAGTTACGACCGAAGTCGCCGGCTAGAAGCGCCCCATCAGCCCATTTTGCATTCTCTATCAGCGAATCAAGCGCTCTTTTAGACAGGCTTCCACTCGGCGTGCTGGGAGCGAACTCCGCCTCTGTAAAGCTTGTACCCAGGGATTTTGCCAGCTTATCAGGCAAAATTACTCTAGCTGTGCCGATTCCCGCCTTCGCTGCCGCGTTAAAAGCGCTTACAGGCGCTGCGAACCCATGAGTATTGCCTCCGACTATCAATAATTTGCCGGCTTGCCGTTTATTCTCCGGCCGGCTCCACAGCAGATCGGAGAATAACGGCTCAGACGTTTGTTTTAACCAATTCGTATCTTCCATTCACTTTCTCTAACTCATAAACCATGTTTTTTCGTTCAATAACGATTTTCCAAGCCTTTCCTTTAGCGTATTTGAAAAGTTCATTTTCAGGATTAAATACGATTGGCTTCTCTGCCATTTCCAGCATGGCTATATCTGAGGAGCTATCACCTACGGCAACGCTATCTTTAAGGCTCGCGCCGTGTTTATTAACCAGCTCTTTAAGAGCTTTAGCTTTATCGTGAGAAGCGACGATTTTTGTGCCTGTGAATCGCCCGCCTTTATAGTTATAAACTGTTCCTACCCAATCATCGAAACCCCAATGACGCGAGATTTTTTCGACTATCTCAATCTGGGAGCCGGATATCGCAAAAAGCAGATAATTTTTCTTTTTCAGCTCAGTAATTAAATCGCGGGTGTAAGTGTAAACCTGGTCCTTGTATTCATGAAAGACTACATCGGCTGCCTTCATAAACTGTTCCATTGTCAGCTCTTTTAACACTTTTTCGTATGTATCAATCAGTTGTTTTTCATAGGACTTAAAAGAGTCGCTGCCGGTACGTCTTTTCCAATCCATACGAGCATCTTTGACTACATGGTAAGTATGTGGGGCCAAATAGCCTAATTTAACCATCGCGTCAGCAATGGCATGATAAAGCTGCCATCTAATTAGCGTCCCGTCTATATCGAAGACGGCGAACGGTCTCCCTTTTCCCATGACTCAATTGTACTCTTTTTACACCTCTAGCGTCACGCTGACGGGGGCATGGTCGGAGCCCATGACATCGGCATGGATTTCGGCGGCTTTTACCTTATTTTTGAGATTGTTTGATACCAAGAAGTAGTCAATCCGCCAGCCAACGTTGCGAGCTCTGGCATTGGCCCAATGCGTCCACCAGCTGTAATAACCATTGCCTTTTGTGAACATCCGGAAGGTATCGATAAAACCATGATCAATCAATGCTTGAAAACCTGTCCGTTCCTCATCGGTAAAACCCCGTTTACCAACATTTTCTTTAGGTCGTGCCAAATCCTCTTCAGTATGGGCAACATTCAGGTCGCCACAGAAGATTACCGGCTTCTTTTTCTCTAGCTCCTGGCACCAAGCGATGAATGCCATATCCCAAACTTGCCGGATTGGAACGCGACTTAGGTCGTCTTTAACATTAATGGTGTAAACGCCGACTAGAAAAAACTTATCATACTCGGCGGTGATAACTCGACCTTCCTTGTTCGGGTCTCCGTAGACATCGCCGTGCAGCTTAAATTTGTCGATAAAATCCTGCGGAAAACCGTTTTTGACTTTCAGGGGTTTGATTTTGGTAAAGATGGCTGTGCCAGAGTAACCTTTCTTCTCCGCCGAATTCCAATACTCCTCATAGCCTTCAAAATCTATCTCTGCCTGGCCTGGCTGTGCTTTGGTCTCTCCTAAAACCAAAACGTCTGGCTTGTGCTTGGCCATAAATTCCTGCAAAGCACCCTTGCGTACTACCGCTCTTATACCATTCACGTTCCAAGAATAGAGCCTCATAAAAACCTCCTGCCAAACCGTTCACGCGCGGACGGTAGGCTATCTGAGCTGCTTGGAAAAGTATAGCATCTCCATAGCCTACCGGCCCGGCTCCACTTAGGGCAAGGTTTAGTTTGGCAACGAGCTTTTATTCGGCTTGTCAAGTTTGTTTACCGGGTTTTGCGGGCGATTTCCCTTTCTTGCTGGCGGCGCTTAATGGTTTCGCGCTTATCGTAAGTCTTTTTACCTTTTCCAGTAGCAATCCGTAGTTTGATGTAGCGACCACCCGTTAGTATTTCAAGCGGGACAATTGTATTGCCCTGCTTGGCAGCTATTAGCCTATCTATCTCTGCTCTTTTCGCCAACAGTTTGCGGGTACGGGTTTGAGCATCATCCGGAATTTGAATACCGCGCGCAGAGCTAACTTGGGCATTTATTAAC
>DATCIS010000027.1:0-17513 GCA_036507655.1 Saccharimonadales bacterium (SeqCode)
TGGAAAACATCTATCCTAAACTGCCGGTCAAACTTAAAGTCGACATCAGTTCTGGTAAAAACTGGGGCGAGCTATGAAAAAGGTTTATAACAAGTTGGTGAGGGATAGGATTCCGGAGATTATTGCGGCTGATGGCAAAAAGTATAAAACTCGAATACTAAGCGATAAAGAATACCGTAAAGAACTCATCAAAAAGCTCGAGGAAGAGGTGAAAGAACTCCAAGAAAATCCATCGGTCGAGGAGCTGGCTGACATTAAAGAGCTGGTAATCGCTATCCGCGAGGCCATGAAAATTCACGCCGGAACACTCGAAGACGTACGCCGCAAAAAAGCCGCCGAGCGCGGCCGCTTCAAAAAGCAAATATTCCTAGAAAGCGCCGAAGAGTGAAAATCTACATTGCGGCTAGAGCCAAAACCCGCGTTAATGAAGTAAAGAAAGCCCAGGAGAAACTTAAATCCATGGGCCACTTCGTAACTTACGATTGGGCAGTAGTAAACGTAAGCGTCAGAAGGCCTTATCGCGATCCAGCAAACAGAAAGCATAATGAAGCAGCCATATCTAAGATGTTGAGGGCTGCCGCCGGAGCTGATGTATTTATACTACTCGACGAGCCGGGCTTACGAGGTGCCTACGTTGAGCTTGGGGCATTTCTGGCAGATGTATTAAAAAGACCAAAGCACCGGCGTGTTTACATCGTTGGACCCAATTCACATGAACGAGAACATATCTTCGAAAGCCCCGAATACGTAAAGTTTGCCAATAATATTGAGGTTGTCTACAAAGATTTAAATAAAGTTTGATATAATTCTTGACAAGTAGGAAATAAAAATGAGTGAGATATTAACCCCGCCTGAAGAAATTAATGATTTAGTCAGTGACTACCGCAAGCAGCTCGACTACTTTGCCTATTCGGTAGATTTCCCGCCGACTTTGTTTCAGGAACCAGACCATATGATGCTCAAAGCCGCTGACCCGATGGACTTTGCTGAAAAAGTCCGCGAAATAAAACCCTGGACCGACAACGAAGAAGTGGCGTTTATGGAGCTAGACTGGCGCTTTTTAGCTATGGCTCACCTGGCCGTACCATATGTTCTAGCTCCTTCCAAACACGTAGATTGGCTGGAAATTATGGAGCCCAAAGATGCCGAGGGCTATGACTTTATCGGTGTTGAGTATGCCAGTTTTTATTATCCGGATATCAGCAAAGCTGAAAAACTACTTGCTGCCAGAAGTATAAATGTCGAAAGATTACACGATGAACCCCGCCAGTGGCGATGGCTCAATGTTGTGATGAACAATGCTGGCCAAGAACTACGTATCTCTGACACTAAACTCATCGAGGTTGTGGAGCAAGAAATTGAAGACGGTACTGCTAGACTTATATAAGTGACTAAGGCGGTTTTTTTTGACTTCTTTGGAGTAATTGAGAAGGCAGGCGCGCCGAACAAGGTATTGCTTACTTATATCCGAGCTAAGCTCAAACCCAAGTATAAAATTGGCATTATTAGCAATGCGGCAGCCGACTGGGTAGGCGAAATCTTAGAAACCGAAGATGTAAAACTGTTTGATGACATTGTTATCTCGTACAAAGTAGGCGTGACTAAGCCTAATCCGGCGATTTACAGGCTAGCTTTAGAGCATTTGGGAGTGAAACCCGAGGAGGCAATTTTTATAGATGACATCGAGGTCTACTGCGATGCGGCTAGGGCAGTCGGTATAAGGGCGATTTTTTATGAAAACTTCGAACAAATGGAGTCCGAACTCGAGCCGCTACTTACTATTTCGGATAAATAACTTTTTATCTTTGAGATTGCAGGCTTCGATTAATTTTTGACGCTCCAGTTGCAGAGTTGCTGCCAGCGCGGCGTTTGGAACACTTAAAATAAAAGTTCCGCGGCTCATCTTGACAGAGCAGCTACTACTGTAATTTCGCTTCACATAGTCTTTAATTGAACCAATCTCATCCGGCGGAGTTAATTGCTTGGCGGCCAGAATATCTTGCAGACTTTCCACAACATCCATTATACAAATCCGTAGGTATAATTTAAGATATGCCGGAGTTACCAGAGGTTGAAACAATTAGAATCGGCTTGTCGAAGCTATTGCCAAAATTGGTAGTCAAAGATGTTTGGCATGACTGGCCGAAGAGTTTTCCTAACGCTCCGGCCGACGTGGCGCGGTTTTTGGTCGACGCCCAGATTGAGAATGTGAAACGGCGGGCTAAGGTGTTAATTATTGGGCTTTCCAGTCGATATTCACTGGTTATTCATCTGAAAATGACCGGGCAGCTGGTGTATGTGCCCGAAGGGCACAAGCTCTCAGCTACGAGCTCCCAGCTACGAGCTGAAGAAAAGTTTGGCGGAGGTCATCCTACAAATTCATTGATTGGGAAACTTCCGGATAAATCTACGAGAGTCATACTGCATTTCGATAACGGAGCCAAACTTTTCTTTAATGACCAGCGTAAATTCGGTTGGATGCGGCTTTTGCCAACGGCCGAAGTGCCACAGATAGATTTCATGCAGACTGTCGGGCCCGAACCGCTGGAAGACGATTTTACAGTTGATAAGTTCCTCGAACGGCTGATGAAGCGCAAAAACAGCTCGATTAAAGCCGTTTTGCTGGACCAAAAAGTCTTAGCCGGCGTAGGCAACATCTATGCCGATGAATCGCTATGGCTGGCCAAGATTCATCCGGTAACGGTGGTGGCTAAGATTCCTAAAACACGACTTGTAGTGCTACATCAGTCATTACGTGATGTTTTAAATCAAAGCATTGAAAGCGGCGGCAGTACAGATAGAAATTACGTCAACGCCAAAGGCGAGCGGGGAAGCTATTTGCAGTTCGCCCAGGTATTTAGAAAAGTTGGCCAACCCTGCCCGCGCTGCGGCACCGAAATTATCAAAATTCGCGTAGCCGGCCGCGGCACCCACATCTGCCCAAGAGAACAAAAGGCACGCAAATGATAGTCACTTTGACGGGGGAAAGCTCGTTAGCGCTTAGGCAGCGGATGAACGAACTAGTCAATAAATTCGTGGCAAAACATGGCGAGTTGGCGGTGGAGAAAATTGATGCCGAAGAAGCTGAAGCAGCAAGCATAATCGAGTCGGCCCAGGCGCTGCCGTTTCTGAGCGCGCACAAAATGGTGGTAGTCAGAAACGGCAGCGCCAACAGCCAATTTGCCGAACGGATTGAACAAACTATTAGCTCAATCCCTAGCAGCACGGACTTAATTTTGTACGAACCGCAGCTTGATAGGCGAACAGTCTATTTTAAGCTGTTAAAGAAGCAGACTCAGTTCGAAGAATTCAACAATCTTGATAAAGCCGGCCTGGCCAAATGGCTGGTAGCCGAAGCCAAATCGCGGGATGCTAAGCTCGGCTTGGCCGACGCCAATTACATGGTTGAGCGGCTGGGCGAAAACCAGGAGCTGCTTTATAACGAGCTAGCCAAGCTGGCTATCTATGACACTAATATTTCCAAGGCAAATATAGACCTTTTGACCGAACCAACACCACAAAGCAAAGTCTTTGATTTACTCGATGCGGCATTCAGCGGCAAAAAAACCCGGGCGCTCGAACTTTATGAGGACCAACGGGCGCAAAAAGTCGAGCCCCAAATAATTCTTAGCATGATCGGCTGGCAGCTGCGGCTTTTAACATTGATAAAGTCAGCAGGTGGTCTACCCCCCGAAAAGATCGCCAAAGACAACAGCATAAACTCTTACCCGGTTAAGAAAGCGGCTGGCTTGGCCGGCAAATTAAGCGATGGGAAACTGCGCGAAATGGTTAGCGAGGCCTTGGAGATAGATATAAAAAGCAAAACCACTCCGCTTGATTTGGACGAAGCGTTAAAAACCTACATCGCCACGCTATAAAAGAAGAAAGCCCCGCCTGCTGCCTTGCGGCAGCGGGCGGGGCGAATCGTTCCTAGTTGCGCTTGAAGGGAAGAACCTGGCAAATTTCTTCCTCAGCCAGATGCTGAAGAAGATTTTCCTGCCGGCGGCCGTATCGGCTGATACCAACCGCCGCTGACGCCATAATCGCGGTGAACGTCAGTGCCCAGAGGCCATCGTCAGCTCCCCAGATTTCGGCAACGACTACCGTCACTAAAGAGCCAACCAGGCCAAAGTGGACAGCCGGCCAGTATTGATGGGGAACCATGGTGTAGATAACCAAGACTCCGATTACCCCACCGTAGAGGACGGCTATTTCAATGGCGATCCTCAGGGCAGTCATCGCCGGTAGTCCATCCCGGCCAGCGGATCTTCGTCACGCCAGTGCTTGTAGGCGCGCCATGAGCGGCGACCGTACGCCAGCACTGCGAAAAAAACCAGCGCAGCGATCATCGCGTAGGTCGCTATGACCTGCCAGTCTTCCACGATAGTCTCCTTCCAGGAGAGGTTTTAAGGAACAATTCACTCCGGGAAACGCTTGAGTTCACACCCAAACTCCGGAGAATATTGCTATTTTACCATAAACATTATAAAATAGCAATATTCTCAGGGGTTACTTTCCGGTTTTACTCCTTGTAGTTTTCTTCGCAGAAGTAGTCTTTTTACTCTTACTGGTGGGTTTTTTGGCCGTGGTTTTGGCTGGCTTGATCCCGGCGTCTTTCAAACGTTTAGATAATCTGGACTTAAAGCGGGCGGCTTTGTTCTTATGTATAACATTCTTCTTAGCAGCTATATCGATAGCACTCATAAAACCCCGGTGAGACTTAGTAACCTCAGCCGGTTTACCGCCTTCTAAAGCCACAGCAAACGCCTTTAGAGCCTCCCTCACCTGGCGCTTGGTATGCAGATTGCGTGAACGGGCTTTAGCCGCCACCTTAACTCTCTTTTTAGCTGATTTAATAATCGGCATAGACAGCTCACTATAACAGATGAAAAGCTGTCTTGTAAAGAAGCCCCAATTAAGTATTGCTAAGCAATTACGCTTATGTTACTCTTGGCGTAAGAAGTCACCTCACAGAAACTTCTCCTAAAAACAAAAAGATGAAAAGAACGTTTACCGTTCACCTTTCACCGTTCACCTTGCGTGAACCGTTTTCTATTTACCGTTTTAAACGGTCAATAGTTAAAGGTAAACATTTGGCTAATGGTAAACGGCAAATGGTAAACGGAGCCTCTGAAGGAGGCGTCTAATGGACCAGGCGACCGCCAAACAGCAAGTAATTGAGCGATTGAAGCAGGCCAATAATATATTGGTTACTGTTTCTAATAACCCCTCTGTTGACCAGCTGTCTGCTTGTATCGGCATGACGCTTTTCCTTAATAAACTGGAGAAACATGCCACCGCCGTCTACTCCGGCCAAACACCGCCGGCCATCGAATTCCTGCAACCGGAAAAAACTCTGGAGTCCACCACCGATTCGCTGCGCGATTTTATTATCAGCTTGGATAAGGCCAAAGCCGACAAACTACGCTATAAGGTCGAAGATAAGTTCGTTCGAATCTACATAACACCTTACAGAACCAGCATTAGCCAAAAAGACCTGGTTTTCAGCGAGGGCGATTTTAACGTCGACGTGGTTTTAGCGTTGGGGGTCCGTGATAAAGCCCAACTTGACGCCGCCATAACCCAGCACGGCCGCATTTTGCACGACGCCAGCGTAATTTCAGTAAACGCCGGCCAAGAGAAAGCACCAGACATCGGCCAAATCAACTGGCAGGAGCCAACCGCCAGCAGCTTATGCGAAATGCTGGTAAGTATCAGCGAGGCCTTTGGGACCGGATTGATTGACAGCCAGATGGCCACAGCCTTCCTCACCGGAATCGTGGCTGAGACCCAGCGCTTCTCCAATCCTAAAACTTCGCCAAAAGTCATGACCATGGCAGCGCAGCTGATGGCTGCCGGCGCCAATCAGCAGTTGATAGTCAGCAAACTTGAACCGCCACCACCACCCGAGGCCACTAAAACAGTTAGGTTACCGAAGTCACCTAAGTCGCCGCCTTCCGATACGCTGAGGGTTTCGCATGAGGCAGGGCAGCCGGACAGCGGTGAAATAGAAGTAAAACCCGACGAAATCCATATAGACAAGGAAGGCAATATTGTCTCCCAGCCAGAGCCGGAGTCAGAGCCTCCAAAGGGCGAGCCGGCACTGTTACCGGTGTCCGAGCCGGTTCTACCTCCTCCGCCTGATGCTGTAACACCGGCAGCCTCCAAGGTTATAACTCCGCCATCCTCCGAGCCGCCAGCCCAAGCACCACCTAAACCGGCAGCTGGGCTACCTTATGAACCACTTAAAAGCCAGCCGCTGGTCTTGCCGGTAGAGGCGGAACCAACCGCGCCGCCACACACTAAACCAAACCTCAATTTTCCTGAGTCACGCTCTAAGACAGGGATGCCCGAGACTAAACCGGCTCCCGAACCACACGAATTACTAGATCCGATAGATCACAAGCCGTCTATTAGCCCGCCATTCTCGGCCGACACCCAACCGTTTTGGTATGACCCGGAAAATTCCATGCCGTTAGACCCCTTGAGTGAAGCGCCCCGCCCGAACGATGCCATTTTGAACCAAGTAGCCTCTACTCCGACTTTCCCAACGCCGACGGAAGATAGTGCCCGAAGCGCGGTTAATGCTGCACTGGCCGCCGTACCGTTCAATCCAGCTATTGAAGGGCCGATAAAGGCCCTGAATGCCTCACCGCTGCCGTCAGAAAAAATTGTTTCGCCTCCATCCGAGAAACCGGCTAGCCCGCCAGATCAGCCGGCCCCGCCGCCCGTGCCACCACCGCTGAAACTCGACTCAGGCACTTTAATCCCTACCACTCCCAACCCAATACCTGTTGCCGCTAATGCTAACGGACCCACGCTGAACCTCCCCAAAGTCTTGTAGGTTCTAGGTTCGAGGTGCTAGGCTCTAGAACCTAAAACCTGTAACCTATTCTTGTGGACGGTGTTTTATTAGTTGATAAGCCGGCTGGCTGGACTTCGCATGACGCGGTGGCCAAAGTCCGGTCGATCATTCGAGCCAAAACTGGCAGGAAGGTGAAAGTAGGCCATACCGGCACGCTGGACCCATTTGCTACCGGGCTTTTGATTATAGTTATCGGCTCATACACCAAGCGTGCGGCTGAATTTAGTAGATTAGATAAGACTTATGAAGCTGAATTAACCCTTGGGGCTTCAAGTACTACAGGTGATATTGATGGCGAAATAAGCCCAAAAAGCACTAAAAAACCGGCCGAAGCCGAGCTCAGAGCCGTTTTAAGGCAATTTGAAGGCCAAATCGAGCAGACCCCTCATCAATACAGTGCCGTAAAAGTCGGCGGCCAGAGAGCCTACAAAATGGCGAGGCAGGGCAAAGAGGTAAAATTAGAGCCGCGCAAGGTGAGAGTTTATAGGTTAGAGGTTCTAGGTTATAGGTATCCAAAACTCAAGATCTTAGCAGAGGTTAGCAGTGGCACTTATATCCGTTCGTTGGCAGAAGATATAGGAGAAAAACTCGGCACCGGCGCCTATCTGTCAGTCCTCCACCGTACCAAAGTCGGCAATTTTAATCTCAAAGATGCGCAAGATATGGAGAATCTCGACATTGAAATCCGGCTGTAACACTTGCAAGATAGGGGTAAAACTGCTAATATCTAGCCTGAATGATAACTGGTGAGAAAAAGGCTAAAATCACTGCTGATTTGGCCAAAAGCAAAACCGATACCGGTTCTAGCCCTGTGCAGGTAGGAATTATGACTGCGCGGATTGCTGAATTAACCGATCATTTAAAAACTCATAAGCACGATTTTGCCGCTCGCCGAGCCCTGCTACAATTGGTCGGCAAGCGTAAAAGACTGCTTAAATACATCGCTGATAAAGATGGTGAAGAATACCTGGCGTTAATCAAGAAACTAGGCATTCGGCGCTAGATCATTAAATAATTTGGGTGGCAGAGCACAGCCCTCCTTCGCCTGAAGCTACGGAGGATTGAACCTTGTCACCCAGGAAAGGTGAATAAAAAATTATGGCTAAGACCATCAATCCGTTCGGTAAAAAAATCATTAAGGTCGAGACAGAATTTAGCGGAAAGCCTCTGTCATTAGAGGTTGGCCGAGTCGGATTCCGCACCAGTGCCAGTGTTTTAGCTCGCTACGGCGATACGGTGGTTTTGGGCACAGCCATGGTAAGCCCGGAAACGGTTCAAGGGCTGGACTACTTCCCGCTGAGCATTGACTATGAAGAAAAATTTTATGCTGCCGGTAAGATAAGCGGCAGCCGCTTCATCAAGCGCGAGGGCCGACCGAGTGACGAAGCGATATTGATTGGCCGCTTGATTGACCGGCCTATTCGTCCGCTTTGGCCTAAAGGATATCGCCACGAAGTTCAAGGTGTAGCCACCGTTTTAAGCCTGGACCCTAACTTCCGGCCGGATTCGATTGCCATGATTGCCATGAGCGCTGCCTTTATGCTAACCGGCGTGCCCTTTGAAGGCCCGGTGGCCGGTGTGCGCGTCGGCTTAAAAGACAGCCAGCCGCAAGCCTTCTTAACTCCTCAAGAGCTGGAGGAAGGCGGCTTAGACTTGGTGGTCGCTGGCACCAAGGACGCCATCATGATGGTCGAAGCCGGGGCCCGCGAAGTTAGCGAGGCCCAGATAGTTGCAGCGCTGGGGTACGCCCACAAAGTCATTCAGCCGGCGGTTGATTTGCAAACCGAGCTGGCTCAAAAAGTCGGCGTTACTTCTCAAGAGTACGAACTGTTACTACCAGATGAAAAAATCCAAAAAGCCGTCGATGACTGGACTAAGGGTAAGTTTGGCGCTGGGCTGCGCGCGCCATATCCGGAGCGTAACGACCTGGTATCTGATTTGCGCCATAAAATGCACGAGTATTTCCGCCAAAGGCTTGGTGACGAGGACTTTGCAGCCGTCAAAGCCGATTATGATGAAGCGTTTGATATGGCCGTCCATAAAGATGTCCGCCAGGGTATTATGGAAGAGTCAGCCCGCCCGGATGGTCGAAAATTGACTGAGCTCCGACCATTATCGAGCGAGGTCGGCTTCTTACCGCGGGCGCACGGTTCCAGCCTGTTTACCAGAGGCGTCACTCAGGCGATGAACATCGTGACATTGGCTCCATTAAGTTACGCTCAGATGGTAGATACCATGGAGAGCGAACGCGAAAGACGATATATGCATCATTACAACGCCCCGGGCTATACCGTTGGCGAAGTCAGACGTCTTGGCGCCCCTGGCCGGCGCGAAATCGGCCACGGGTACCTGGCCGAGAGGGCATTGGAAGCCGTGTTGCCGGCCGAAGCCGATTTCCCTTACGCCATCCGTTCGGTGACTGAAATCATGAGCCAGAACGGCAGTACCTCCATGGCCGCCACTTGTTCTTCCTGTATGGCGCTGATGGACGCCGGTGTCCCTATATCCGCCCCAGTTAGCGGTATTGCTATGGGACTGATGACCGATGGTAAAAAAGCCATCATCCTATCCGATATCGCCGATGCCGAAGATTTTGCCGGCGATATGGACTTTAAGGTGGCTGGGACTTCTAAAGGCATTACGGCGTTACAGATGGATATGAAAGTTCATGGCCTGTCAGTCGAAGTTTTGAAAAAAGCCCTCGACCAGTCAAAAACTGGCCGCGAAGAGATCCTGGGGCACATGCTCTCGACTATCCCTGAAGCCCGCAAACAGATGAGCCCGTACGCGCCACGCGTTGAAGCCATTACCATCAACCCCGAGAAAATCCGAGAAGTCATTGGTAAAGGCGGCGAGACTATTAATAAAATCATCGCCGAGACCGGCGCTGAGATTGACATTAAAGACGACGGCACGGTGATGATCGCCAGCCCAGACCAGCAAAGCATCGAAGCCGCTATCCAGTTCATCCGCACGCTGACAGCCGAGCCCGAAGTTGGTAAAATATATGAAAACTGCCGTGTAGTTTCTGTTCTCGAGTTCGGCGCATTCGTCGAAATACTACCGGGGAAAGAAGGTTTAGTGCACGTATCCGAAATGACTGAAGAGAGAGTTAATAAACCGAGCGACGTAGTCAAAGAAGGCGATAAAGTTACCGTGAAATTAATCGCTATTGATGATCGCGGCCGCCTGCAGCTTTCAATGAAAGCGGCAGCCCGAGAAAGGAACGAGAAATAGTGGCCAGACGCAGCGAAGAACAGAAGTTGATGCGCAAGTGGTGGGTTTTACTGGTGGGCGCGGCCATCTTTCTAGGGCTAGCCTACGGGTTTGCATCTTTGGCAATTGATTCGGGCAGCCTGTGGCAGTACGCCGTGTCAATTATCTTTTTGGTTTGGGCCGTCAAGTATGTTGTTCGCGGCGCCCGACTGGCATTCTCGCGATAGTTAATGAGTAAAAAACCTAAGCAAATTCAACTGAACGCAATCAAGGAGGAAATCATCAAACAAAATATTTGCCCGGATTTGGCCGCTGGCGCCACGCAGTTGGTATTTGGTGATGGTAATCCCGATGCCGAGGTAGTGTTTATCGGTGAGGCCCCGGGCAAAAAAGAAGACGAGCAGGGGCTGCCATTCGTTGGCGCGGCCGGCCGCTTCCTGGATGAAATGCTAACCGCGGCCGGCCTAAAAAGGTCAGATGTCTACATCACCAACATCGTCAAGTACCGCCCGCCGAATAACCGCGATCCTTACCCGGATGAAAAAACCGCCTTTTTACCATTTTTAAAGAAGCAGCTTGCAGTCATAAAACCGAAGCTAATCGTGACACTGGGAAGGCACAGTATGGAAGCGCTACTTCCAAATAGCCTAAGAATCAGCCAAGTGCACGGCCAGCCAAAAAGATATAACGGCCAGGTTTATTTGCCCTTGTTTCATCCGGCGGCGGCGCTCTACAACAACGGTATGCGCCAGACGCTGATTGACGATTTTGCCCGTATCCCGCCGGTGCTAGCCCTGTTGAATGCCCGCAGTACGCGGGCCGGCAAAGCCGATTCAACAGGGCTAGCCAAAATCTAATTTAGGTTTTCAAATTAATCTCTAACAAAAGGGAGGAAACAGATGAGTCCAAAAACCAACGGTAGAAAGGTGTCTCGAGGTCAGGCACTGCGCGCCCAAAAACAGGCAGTCAGCGACGCTAATCGCATTGCCAGCCAATATCTCGACGCCTCGGCAAAAGCTGTCGAAAAACCAAAGCCGGCCCACAAAATAGATGACGGTGCGCGGTTGAAAATCATCGGCCTGGGCGGCATGGACGGCGGCGGTTCCAAAAACATGATTGTCGTCGAGTACCAAAACGACGCCATCGTAATTGACTGTGGCAACGATTTGGGAGTCGATTTGCCCGGCATAAATTATGGAATCGCTGACACGACATACCTCGACAGCATTCAGAACAAGCTGCGCGGTTTTGTCATTACTCACGGCCACCTGGACCACATTGGCGGGCTGCCACACATTTTGCCTAAATACAACGTGCCGGTTTACGGTAGCCGCTTCACTATTGGCCGGGTTGAAGAAATCTTTGAAAATTATGGTCTGCCTCTTCCGGACGGCTTTGAACTAAAAACCGTCATCATGAACGAGACAACCCATGAGCGACTGAAGTTAGGTAACTTCTTTGTGGAGCTGATTCGTGTCACCCATTCTATTCCTGGCAGCACGGCCGTGGTAGTCGACACACCAGTTGGCCGCATCATCAACACTGGTGATTTCCGCTTCGATCCTAATCCGCTGGACCACGAAAAAACCGATATGGAACGCTTTGCCGAGCTGGCCAAAGAAGGGGTAACTGTACTTTTGAGCGAAAGTACTACCACCGAACGACCAGGCCGTACCCCATCTGAATCGACCATCGAGCAAAGCTTCATCGACATCATGGATAGTGCGCCCGGCCGTATCTTCATAGCCATATTCTCGACCAACGTCAACCGTGTGCAGATGATTGTAAACGCCGCGGTCCACCATAACCGCAAGATAGCCATCGACGGCCGTAGCATGATAAGTACGGTGGAAATGGCCGTTAGAAACGGCTTCATGAAAATCCCTAAGGGCACGTTCGTGCCAATCGCTTCAGCACCTAACCTCAAAGATAGGGATGTTGTGGTGGTTTGTACCGGTGGACAGGGCGAGCCGAACTCGGCGCTCCAGCGCATGAGCATGGGTGATCACAAACACGTTCAGCTCAAAGAGCAGGACACTGTTATCCTCTCCAGCACAGCTATCCCTTATACCGGTAATGACGCCTTAATCCGCGATATGGTAGATGATTTGCACCGTAAAGGCGTGCATGTTTACCGTCATGAGACGCACGAAATTGACCACGCCGGCCCGCTTCACGTTTCTGGTCACGCCAGCCAAGATGAGTACCGTGAGATGGTCTCTATGCTCAAGCCCAAGTTCTTCGTGCCGGTATACGGCGATTACACCGCTAAGAAATACCATATCGATTTGGCAGTCGAGTCCGGAGTACCAAGAGCCAACTGCCTGAATGTCGAAAACGGCGAAGTCATATCTGTCAGCGCCAACAAAATCCAAGTGGACGGCCAAGTGCCACACGGCACGATTTTGGTCGATCAAACTGGTGCGATTGTCAGCACGGTGGTGGTTAAAGACCGGGTGCTTTTGAGTGAAGAGGGTATGGTAACGGCGGTACTGACAATCGATAAAAAAACTGGCCAACTCCTAACCAGCCCGGATATCATCAGCCGCGGATTCATATATATGAAGGAAAACGAGGAGCTGATGACAGCTCTGCGCAATGAGCTGCGCCGGGCCGTAACACAGCGCTATAAGCGAGTGGATTTGGACCGCTTCAAGTCCGAGCTCAAGGACTACATCACTCACTTCTTGTATGAGCAGACTCAGCGCAGCCCGATTGTCATCCCGGTAGTAAACGTCATCGGCGGCCGACCTGCGAAACAGGGGATTGTTACCGCCACAAACGGAGAGTTACAGGCCCAGAAGACGCCTGAAGAAATCGCGCTCGAGCAGCAACGCCGTTTCGCCCAAATGCGTCAGAGGTTATTGAATCAAGACGCGAGGGTTGACTAGTTTGGCGTGAGCGTTTTAAGCGCTGTACAATATGGTGTAGTTAATTAGGAGTTAGGGAAAGATGAAAAGACGATTAGTCATCGGCGTGATTGTGCTGCTTTTAATAGGTGGCGGTGCGGCGGCCTATTTCACAACCAAAGATAACGATACGACCACGCCTTCAACCTCGCAAACCAGCGGCGGCCAATCAGCCAATGGTGCAAACTTTAATCCGGCATCCACAGAAGATTTGGAGTTCACGGCCACAATAACCACAGCAGGAGCGGGCAGCGCTACATTTGAACACGACGATAAGGGCAGTACTCGCTACGTCGCCACTCAAAACGGCCAGCAAATAGAGGTAGTCTATACCAGTGATGCCTATTACTCTTGCCAGGGTGATAATTGCGTTAAGTTCCCGATTTCCCAGTCATCGAACAGCGGCTTTAACCCGGGCGACTATACTTACGACCAGACCGAACTAGCCAACTACCGAAGTAGCTCCAGCTACAAAGGCAAACAAAGCTGTCCATCTGGCACTTGCGATGTCTGGTCTGTGAGCGTTAGTGGGAACACCTCCACCATATACATAGATGCAGATACCAAGCGCATCACGCAGGTAGAAAGCACAATTGCCGGTAAAACATCGAAGATTGTTTACGAATATAAGGATGTAACTATAGACATTCCAGCCAACGCCCAGACTATTCCAACCCCGTCACCATAAAGCCAAACTAAAGACTTGACTAGTACGCCAACCGAGCGTATAACGGGGTACAGGAGTTGGTCTTAGAAATAAAAAGACCGCAAAATAGCTATGAGTGAATTAGCAGTAGCTCTAAAAGAGTTAGTTCCAAAAATGCGCGAGATCGATGCGCGAAAAGACGCCTTTGGCAACATGGTCCGTCTGTTATGGAATCCCGAAGATAATTCTGTACATCTAAGTATGGCTGGGTTCGATATAGAGGTGCCAGGGGACAAGGTATTGGAAGCACGCGATCACTCTTATCCGATGCTCTTCAGTAAAATTGGCAGGACTGCCGCCGAAGAATTTCTGGTTACTTATGACCAAGCGGCCTAGGTTCAACTAATAAATCTTGACACCATAAGCACAAATGTGTTATAATTAGCACAACATTACCCGATAGGGTAGTGCTTAAGTTATACTGTTAGAAATGGCTAAAAGACGAAAAAAGAACTCTAAAAAAACCGAAGAGATTAAATCCTCCGGTTTCTGGCGCGGTGTCGGCGCCGTAACACTGATTATCGGTGGTATCGTGCTGTCTTTTGGCAGTTTTATTAACGCTCCGATACCGCGCGGTTTTTGGGATGGAACTTGGGATTTACTAGGTATAGCCACCATAGTGTCACCATTTTTATTGGTCTATCTGGGCGCGCTGAAATTCCTAAGTGAGGATGGACAGATACCGCTGTCTAAGATGGCCGGCAGCGTCGGGCTGATAGTCTTTTTTGCCAGCCTGCTGCACACTACCGGTGATGTTGGTGGCAGCGTTGGCCGAGTAGTTGGCGACGGGCTGGTTGGTGCGATGGGCAAATTCTTAGCTTCGCTGGTATTCTTTGTGCTAACAGTCTTTGCCGCCTTCTTTACTTTTAAGATCGACCCACGGATTCTGCTTAAATTGGCCGGGCTATTCAGGCGTCAGCCGGCTGAGGGTGAAGAAGATTTGGCTTCTCTAAAGAGCAAAATGTCGCCGTTTCAGCTCAATGAAGGCGTACCGGTGGTGCATCATTCTGCCGGGCGAATGGCTTCACTTCGCAACACCGCCGAAAAGCTGGCGCCTGACCAAAACCACGCCGCTTTGACCACCACTAGCGACCCTGACTGGCAGTTCCCGCCACTCAGCCTGTTATCAGACAAGCAAGACAAGGCCGATGCCGGCGACGTAACCGGCAATGCCGAAATCATTAAAGAGACCTATGCCAACTTCAATATCAATGTGGCGGTCGAGGGCGCAAATGTTGGCCCGCGCGTCACCCAGTACACGCTTAAGCCGCCGACAGGAGTTAAACTTTCACGTCTAACAGCTCTGGAAAATAATCTGGCACTTGATTTGGCAGCTCGCAGCATCCGCATGGAAGCCCCCATCCCCGGCAAACGGGCTGTGGGAATTGAAGTGCCCAACGTTAAGCCGGCAACCGTTTCGATTCACGGATTGCTATCAAGTACCGGGTGGCGTGAACTCAAAAGCCCCTTGCCGATTTCCATCGGCAAAGACATTTCCGGCAACCCGATTGTGGCTGATTTGGACAAAATGCCGCACCTGCTGATCGCCGGACAGACTGGCTCCGGTAAATCCGTAATGATAAATACCATCCTAACCAGCCTGCTCTATCGCAACAGCCCGTCCGAGCTCAAGCTGATTTTGGTTGACCCTAAGCAGGTTGAGATGAACCTTTACGATAACATTCCCCATCTGTTAAGTCCGGTCATACACGAGCCGGAAAAGTGCATCAGCGCGTTGAAGTGGGCGGTTGCCGAAATGGAACGCCGCCTGCGGGCCTTCCGCGAAGTCGGCAAGCGTAACATCGCCGAGTACAACAGCCTCAAAAAAGAGGAGGGTATGCCCTATATCGTGATTGTGATTGACGAGCTGGCCGATTTGATGATGATGGCCGCCCGCGACGTTGAAGCGCTGGTTGTGCGCATCGCCCAAAAGGCCCGCGCCGCCGGAATCCACTTGGTAATTGCCACGCAGCGCCCAAGCGTCGATGTCATAACCGGCCTGATTAAAGCTAACGTGCCGGGCCGGATTGCTTTTACGGTTGTGCAGCAGGTTGATTCACGCACCATCATCGACCAAGCCGGCGCTGAAAAACTCCTAGGCAGCGGCGATATGCTCTTTAGCATCCCCGAATTCAACAAACCGATTCGCGTGCAGGCTGCTCTGACTACTGATGCCGAGACCACCAAAGTCTGCGACTTCCTACGTGGGCAGCGCCAGCCGACATACGACGACGAAGTTGTCAGCCAGCCAGTACAACTGACGGGTAAGGCTGCCACTGTCATGAGCAGCGGCAGCGAGGACGATTCCGCCTGGAAGGATGCCATCGAAGTAGTGATCGCCAACGGCAAAGCCAGTACCAGCTTGTTGCAACGAAAGTTGCGTATCGGTTACGGCCGGGCCTCGCGTCTAATAGACATGATGGAAGAACAAGGGATTATTGGCCCGGCCGATGGCGCCAAGCCACGTCAAGTTTTGCTAAGGGATGCCAGTGAAATCTTTGGTTCTGAAGAAGAAGACGAACCCAGCGACCCTACTCAGGGCAGGCCGGTAGCGGCCGGTAAACCTGAAGGCGATGTTTACGACGACATGCCCGACGACCAAGAAAAATAACTCCTTAGGGTATTGCTTTTTTAAAGCGTTTATGGTAATATATATGTCATAACACCTTGAGAGGTGTTTATTTGCACTTTAAGGTATCAACCCCTCTACCCCTAAGAAGGGAGCGTCATGCGTAAGTTGCTAGGTTTGGCAGTGGCCATCGCGGCCCTGCTAGCTTTCAGCGCTTTCGTAGTTACGGCTTCGGCCGGCAACAACCCGCCGTCGTCGCCTCCAGGCCAAGACCCATGCAGCCACGGTAATACCGGCAAAGATTGCCGTCCAGACCCTCAGCCAGACAACGGCAAGGACTGCGAACATCACGGCAAGAAAGGCGGGGTGAATGAGGATCACTGCGGCCCGGCTCATCCGCCGACCAGCCCGCCTGTTTCGACGATGCCGTCGTCGCCCAAGCAGTGCCCGGCTGGATACACGCAGGACGCCGGTAGCACATCTGACATGTTGCTGTGCACCCGCACAGTAACTATCGAGAAGGTCGTCGTACATGCCGTCACCAAGACGGTCTACGGCAAGCCGAAGTGCCCCAAGGGCTTCAAGAGCCTGAAGAGTAAGCCCGGCACCGCCCTCTGTGTCAAGACGAAGGTCAAGAACAAGGTGAAGTACATCACCAAGGTTCGCGTCGTCAAGGCACCGCAGCCGGCGTACACCAAATGAGCCGGCGAGCTGTCGCCGCGGCATTGGCCGCATCGGCAGCCATGCTGTCACTCACGGCTAACGCCTCGGCAAACCCAGGTGTCGGCCAGCGGTTCGGCCGGCTGGCGATTCCGGCCATCGGCATCTCGTTCCCACTGTATGAAGGCGAGCAAAAGATGTGCGATGGCAGTCTGACCAGCGCTTTGGATAGGGGAGTCGCGCACTATCCGTGCTCGGCTTTCCCATGGGAAATCGGCACCGTCTTTATCGCCGGGCATAGGACCACCCACGTGGCACCGTTCCGGCGATTGGATGAGCTGAAGCCCGGCGACCTCATCAGACTCAAAACCCAAAGAGGTTTATACGCCTATAAGGTCTGGCGCCGGAAAATCGTCAACCCCCGAGCGCAGTTCGATCCAGAACCAGCCGGAAGGCTGCTTCTGTCCACCTGCTACCCGGCTGGCAGCGACCGCTACCGGCTAATCGTCTTCGCCAAGCTTGTGAAGGCACCGAGAGAAGAAGGGTAATACCAAGATAACAGTCCCGGAGTCCGGCCGCGCACTTGCG
>DATCIS010000028.1:0-4827 GCA_036507655.1 Saccharimonadales bacterium (SeqCode)
CAACAACTCGCCAGTTTCCTCGAATACGCTTGAGTGTCAACGTCTTTTGCTTTCGATTAGGTAGCGTATAGTGCACCGTAGCATTTCTATAGCTACCCTTGAGCCATTCAAAATCAGTAATTGTGCTTTCTTCATAAACCGGCACAAATGTTTCAAGCTCATATTGTACTTCCAGGTTGGCGTTGATTGTTATTGGCTCACCTTGCTTTATTGGTCGCAAAGCGTAATCACATTGCTTCTCAAAATCTGAGTGCACCGTAGGATTGGTTGAGTGATTGGTGTATCGTGATGGCTCTGGGAATAAGAATAACTTACCGTTGAAGGTGTGCACGAACATATGTTCACTCTTGGGAAGAGCGTCAAACTCGGCTTGTGTTAGTGGCTGTAAGTTCCAGGACTTCACCAATTCGCCTTCTTTGAAGTCGCGGGCAGCGTATACACCTTTACCTGCTAGTTTGCCTTTGCCGATGTAGACATCTTTCACAAAATTATCATACCCCAAAACGACAAAAGAGGCTTCTTGCCTCTGTTATTCATGGTTCTAACCTTGGCTCCGGAGGCCGGACTCGAACCGGCAACCATCACCTTAACAGGGTGTTGCTCTACCATTGAGCTACTCCGGAATCACAAGTTATTATACCGGTTTAACTTCTAGTTGTCAGGGGGTAGAGTTGACAAAACATCTTAAAAATAGTAAGGTATACAATAGCTGCTAGAGTATCGGCGTGTGTTATTTAACAATTCGAAAGGGGTGGTGCCACCCAAGAATAGTCGCATTTGTCACGTCGCTTCTTTCTGGGGAAAGATCTGGGGAGATTATCCCACAGAAAGGTAAAGCAATGCTAACCATCAAAGCAGTCACTGTAGTGCTGGCCGCAGTCCTGGCCGGTATTACAGCTGAAACTGCCAGTCCCGCCAGCACCCATTCAGTGGCCAGCTGGCAGATGGAAGGCGTCCTTGAGACAGCCAGTGGAAAGGGTCTAATACCGGGAATCCGGCAGATTCAGACTCAAAACCGGCAGGCTCTGGCGGACGCTACCAAGCGCTGCAACCCTCAGAAGAGATGGGCTAGGCGTCAGTTCAAAAACGGAGCCGGAATGGTTCTGTGGAAGTACAGCCTTCAGGTGTACTACTGCGTTCGTAACGGACGCGTCACCTACTTTCGCTACATCAGGTGGGCGGAAGTCAATTCCGTTACACCGTTCGTCGAGTGGAAGCCCTGGGAATTCATGGGACACACTGGCGAAAATGTAATGAGAGGTCTGTCGCGGCGCAGTGTCTGGACGCAAGGCCACTTCCAGGTCTGCCTGGTGGCCAACGTCCTGCTGTGCAACAACCAATACCCCCAACTCTCCATTACCGTCAACGGCGACGGGACCTGGGGTGCCTGGACAAAGGGATGACCATGGATAAGGAAAACATCGCATTCGTACTAGCCGCGATCGGCCTGGTCCTCTTGGTCCTATGGGGTTTCTTCATCGGCTGTGGCAACAGCGAAGGAGACGTAGGCATAGCGATCATCCCGGCAGCACTAGTCACGGTACAAGACGAGGTGCCGGCTTACCCCGGCGACAGCGAAGAAGGATCCGGGGAAGGAGACGCCGAAGGGGCGACTTCCTCAGAACCTGAAGTCGACGAAGAAGAAAGTGACGATGCTCCGGCGTCGACACCGACCGAATCACCATTGCCCAAACAACCCAGTGGAGGAGGAGAGGCGTCGGGGCCGTCGCCGACGGAAAATCCGTCGCGACCGGAGCCTGCAGCACCCCCGTCGGCTCCGGCACCACCGCCCAAGCCACCCGAGGAACCGGGAATCGGCCTTTGTGCGCCTGCCCCGGTCATGCGGGTTGATGGAACGAAGGGGCGGTTCTGGCAGGCGGCGGCATCGCAAGTGCCAAGCCTGCTAAAGGCCGGCTACACGCCGGCGATTTACGTCGAGGGCATCGGGACAACGTGCGCTCTGACAGATGTGCACGCCAACCCCAACGATTACGTTCTCGACGCGTCAGTGTTGTACACGGATGGTGGTATCGCCTGCCCGGCCGATAAGGCACGGGAGATGTGTGGCGATTCCGCCATCCATCCGTTTTACCGGAAGAAATCCCGGTAGGACGAGGCCTCAACCGAAACCAGCAGCCACCAAGGGGGGTCTCTAGCGAGACCCCCCTTAAAATTGCTCGCCCGACGATGGTTTATTACACAGATAGCGGATGGATTAGGAATATAATAAAGATACAGGAAGCATGGATGGTCAAGAGAATAAGATTCCCCGAAGGTTCTCCAGAGTCCGTATTGGATGTTTTCGAATCCATTAAACGCGCCTTTATACACCGTGGTCTGATCCGCCAAAAACGCACATTAAAAAAGAGTGCCCTTCCCCCTGTTAAACGCTCTAAGAGACTGCTGGCTGTGGCCGAACTCGGGCATGATGTTTTGTTTAAGGCTAACACCGTCTTCCCTTTTACTCTCTTTCCAGACTCCATCATTCTCGATAGAGAGAAGGTTACCTTTGTCACCCGCTATTTTTTTAGAGTAGCCAAAATCACAGGCATCCCGGTGCGCGATCTTTTGAGCGTTGAGGCCGATATAGGTCCTTTCTTCGGTTCGGTACACACCGCCTCACGATTTTTCCTTACTACACCTTTTTCTATAAAGTGGCTACGGCGCAAAGACGCTGTAGAGCTGCGCAGGCTGCTTCAGGGATATATTATCTGTAACGAACAAGATATTGATTGCACCAAAATTGAGAGACATAAGCTAATAGCCATGCTGAATGACCTCGGCGGCGGTGAAACTCGCTAACTTTCAATTCCTTGTAATTAATACTAATGGAGCCAAAACTAACCACGCCAAGCAGCCAAGAGCCGCCTGCCAAGAATCGCTATAAAAAATACGCTCTGCTATCGATCCCCACTTCGACAATCATTCTACTGCTTCTAGTACTAAGCTTTTTTTTAAGATCAGACACGTCCAACCCTCAATCGACCCCATCTCCGGTCGTCAGCTCTCCAACCCTAAACCCGCCTAAAGTCGAGTTGGCTTTATTTGCCCAAGGGCTACCTAGCCCGACGGCGATTATTGCGAATAGCGGCGGGAAGGGGCTTTATGTTTTGGATCAAAGCGGGATTATACGCCTAGTCAATGCCGATGGCAGCGTTAAGGCCGAGCCTTTTTTGGACATCAGGAGCCGTGTTTTGTCCGGCGGCGAAATGGGTCTTCTTGGCCTAGCTTTTTCGCCAAATCATTCCCAAGATGGTTATCTGTTTATTAACTACATCGACAAAAACCAAAATACGGTTATTGCTCGATATCAGCGTACCGCGGCAGACAAGGCCGACCCAGATAGTGAGCAAAAAGTTCTGATCATAGCGCAACCGTATAAAAATCATAACGGCGGGGCTGTGGTATTCGGCGAAGACGGCTATCTATACGCCGCACTCGGAGATGGTGGTTCTGGCGGAGATCCGCAAAACAGAGCCCAAGATCTAAGCACATTGCTCGGCAAAATTCTACGTTTGGATGTCAGCCAGCTTCCGTATAAAATTCCTGCCACCAATCCATTCGTGAACCAACCAGATAAGAGAGGTGAGATATGGGACTTTGGTTTGCGCAACCCCTGGCGTCTCAGTTTTGACCGCCAAACTAAGGAGCTTTACATCGCCGATGTCGGCCAAGGTGATTATGAAGAAATCAACCTCGAACCATCCGGCCAAGGTGGCAAAAACTATGGTTGGCGCTGCTATGAGGGCGAGCACGATTTTAACCTAGGAGGCTGCGGACCCAAAGACCAATACGTGTTCCCGGCTTTGGAATATGACCATTCCGAAGACCGCTGCTCGGTTACAGGTGGCTATACCTACCGTGGCCAAAAGTACCAGGCGTTGACGGGAAAATATTTTTATGGCGATTTCTGCGGCGGACAGGTTTACTTTGCCGAGAAGAAGAGCGGTAAACTCGAGTCAACTCTTATAACCAAGTCCTCGTATCAGATCAGTACTTTTGGTGAGGACAGCCAAGGCGAACTTTATCTGGCTGATTACGCTACAGGTAATATTTACCGTATTGTGGACAGCGCCAATTGATATGGTCTATTACGCCGACCTTCATATCCATTCGCGTTTTTCGAGGGCCACTTCGCCAAGCCTGACGCTGCCCGTACTCGATGAATACGCTCGCAAGAAAGGCATAGCCGTACTTGGCAGTGGCGACTTCACCCACCCGATGTGGTTCGAAGAAATCAAGCACTATCTTGAGCCGGCGGCCGAAGAAGGCTTATTTGTGCTCAAAAATTCTGCTGATAACAAAGTTGTCCGGTTCATTTTGAGCGTCGAAATCTCCAGCATCTACCAACAAGCCGGCCGTACCCGGCGTATTCATACGATAGTAATGCTGCCGTCTTTAGAATCGGTCGACAACTTTAACCGCAGCCTAGTATCGCGCGGTGCGAATTTATCAAGCGACGGCCGGCCGATTGTAGGATTAAGCGCAAAACAGATCGGCGAGCTGGCCTTTGCAGCCCACCCACAGGCTTTGGTAATTCCGGCTCACGCCTGGACGCCGTGGTTCAGTGTCTTCGGCTCGATGTCGGGATTTGATTCTTTGGAAGAGTGCTTCGAGGAGCTGACGCCAAAGATAGTCGCTATTGAAACCGGCCTATCATCCGACCCGCCGATGAACTGGCGGTTGAGCAAACTCGACAATGTGGCTTTGATTTCCAGTTCTGACGCCCATTCACCAGCCAAGATTGCCCGCGAGGCCACTAAATTTGACGGCGAAATGAGTTATAACGGGATATTTGAGGCTTTGAAAACGGGCGCACCTGCCAAG
>DATCIS010000029.1:0-2353 GCA_036507655.1 Saccharimonadales bacterium (SeqCode)
CAAGGAGCTCGTAAAAGCGGTGGCGTGCGCCCAGGGTTTGAGGGTGGTCAGATGCCCTTATATATGCGATTACCCCATCTGCCGGGTTTCAAGAGCCATCGCCCCAAGCATGAGATTGTCTACACTGGACAGCTAGACACTATTCGTAAGCAAATAATTGATAATTACGACCTGCGCGATGCCGGCTTACTGAGCAGTCCCTATGTCAACGCTAAACTCATTCTGAAAGGAACAATTACATCTAAAAAAGCTGTTAAGTTGCAGGCGGCAAGCACTAAAGCCCAGGCAGCCCTAAAAAAAGCCGGCGGCAGCTTTAGCAAAATCGACCGTATTTCACGCCCCAAAAAAGCCAGTGATACAATTAAGTGAATACGTTGTGAGGGTCTAGCGGGATGAACTGGGGGATTATTCTAAAATCGCTCGGCCATGGAGAAATGCGCGGTCGCATTTTAGCCGTGCTTGGCATGCTGCTGGTTTTTCGTATCCTGGCCCACATTCCTGTGCCCCTAGCTGATCCTCAGACACTCAAACAGGTACTGGAGAATCTTTACACTCAAACCGGCGCAAACAACCTGCTCGGTTTTCTTAATGTTGTATCAGGTGGAGCGCTGGCTAACTTTTCAATCGTGCTTGTAGGACTAATACCGTACATTAACGCCTCGATTATTATGCAACTTCTGACAAGGGCCATTCCTAGGCTGGAAAAGATGCACAAAGAAGAGGGTGAATATGGCCGGAAAAAAATTAACCAATACACCCGTACGCTGACTTTCCCTCTGGCAGTAATCCAATCTATTGGTATGGTTTATCTAATCCGCCAAGCGGCGCAGAGCCTGGGGGGCATAGGAGATATAACAGCCAACACCTCGTTTATGGACTGGGCCTTAATGATTGCAGCCCTAACCGGCGGGGCGATGGTTTTAATGTGGCTGGGCGAGCTGATTACAGAACGCTCCGTCGGAAATGGAATTTCACTTTTAATTACGGTTGGTATAGTCAGCGGCCTGCCGTCCCTCCTCAAGCAACTGGGCTCGAATGCCGTGTGGAAATCGAGTTTTGCTGACTCGGACAAGTTGTCGTTTTTGGGCTTTGACTTTAGCCAACGGGGGCTAATCCTTATTAGCATATTAGCGGTTCTGACAGTCTTCGTAATCTGGGCGGTAGTTAAACTTAACGAAGCTTCCCGGCGGCTGACCGTCAATTACGCCAAGCGTGTACAGGGGAATCGGACGTATGGCGGAGTCACGACCACGCTACCCGTTAAGCTGATTACGGCCGGCGTTATTCCAATCATTTTTGCTTTGGCATTCTTGTCTGTCCCGAGTTTTGCCGGACAGTTGCTAACTCATGGCCAAGGGGTGCAGGCAATAGCCACAACCCAGTGGGAAAAAATCGGCGTAACATTGAGCCAACTTTTCCAAAACCCCAGTCCAGTAACTTTCGCTGCCGGCGGCTGGAAACCATGGGTCTACCCGCTAACCTATTTCTTCCTGGTCTTCATTTTCACCTATTTCTACACTAGCGTGACATTTAATTCGAAAGAAATCGCTGAGAACCTGCAGAAACAGGGCGGATTCATAGCCAATGTTCGCTCCGGGCTACAAACGCAGAAGTATCTGAGCAAAACCGTCAACCGGTTAACGCTTTTTGGTGCCATCGCTCTGGGTATCTTGGCGGTTATGCCGATTTTGGGCCAGGTGTATATAAACCAAAATATCGCCATTGGCGGTACCAGCATCTTGATTTTAGTATCTGTATCACTTGAAACGATGCGCCAGGTTGAATCGCGGGCTCTAATGATAACCTACGACCAATACGAACAACCGGATTACTTCCATGAGCTTTCACCGGCCGCTAAGGCCGAAGCCTCCAGAAGCGCCCGGGTACTGCGTTTTATACCAATTCCAAAGCGCCAAAAATAACTCTTTACAACCTCTATAGCGCTATGCTAATATTATCAAGTTATATTTATGGCCGAGAGCAAAGAGGTTATCGAGCTTACCGGAACTATCGCGGAAGCGCTTCCAGGTACGCAGTTTCGGGTCGAACTCGAGAACGGCCATATAATAGTAGCTCACGTCGCCGGCCGGATGCGGAAAAACTACATCCGATTGGTGCCGGGCGACCGCGTTAAGGTTGAATTGACACCTTACGATCTGACGAAGGGTCGGATAACCTACCGCGAAAGTTAAGCTGGCTCGAACTAGTCGGCAAAGAGGAGTGTAAATCGTAATGAAGGTGCGGGCATCGGTTAAGAAAATCAGCCCAGATGACAAAATTGTCCGCCGCAAAGGGCGGTTGTATGTCATCAATAAGCAGAAGCCAAAGCATAAGCAGAGGCAGGGATAGGTTA
>DATCIS010000030.1:0-15033 GCA_036507655.1 Saccharimonadales bacterium (SeqCode)
CCTGAGCTGATGAAGTCGGTCTGGCCGCGGGTTCCCCCGCGGCCAGACCACTCGATCGCCTACCTCTCTTCCCAAACCCATAATTTTATTGACTATAGCAACCAAGCGGGCGTAGGCTGATAATAGTGGTACTACTAAAAGCCATAAATCTAACAAAAAAACTACCGCTCCTCCCCCGGTTCAACCAGCCGGTGTTGACTGCTGAAGATGTTCGGCCGGCCCGTGAATTCATTGCAACTTATTGGCCCAAACTTACACGGTATCATCCCCAAGACAACGACAGTTTAATCGGCCTACCTAAGCCCTATCTTGTGCCAGCCTACGAAGAGGGCCATGAATTCGATTTTAATGAGCTTTATTACTGGGACAGCTATTTTATGGTGCAGGGTTTGCTTGACGGTCAGAATAAGGAGTTGGTACTGGGAATTTTGGAAGACTTGCTTAGCATGTTCAAGCGTTTCAGGATTATTCCAAACGCCTCGCGCACCTATCTGATGGGGCGTTCGCATCCGCCGTTTCTTACTTCCATTATTTTGGATGTCCACCATGCCTTTAAAATGGACAGGCAATGGTTGAGCGAAGCCATGGCCGTGGCTGAAGATGAATATCAGACTGTGTGGATGGGAACCGAAAAACCGCATGCCCGCCAGGTTTACGAAGGCCTCAGCCGCTATTACGACATCAACTATTTGAACGATTTGGCTGAAGCCGAAAGCGGCTGGGATTTAACCCCGCGCTTCGGCAGGCATTGCCTGGATTTTCTGCCAGTCGATTTGAACTCGCTGCTTTACAAATACGAGACCGATTTGGCTTACGTGCAGCGTTTACTGGGCGATGAGAGCAAGGCCGAAGGCTGGGACAAAGCAGCCTATAGGCGTAAAGTAGCGATGAATCAACTGATGTGGAGTAATCTGCGCAACTTCTATTACGACTATAACTATGTCAAAAAACAACGCGGCAACGTCGACTCTCTAGCAGCTTATTACACAATGTGGGCCGGTTTGGTTGATGAACGGCAGGCGACACGAATGGTGGGAGCGCTCAAGAAATTTGAGAACAAAGGCGGTCTATCTGCCACCGATACCGTAATGCTTGGACAATTCGTTCCGGGTTCCCTGCCAACCCAGTGGGCTTACCCGAATGGCTGGGCGCCGCTACATTTTATGGTGGTCAAAGGTTTGCAGCGTTACGGATATCACGCCGACGCCCGCCGGATTGCCTTAAAGTGGCTTAAAACTAATCTGGACTGGTTCAACGTCCACGGTGTCTTTTTGGAAAAATATAACGTGGTACAGCCATCGAAACCGCCGCTTAAAGGAGTTTATCCATCGCAAACTGGCTTTGGATGGACTAACGCGGTATTCGAGCGTTTCTGTAAAGAATTTATTGATATTGTCTGAGGCCGATAAAAAATTACCTTGCGCTGATAAATTGGCATTTGATTCTGAGGATCAGGTCCGGGCCGAGGCGCTCTCTCTAAAATGGCGCCGAGGCAGCGAACTCAAGCCGTACAAGTGCCGCTATTGCGGCTTGTGGCATTTATCCAGTAACGTTCAAGATTAGCTTATAATTGGTTTGCAGGAGGGGTGATTAGCTCAGTGGCTAGAGCGCTTGATTCACATTCAAGGGGTCGTAGGTTCGAATCCTACATCACCCACCAAATTATGAAAAAACAGAGCGCCGGATTATTGGTCTATCGAATAAAGAACGGACAGCTTGAGGTATTGATTATCCACAATGGTGGGCCATGGTTTAAGAACAAGGATAAAGGTTTTTGGTCGATTCCGAAGGGTGAATATGCGGATGAAGACCCAAAAGAAACAGCAAGGAGAGAGTTTAACGAAGAGCTTAGTCTCGGCGTTCCCGGTGGCGAGTGGTTAGATTTGGGTACTGTAGAACAAAAAGGCGGCAAAACCGTAATTGCCTGGGCGGTAGAAGGCAATGTCGACGTTAGCCGTATCAAAAGCAACACTGTAAGAAAAGAATGGCCTCCTCGCTCCGGTAAGATTTTGGAGTGGCCGGAAGTTGACAAAGCCAAATGGTTCACGCTGACAAGAGCTTCTGAAAAGATTAACGCTGCACAAGTCGAGTTCTTAAAAAGACTGGCCGAAAAGCTCGGGGTTGATTTTAATCCAGCCGGCCCCCCAGCGGAAGAAGCACCTAAACAAAACTCTCTGTTTTAAGATACAATTAATCTGATGAGCAAGTTTTACATAACTACTTCTATTCCTTATGTCAATAGTGACCCGCATATCGGTTTCGGCATGGAAACTTTGATGGCCGACGCCCTGGCACGTTACCATCGTCAGTTAGGCGAGAACGTAGTGTTTAGTAGCGGCACCGATGAGCACGGCGGTAAAGTTGCCGAAAAGGCAGCCGAACTAAACCTCTCGCCAAAAGAATTTACCGATCAAGTTAGTCTGAAATTCCGCGACTTGCTTAAACTATTGAATATTAGCAACGATCACTTTATCCGAACCACCGACCCCGGCCACGAGCAGCGAGCGCAGGTCATCTGGAAAAATCTGGCCAAATACATCTACAAAGGCACCTACTCCGGCTGGTATTGCACTGGCCACGAAGCCTATTTCCCCGAAGAAGTCGTTAAATCTAACAAAGGCATCTGCCCGGACCACAACCGTCCGTACGAGCAACTTAAAGAAGAAAATTATTTTTTCAAGCTGAGCGCCTTTACTCCGCAGATTAAACAAGCCATTGAAACGGACCAGCTGCGGATTGTGCCCCAGAGCCGAAAACACGAAATCTTATCGGTTATCAATTCCGGGCTGGAAGATACCAGTGTCAGCCGGCCGAAAGATAAGATTTCGTGGGGAATTCCGGTTCCTGGCGACGAGAGCCAGGTGATGTATGTCTGGTTTGAGGCGCTGATGAACTACATCACGGTACTTGGCTACCCGGAGCACCCTGATTTTAAGAAATTTTGGCCGGCCGATGTACAAGTTATCGGCAAAGATATTCTGCGGTTTCACGCGGCTGTTTGGCCGGCCATGCTGCTCGGTCTGGGGCTGCCAATACAGAAGACACTCTACGTACATGGCTTTGTGACAGTAGACGGCAAAAAGATGAGCAAGACGCTGGGCAATGTAGTTGCTCCTAAAGAAGTGGTCGACAAGTACGGCGTAGATGCTTTTAGATACTTTTTCCTGCGGCACATACCATCATACGAGGACGGTGATTTCACATGGGAGAAACTAGAGGCGGCTTACAATAACGAACTGGCTGATCAACTGGGTAATGCAGTTTCACGCACGGCCGCCATGATTATCAGGTATCAAAAAGGCTTAATAGGAGATATCCCGGGACCCAAGCACGACATCGCAAAATACCAGCAGGCGATTAATGATTGCCGCTTCGATCGCGCGCTTGAAGAGGTCTGGGAGCAGGTTAGAGGACTTAATCAATACATTGATGAGACCAAGCCATGGGAAATCGCTAAGACCAAAGATGAAGTCCACATGCGAGAAGTTTTAGCTTATATAGCGGCTAGCTTGTTAGAAATAGCCGACTTGCTGCTGCCTTTGTTGCCCGAGACCGCTATCAAGATTCAGAATACATTTGGCAGCGGGGTCTTAAAGCCGCTAGCTGGACCGCTTTTTCCCAAGCACGAAGCAACCAAATCGGCACAGGCCCAAGCCGCTTAAGGATCCACGATGGAATTTATCGACACGCATTGCCATCTTCAATTTGAAAAATATGGCGACCGCCAAGCCGAGGTTTTGACTGATGCCGCGCGCTCGGGCGTCAAAAGACTTATCAGTGTTGGCACGACACTTGATGATTCGCAAGCCGCCGCCGAGCTGGCCAGAACCCAAAAAGCTGTTTGGGCAACCACCGGAAGCCATCCGCATGACGCGCTTAAGTTCCTGGCGAACCCAAATGCCCGAAAAGAACTCAAAAGACTGGCCCAACTGCCGCGGGTAGTGGCGATCGGCGAGACTGGCCTCGATTTTTATAAGCAGATTTCGGCTAAAGATGAGCAGGAGCGGGCTTTGCGAGCGCACATCGAGGTAGGATTAGAACTTGGCCTGCCGCTGGCTTTCCATGTGCGAGATGCCTGGGCAGACTTTTGGCGCGTATTTGATTCATTCAAGGGCATAGAGGGTGTAGTTCATAGCTTTAGCACCGACTCCGGCCACTTGGACGAAATTCTAAGCCGCGGCCTTTATATTGGCCTAAACGGCATTATGACTTTTACCAAAGACCATAACCAGCTCGAAGCAGCGCGGGCTGTGCCGCTGGATAAGCTTTTGCTGGAAACCGACGCGCCGTTTCTAACGCCGGCACCTTTCCGCGGTCAGATTTGCGAGCCGAAACACGTACTTCCGATAGCCGAATTTTTGGCCGAGCTAAGAGGGGAGAACCTGGAAGAGTTGGCCACCGCGACGACCGCTAACGCCGTTAAACTTTTTAATCTAGACAAAGGATGAGCCGGAATATTTATCTTGACTACGCCGCCGCTACGCCGGTGGACCCGCTGGTTTTTAAAGCTATGGAACCGTATTTTTCTGATAAATTCCATAATCCATCAGCCACTTATCTGGCAGCCAAACAGGTTAGAAAGGCGCTTGAGCAGGCACGGGCAGATATAGCTATCTGCCTTGGTGCCAAAACGGCCGAAATAGTCTTTACGGCCGGAGCCACTGAGGCCAATAATTTGGCCATCCAGGGCGTAATGAAGCAGTTCCCGGAAGGGGAAGTTCTGGTTAGTGCCATTGAACATGAGTCTGTGCTCGAGCCGGCAAATCTTTTTAACCACCGCATCATTCCGGTTACGAAGGAAGGAATAATAGATCTAGGCAAGTTCGAAAAAATGATCGGCAGCAAAACCGTACTGGTCAGTGTTGGTATGGTTAACAACGAACTAGGTACAGTCCAACCCCTACGCGAGATAGCCAAAATACTTAACAAGTCAAGTATTTTACTACATACCGACGCCGCCCAAGCCCCAAGCTATTTCGACATCCACGTTTCCCGACTGGGGGTTGATTTGATGAGTATCAACGGCGGCAAGATATACGGCCCAAAGCAAAGCGGGGTGCTGTATGTTAAAGCCGGAGTCAAGCTTATGTCGCTGATCGTCGGCGGCGGCCAGGAATTTAATCTGCGTAGCGGTACGGAGAACGTAGCCGGCGCGGTAGGACTGGCAACCGCTCTGAGACTTACGCAGATGCGTCGGAAGAATGAGGCCGCCCGCCTGAAAAGTCTACGGGCATTATTTATCCGCGAGCTGGAAAAAGACTTACCAAAAACCATCATCAATGCGCCGAATAAAAACGCTTCACCGCATATCTTATCCGTAACCTCCCCCGGTTGTGATAATGAGCGCCTGATGATACAGCTTGATGAGGCCGGCATCCAGGCTGCTACCGGCAGCGCCTGCGCCGCGGCTAACGTTGAGCCATCGCACGTCCTCTCAGCCATTGGTTTGACAGACGATGAAGCCCGCGCAACGCTGCGTTTTAGCTTCGGGCGGCAAACTACTGAAGCCGACATCCATAAAGTGGTTAAAATACTTAACAAGTTAAGTATTTAAGGTTCTAGTTTCTAGTTTTTAGTTTCTAGTACCTAGCACCTATAACCTATAACCTGTTCTTGTTATACTTAAGCATAATGACTAAGATAAAAAAGAGTGGGATTATACTGGCGCTAATTACCGGCTTTCTCTTCTTCGGCTTGGTTGCGGCTGCCGAAACAATAGTCCGCAGTTTTGACGCTCAGGGCAGTTTGCAGCCAGGTTGGGTAGTTGCTCTGAGCCAAAAAAGCGATTCAACGGTCGAACTAGCACCATCGGACGATACTAGCCGCATTTACGGAGTAGTTATCGACCCCAGTGCCGCACCTCTAACGGTGCAGAAAGAAGATCAGCAGGTGTTTGTGGCTACCAGCGGCAACTACCCGGTACTGATAAGCACTCAAAACGGCGAGATTCGTGGCGGTGACTACCTGTCAATCAGCGGAACGGACGGTATTGCCGCCAAAGCCGATGATAATGAACGGTTTATCATCGGCCGGGCGCTGGAGAGTTTCAGCGGCCAGGGAAGCGCCATAGTCTATGCCAATGACGGCTCGGCCCTGGGGCGGATCATGGCTGAGATCCTGCCCGGCAAAAACCCGCTGCTTAAAGAATCGGCTTCGGTGCCTCAACCGCTGCTTCGTGTTGGTGAATCGGTTGCCGGTAGGCCGCTGTCAGCATTACGTATCTATGCGGCTCTGGCTATGTTCGCGGTGGCGGCGCTAATAGCCGCCGTCATGCTTTGGGCGGGCATCAGGAACGCCATGATCGCCATCGGTCGCAATCCATTGAGCCGCCACTCGATTATTAGGGGTCTGTTCCAGGTGGTTCTGGCGGCCACATCAGTTTTAATTATCGGTCTGCTTGGGGTATATTTACTACTGAAGATATAAGGATAAGAACAAAAGTATGAACAGCGGTGGGCTTCTGTTAATAACCGGTTCAATCTTGAGCGCGACCGTGGCTTTTATTTGGCTGGCCTGGCGTATCGGCAAGACCCCTTCGTTAAAGGATGCTAAGGGCAATCCAACGCAGGCGCTTGAGGGCGCCGCCAGAGAAGATGTCGAACATATTTTTAACGATGAGTTTCGTGAAGAGCTGCGCAACCGCGGACGCCTGCATTTTGAAAAAATCATTGGCGAAAATGCCATATTTTTGCAGCAAGATTTACGCCAAACCACCACCCAGCTAAACGATTATATGCGTTCGGAAATTACCCGTACCCTTCAACAGGAATTTAAGAAGTACGAACAGTCTATAACCGATGCCAAACAACTGGCGCTCGATTCGATTGAGAAGACCATTACGACAATTGAGCAACAAAGAGGATTCTTGCAGCAACAACTGGCGACTCAGTCCGAGGCTCAAAAAGCCCAGATTATTTCCCGTTTTGAGGTGGAGATGGCTAGCATTATTAACCACTACATTTTGCGAGCTATCGGTAACCAGATTGACTTGTCAGACCAATTAGACTACATTCTGACCGAGCTGGAAGCAAATAAAAAGGCGATTATAGAGGACATAAAACGTGGAACTTAGGTTGCCGACGAGCGTTGTCGGCCCAGGGGAAATTAACCGTTTGTTGAGAGAACTGGCAGCCCTGGATGATTTTTTTCTATCAGCTGCGGCCAGGGCCGCTGGCACGCCGCTCCCGCCGCCGCGGGTTACCTTTATGCTGGAGCAAGCAGCTCGTGATAATAAGTTCAACCTGCTTGAGGAAGCCCATCGGGATGAGCTCAAAACCAGGCTACAGTCGGTATTAGAGCGCGCGCCGGTTGTCCATATCAGCCTGGCGGCCGAGCCCTCACCGCGAATAACCGATGCTATTCTGAGTTGGCTAAGGGCTAATATACACCCCAATATCCTGGTGGTCATAGGCCTGCAGCCGACGATTGCCGCTGGCGCCGAGCTGCGCACAGGCAATCAGATTTTCGACATGAGCCTGCGCACACACCTGCAAAAACAAGAAGGATATTTAGTAAAACTGATCGAGGGAGCGGTCAGTGGCAGGAGGTAAGAACCAGCACTTTCAGCAGTTTGTTGATGCCGGCCACCCGGTAGGCGAGATCCTGTCGGTTAATAAATTTTTAGTTAGTGTGCGCGGCTTGCAACCGGTCAGCCCGCACTCGGTAGTTATTTTTGAAAATGGCAGTAAAGGCTTTGTCCAGCATATCAGGCAAGAGAGTGTTCGGGTTCTACATCTAGGTTCGGCTAATTTAAAAACCGGTATGCTGGCCGTCGTGCAAGCACCGCAGCTGATGGCCAAGGTCGGCAAAGATTATATCGGGCGTGTAGTTTCGGTTAACGGCCAGCCGCTTGACGGCAAGGGGCCAGTAGCAGCTGATGGCGAGTGGCCAATATTTAATGGGGCTCCACCAATATACGCCCGCGAGCTGCTCAATAAACAGCTGGAAACCGGCGTTACCCTTATTGATGCCCTGTTTCCAATCGCTCGAGGACAACGCCTAGCTTTGGTCGGCGATAGTAAGTCAGGCAAGTCAACCCTGGCGGCACAGATTGCCATCAACCAGAAAGACACCGACCAAGTAGTGGTCTACGTTCTGATTGCCAAGCGAGAAAGCGACGTTGACAGTCTGCTCGCGCGCCTAAAAGACAATGGTGCGCTTGCAAAAGCTATAGTCGTGGTTTCGACAGTTTTTGAGTCGTTGGTTAACAGTTACTTGGCACCATATGTTGGCTGCGCCTTAGCCGAGTATCTCTGGCAGGTCGTCGGCCAGGACGTTCTGGTAATTTATGACGATTTGACTACTCATGCCCACGCCTACCGCGAAATCGCTCTAATTTCCGGCGTCAGCCCAGGCCGCGATTCTTACCCCGGAGACATCTTCTATACCCACTCGTCGCTTTTAGAACGTGCCGGTAAGCTTAAGAAAAACCATAACTCTTTGACCGCCATCCCGCTTGTTCTGGCCGATGGCGGCGACATTACAGCCTATTTACCAACTAATGTCATGTCTATTACTGATGGGCAGTGGATATTGGACATGGATGTCTTCCGTGAAGGGCTAAGACCAGCCATTAACGCCGGCCTGAGCGTTACCCGCGTTGGCGGCCGCGGCCATAATGACCGGCAGAAAGAACAGAACCAGAAGACTATGCAGGCCTTAAGCGCCTATACTCAGGCCAGGCAGTTTGCGCAGTTCGGCACAGAACTAGCCCTTTCCACCCAAAAAGACATTATTCGAGGACGGCATTTCCAGGTGCTGTTTACGCAGTCGCCAGGCGAGACATACAAACTTCTGGCTCAGCAACTGATGCTCGATGTCTTGCTTGAGACCGACCCTTCGCGCGGTCTTAATGTGGCTGAATTAAAAAAACAAGCTAATCAGGCAGCTAGCCTTGTCAAAACTGAATCCGACTACGGCACGGTCAGGGACAGCCTCAAAGATCAGGTGGTAATCGCCCAGGAGGTCAAAAAATGAGGCAGCTGACCGAAATCGCCGCCAACCGCGACTCGGTTGCAACCATCGTTGGCTTAACTAGCGCTTTTGAAGGCATTGCCAGTATGCGCATTGCTCAGATTAAAGACCAGGTGCAACAATCAACCGAGTTTTTTGCCGAGTTGTGGCGGATTTATAACCAGATCCGGGTAGATGAGCTGTTCCATTTTGGCCGCCGGCAATCAGCGGAGCAGTTGATAGCCAAAGAATTGATGATTCTAATAACTTCTGAGGGCGGTTTCTCGGGCGATATTGACGAACGCTTAATCAGCCAAGCTCTGACGCACTACAAATCCGAAAAAAACGACATTATCGTCATTGGCCACCACGGCTTGATTCTAATGCAACAAAGAGGGGTACGACCAAAACGCAGCTTTCAGCTACCCAAGCGTGACCGCAACATCACAGCCGCGCCATTAATAGATGAGGTCCAAAGATACACCTCAACCACTGTTTTCTATCAAAGCTATCAGTCGCTGGTTAATCAAGCTATCAAGACAATTAAGTTGGCAACGGCCGTGGCCGAGCGCGGGAAAGCCGTCGAGGCCGGAGAGGAAATAATCAGCGAAAGCAACTATATCTTTGAGCCTAGTACATTTGCGGTCGTTGACCACCTGGAACGGTCAATGATGCAAACCACTTTATCAGAAGTGATACTGGAATCGAAGTTGGCCCAATACGCCAGCCGCTTCCGTGCCATGAGCGTAGCCAAGGAGCGGGCCGATGAGTCGCTGCATGACTTAACGCGGCAATATATGCGCGCCAAGCGGCACTTAAAGGACGAGCGACTGAAAGAAGTAATTAACGGTCTAAGGGGAGCCAAGCCATGAGCGCTGGTGTGGTGACTGCTGTGCGCGATATGGTGGTATCGGTTCAATTCGATTCCGATCCGCCGGACATCGGCGAACTGATTCTGGTTCAAAGCCAAAGCCGCCCGGTTTTGCTGGTTGACCATCTGGCAAAAAACAAAACGGCTGTTTGCCTTGACCTGTTTGGCGACCGCAGCATCCAAAAAAGGATGTCGGTTGAGCGCAGCGGCCGCGGCGTAGAAGTTCCAGTCGGGCCGGCGACCGTCGGTCGCATCCTGGACGCTTTAGGCCGGCCGCTCGATGGCCAGCCGCTGCCAAAATCGGACCAGCTGGCTTACAAAAACATCTGGCAGCTACCGCCTAGGCGGATGTCGTTTGAGGCATCTAGCCCGCAGATTCTGGAAACCGGCATTAAAGTTATTGATTTCTTCACACCGTTCGTAAAAGGCCGAAAGGTTGGCATCATTGGCGGAGCTGGTGTTGGTAAGACTGTTCTGACAATGGAGCTGGTGCATAACGTCGCTAAGAGTGGGCAGGGGATGAGCTTTTTTGCTGGTATAGGCGAGCGTATTCGTGAGGGCCATGAGCTATATGAAACACTGCGCGAGCGCGACTTGCTCAAATCAACCGTAATGTTTTTTGGCCAGATGGACCAAAACCCGGTTCAGCGCGTGCTAGTAGCCCTAAGCTCTGTGGCCGCGGCCGAACATATGCGCGACGAACACCACAAAGATATTCTGTTCTTTGCCGACAATATGTACCGCTACATACAAGCGCGCAATGAGCTGTCGACCATTTTGGAGCAAATTCCTTCAGAAGGCGGCTACGAACCAACCATCTTCAGTGACGTTAAAACACTGCAAGACCGGTTGAGTTCCAACGAGAACGGCTCAATTAGCTCGGTGCAGACCATATACGTGCCAGCCGATGATCTAAGTGACCCGGCGGTACAGATGATCCAGCACGAGCTGGACGGCATCATCGTGCTGTCGCGCAAAGTTGCCGAGGAAGGCATCCGCCCGGCGGTGGATTTAATTCGCACCAGCTCGAGCCTGCTCTCAACCGAGGTCGTCGGCGAACGGCACTACAAACTCAGCGTTCAGGTGCAGGCGCTGCTACAAAAATACGAATCGCTTAAGAATATCATCGCCATCATCGGCGAAAACGAATTGTCGCCGGCCGACCGGGCCGACTATGCCAAGGCCAAGAAGCTGATTCAATTCTTTAGCCAGCATTTATCGGTGGTAGAGGGTTTTACTAATCGCAAGGGTGAATATGTTAGCCGCGAAGATACCCTAAAGGGAGTAGAGAGGATTTTGGCCGAAAATGAAGCTGCCGCTAATGCAGGTTAAAATCTATGCGCCATTTCAGGTCTATTTTGATGGTCCGGCCGATAGTTTATCGGCCACTAACGAGACCGGGCCTTTTGATATCCTGCCGCATCATAAAAACTTCATGAGTTTGCTTAAACCGGGAAACCTAACAGTCAGGCAAAAAGGTAAGCCCGACTTTAACATGCAGGTAGACAGGGCTGTGCTACATGTCCGAGCTAACAAAGTTACAGTATTTCTTGACGTCTGAAATACTTATAAGCGTCAAGGCTATGATGCCTTGACCTTTCTAGAGAGCAGATATACTTGCTCAATCTGCGAGCGTTACAAGTCAAATATTTAGGACACAGGGTTCAGGACATAGAAATAGCTAAACCCTAAGTCCTAATCCCTGTTGCCTAACCTATTATGATGTAGTCGAAAAGGTAGGTCGTAGATGCTGAGGGCGTATTGGTGGTGCAGATACTAAAACTGCTCGTACTGCGGTTGGTATAGTAATTCAACCCCGCCGAACTGCTGTTGCTGGGGCTGATGACTACGTGCGGCGTTACATTAAATTTGGCGGCAAAATTAATTGTTACAAAACAGCCGGCCGGTGGACTGCTGCCGGTATTAATAGTAACGGTTCCGGCGGTGTCAGCCCCATTAACACTGGCTGTACCGCCGCTGCCGAGCGCCGACCCATTGCTTTTACTAGGAATCGAGCCGCCAAGAGTTATATGTCGATTAATTTGAAAGTCGCCGTTGATTTGAAGACTGGTAATCGTTAGCTTTGCTGCGGTCAAGTTGCCACCGAAGGTTCCCGAGCCGGAAACGTTAAGATTTTTTTGCACGCTAAGTTGCCCGGAGAAAGTAGTGTCGCCCGAAACCGAAAGTATGCCGTTAACCTGCAGCTGCCCGACGTTGCTTTGCTCGCCAACCGTAATTGAAGATAGAGACAGCCCGCCGCCAACTTTTATAGAGCCGGCTATCTCGGCATCCTTGCGCACCAGCAACTGCCCCTCCAGTATAGTGTTGCCCTGAATGTCTAAGGTCTGTTTGCTATCACCAACTAAGGTCGTGTTGCCTTGCAGTTGGGCTAACTGCTCGCTTGTTAAAGATGAACTTTTCTTGGCCGCTTGATTGCGGTTCCAGGTTAATTGCACGACAGTACCGGCGATAGCTAGCAGAAAAACCAGTGCGAAGATTATAAAATACAAATTCGAAAACTCTTTTAGGCGCCGCCGCCACGACTTTTTTTTCGGCGACCCACTGCCAGTAGATGGCTCGGCAGGCTGCAGGTTTGGCGTTGGTTCCGGCTGGCTTGTCGTTTCGAGCGGTTCGATTACTGAACCTGGAATATTATCATCCATATTGGTTTTGCTTATCTTTAATAGTATAGCTTGAAAATATACAATATAGTGGAACTTTTCCTCATGGCAGATTTATACATTTACCGCAAGCTGGTGCGCCGGCACTGGTACGGCAAGTTCAGGCTACGCAGCCGTTTCGTGATACTGCTTGTCCTTGCTCTGGTTGCGGCAGCTGTTTTTATAGCGGTTGATTTGGCGGGCAATGAAACTTCGAAACCCCAGACATCGGTTACAAAAAACGTACAAATCTCGGGAAATATAAATACCTTCCAAACCGATTATTTTTCGTTTAAAGACACCGGTAAATGGGTTCTAAGTAAACAGGAAAGCACAACGACGAAATTTGTTTACTTCAAATTCCGCGGCGTCCAGCCCCAGCATCAATTGGTGATTTATGTCAACGAAGAGCCGATACCTCTTTATCTGGCAAGCTCGAGGGTTCTACCTGTTAGGATAGTTAATAATAACGCGCTTGATATTACGAACGTTTATGGACCGTGTGGCAGTCTATACAAACCCGGCGAGCTGCGGCAGGTAAAAGTTGTAACAATCGAAGGCGCTAATATGCTTTGCGATCCTGATACCCCCCAGTATTCAGTCACGTTGGCCGAGGTTAATGGCGACTGGCAGCTGGCTTTGCAGAGACGCGGCGGTACTCCGGCAACCTATGTCATTACGTACCGCGACCAGACGTTGAATCCAGGCCCAGAGGCAATCTTGCGCATCGCCGAGTCCTTTAAATCGTTATAGCATAAGCAGTGTATACTATCGGTGATGGTTCGCGTCAGAAATAAAAATATTTCAAAAAGATTATTACTAGCATTGCCGGTTTTGTTTTTGATGATTGTACCAAAAGTTGTCTCAGCTCAGGTTTCTTCTTCGAATTATCAAAGTAATGAGTTTTTCTTCGGCACTGGTGGCGATGTAGAGGTAAGCTCGCCGAATTATAAGGCCCAAGGCTCGGCCGGCGCGCTGGGGGTTGGCCAGTTTAGCAGCACCAATTATCAAGCCTTTTCCGGATTTTTGACGCCCAATGAGCCGTTTTTGGAGTTCGGTTTAGACACATCGGTAGTTAATTTGGGGACATTGGATACGACTACAGCCAAGACGGGCAACGCTAGCTTCCATGTACGGGCTTATATTGATAGTGGCTACACGGTTAAAACCATGAGCCAGCCGCCATCAATGACCAGCGGTGCCAGCTACACATTAACGGCCATGTCGCTCGGTGCTTCTTCACCCGGTACCGAACAGTTTGGCATTAATTTAGTGGCTAACACTTCACCGGTTAGCTTTGGTAACGACCCCTCGCCTCAACCTAACAGCACTTTTGCTACCGGCCAAGCGGCAGCCGGCTATGGTACGGCCAATAATTTTAAATACACCGTTGGTGACACTGTGGCCCAAACAGCCGGCAGTGGTTGGGGCCTAACCAACTACACCGTATCCTATATCGCTAATATTTCTGTTTTGACACCGGCCGGTAGCTACACAATGATTCACGACCTAGTAGCGGTTGCCACCTACTAACATGTGGATAACTTCGGAAATCCAGTTGTAGAGCGATAGCGCCAATGGTATATACTAAGACAAGCGTACGAAAACAAACTAAAAAATGAACAAAGCCCTACCTTATAAAATGAAACAGCATTCAGGATTACTGTTGTTTTTCGGAGTTGGATTAACACTCATACTCTCTGCGCTGTTACCGGCAACTATACCTCGTAGTGCAAGCGCTGATCAGATGACCTCCCGGTCTCTGACCATTTCCTCAGGAGTTCCCGGCGCATCGTCCCAAACTTATACTTACGCTTTCACAACAATACTAAGCCAATCGATCCAGTCGATTGAGTTCGAAGCTTGCACGACCGCCGTGGGTACCTGTACTGGTCCCACGGGTATGACTATTAATGCCGGCACGGAAGCTTCCAGGTCAGGCTGGACAAACGCCACAGTTTTCGCCCGCAACGCTACTGGTGGGGGGGGATGTACGCCGGCCGCTAACGTACTATGCTTAGATCGAACACAAGCCCTTTCTGAAACTCCAGGACCCAGGACACTTGGTTGGAACACCCAGACTAACCCCACAACCACCAATACTGCCTTCTTTGTCCGAATAACCATTTACTCTGATACGGGCTGGACCGATGCCACTCCGGATACCGGAACAGTAGCCAGCGCAGTGGTGCAAACTTTAACTGTTAATGCTGCCGTGGCCGAAGTACTGAACTTTTGTACTGGGACCACATTGAGCGCTAATAATAATGCTACTTCCAGCATTGCTTCTGATTGTACCGGCGTTTCTGGTACATCTATAAATATCGGTACATTGGATACGTCAGCAGTTAATATCTCGCCAGTTAGTACTAACGGAGGGGATGATAGAGTGGCTCTCGCAATGCTTAGAACCAATGCAGTTAATGGCGCAACTGTGTCATACGACGCCATCCAGCAGTCGGGTACCAATCATCAAGGCACGCTGCGTATCAGCGGTGCTGCATGTGATGCCGGTACCACCTCAACGGACCAGTGTATAAATGCTGCAGG
>DATCIS010000031.1:0-23458 GCA_036507655.1 Saccharimonadales bacterium (SeqCode)
ATGCAAGGCGGTGCCCCCAATACCCCGCCCATCCCCGTGGCGCGTGTCGGTATGAGCCGCGAACACGCCAAGAGCGTCCTGCAAATTTTACAATCTACATTGACGCAAACAGAGCAAAATGTGGCCAAACTACCCAAAAGACTCATCACGCCAGACAACTCCTCTTCTGAGGAGTCGCCTCGAAGCTAGCCATAGCCTGGTACCCCCGGACGGATTCGAACCGCCGACCCTCTGTTCCGAAGACAGATGCTCTATCCGCTGAGCTACGGGGGCACTAAATGATGTAGAAACTGGAGGGCCCACTGGGACTCGAACCCAGGACACCCTGCTTAAGAGGCAGGTGCTCTAACCAACTGAGCTATGGGCCCCTAACAGATAAAACTTTAGCAAATTACCCCTGTTTTTGCAATCATTGGGGTACAATAATCCAGGTATGAAATTGCTGAACGGTCAAGAGCTAGCCGGCTTTATTAAAGAGCGTCACGCTCGGCAAGTAAAGCAGCTGAAAAGCGCTGGGGTTCAACCGAAGTTGGCCATCGTGCAGGTCAAAGACGACCCGGTTATCAGTACTTATGTACGCCTAAAGCAACATTATGGCGCAGATATTGGGGTGAAAGTAGATGTGCATACACCAAAACAAATCGATGTCCCGAAATTACTTGACTTGTTAAGTAATGATAAATCAGTGCATGGAATTATCGTGCAGTTGCCTCTAACCGACCCTTCCGAAACAGATAAAATCGTTAATCTCGTAGCACCCGGAAAAGACGTTGATGCGCTTGGTAAAGATGCAAAATTCGAACCGGCGACGCCGATGGCAATTCTATGGCTGCTCAACGGCTACAACATCGAGCTTGCTGGCAAGCACGTATTGCTGATTGGCCGGGGCAAATTAGTTGGTGCGCCTTTAGAAAAAATCCTGAAAAATTCGAACATTGATGTGGAGGTAATCGAGGGGGACGTTAAAGACTTAGCCGAGCATACCAAAAAAGCCGATGTTATAGTTACCGCCACCGGCAGCCCGGCAATTCTGTATTCCGACATGATAAAACCAGGCACCATCGTTGTAGACGCTGGGGTTGCCAGCGAGGAAGGCAAAACCGTTGGCGATTTGGCGCCGGAAGTTTATGAACGGGACGACCTGACAATCACACCTCAAAAGGGCGGCGTTGGCCCACTTACCGTTTGCGCCCTATTCGAGAATGTCATAAGAGCCGCCCAGCACTTGCCCCGCTCTAAAACCCGAGCGGAGTAGTCGGTAATCGGATTATGGAGCGTCGAGCTTTTAGTGCTGGGGTGCCGAATAAGACCAAAATCGGAGTTTTTGACTCGGGGGTGGGCGGACTGTCGGTTGTAAACGCCATCAAAAAAGAGCTGCCGGAGCTGGAGATTATCTATAAGGAAGATAGGGAACACGTGCCTTATGGGACACGCAACATTGACGAGATTTACGGTTTTGTAAAACCGATTTTCCAAGAATTTATTAATGAGCGCTGCCAGGTGGTTGTAGTGGCCTGTAACACCGTTACAACCAACCTCATTAGCCGCTTGAGAGATGAATTTTCGGTACCGATGGTCGGCATGGAGCCGATGGTCAAACCAGCGGCCGTGGCCAGCAAAACAGGCGTGATTACCGTTTGTGCCACGCCACGAACACTTGAAAGCCAACGGTACCACTGGCTCAAAGAACAATTTGCCAAGAATGTTAAGGTGCTAGAACCGGACTGCAGCGATTGGGCCTATATGGTTGAGCACAACAGGGTAAATCGCCAAAAAATCGCAAAAATTGTAGAGGGAAGCATTACTCAAGGAGCAGACCAGATTGTCTTGGGCTGCACGCATTACCACTGGATAGAAGAGCTTATTAAACAGATGGTCAACGATCGTGCTCAAATAATCCAACCCGAGGGACCGGTCATCAAACAACTTAAGAGAGTGCTAGGACAGCTTGTTTGAACTGATTGCCGCGGTCTTTGTAATCTTTGAATAATCCAAAGCTGGCGCAGCCGGTTGAGAGAAGCACGACGTCCCCCGGCTGCGCCAGCTTTCGGGCTGCCTCAACAATCTCCGGCATCTTCTTTAACCCCATGGTTATTTGGTTAAAACCGCGTTCTTTCAATAAAGCGGTAATCTTATCACTTGTCGCGCCAATTACTATGGCGTGACGGACATTTGATTTAGTGACCTCGTAACTCAACTGCTCGAATGGCAATCCTTTATCTGACCCTCCTAAAATAACCACCTTCGGCTCTTTGAAGGATTTTAGTGCCACTATTGCCGCATCCGGTGTAGTAGCAAATGAGTCGTCATAGAATTTTACGCCCTGCAAGCTCCGTACAAGCTCCAGACGGTGTTCTAAACCACTAAAGCTAGATAATACTGTTTTTGCTTTGTCAAGAGCACATGGCGCCTCAAAAACGGCCGTGAGCGCCGCACAGATGTTCTGAAGGTTATGCTCACCCAGCAGTTTTACCTCTGATTTATTGATAATCTCTTGCTCGTCATCACCTATGACAATCATTCCGTCATGTCTGATGAATGCTCCCGGTTTCTCGAAATAGGGTACTTTTTTACCTGGAGAATAATCGGCTAATTTTTTGGAGTTTTCATCATTGGCGAAATAGATAGCTATGTCTTCGGGCTTCTGATGTTTAAAGAGGTTGGCCTTGGCCTCAAGATACTCTTGCGTATCTTTATGCCAATCCATATGTTCCTCGGTTATCATCAAGCTGACAGCGATGTGCGGGCTATGGTCTAACTTGTAGAGCTGAAAACTTGATAGCTCCAGCACTACCCAATCATCGGGTTGTACTTCTCGGACAAAATCCAGCGGGCTTTTGCCAATGTTGCCGCCGAGGTGAGCTTTCTGGCCCTCGGCTTCAAGCATTTTAGCAATCAGCGTAGAAGTGGTGCCTTTGCCCTTAGTGCCAGTTACCCCGATTATGTTTTGAGTTTTTACTTTCTCAAAAAAAATCTGCAGGCTAGTGGTGGCCTTAGACCAAAAATCCCCCCTATCGCCAAAGACTTTAACAAGGTTTTTATAAGAAGTGGGAGTGTAAGCAATTCTATCGCAGGTATCTATTCCCTGAAGATAACTTAAATCGGTTACATTGCTGGTTACGCCAGGTGTGCGCTCTTTGGAAACGAACTGTACCTTAACTGTCTCTGATTCGGCAGGAAAGTCATCTCTTGGCTCTTCGTTAACGATCAGATAATCGTATTCGGGCCCGAAATAATGATAGACGCTCTGGCCCTCGACGCCCCAGCCGACGATGCCGATCTTCATGTTTTATAACTGTTGTTTAACTAAATCCGCTACTTGCTTCGGTGTCATGTCGGCCTTGACGATAAAGGCACTGACATTAAGGGCTTTTAGCTTATCCGGCGCTTCCTGCTCGCCGACATTTGTTAGGATAACTACCTTGATGTGCTTACCCCAATCGGTCTTGCGCATACGCTCCAGCATCTCATCGCCGTTCATCTCCGGCATCATCAGGTCTAAAAGTACGATGTCGGGTTTCATGTCTTCGCAGAGCTGTAACCCCAGTTTGCCGTTTTCAGCAATCTTGACATCGAAACCTTCGGCCTCAAATTTGAGACGGTACATCTGGGCGATTGCCAAATCGTCTTCGATAATCGCAACTTTGGCCATTGCTTTAAATACTACACCCTAAGAAGGGTCTCGTCTATATTCAAAGCTGACTTTCACTTGATGTAGCCTTTTCGTACAAAAAGCTTACTAAAATGGCCGAATTTTTTAACTCTTCTGATAAGATTATAGTGAGTTGTTAAAATAAGCGGTCTTACTTAACAGATATGAGAAGATTATTACTGCCAAAAGGTTTTAAAGACCCTATTTGGTTGGAGAGTCAGTTAAATAGCCGCCCGGAATCGGATTGGAAACGGCTTGGCAAAAGAAGAGCTTTGGCGCTCTTTCACAACATGGCCGGGCGGGTACCAGCCTATAAGGATTTCTTGAAAAAGCACAAGATCGACCATAAAAAAATCGTATCTATCAAAGATTTCGCTCAGTTACCAACAGTCGATAAGGATAATTATTTACGAGCTTATCCTCGTGAAGCTTTATGCTGGGACGGCGATTTTAAAAACGATAGCTGGACCATATCGACAACCTCCGGTTCTACCGGCAAACCTTTTTATTTTCCTCGCCAGAATTCTCAGGACTGGCAGTATGCTGTTATGGCCGAACTTTACTTGCGGGCCAACTTTGATATCCAAAACAAAAGCACACTATACATCGTAGCTTTCCCGATGGGAGCTTGGATTGGCGGTTTATTCACCTACGAGGCTCTCAAAATTATCGCCGATAGAGGTAAATATGACTTAAGCGTGATTACACCTGGTATTCATAAACAAGAAATAATCGAGGCGGTTAAGCAGCTAGGTCAAGACTTTGACCAGATCCTAATTGGTTCTTACGCACCGTTCTTGAAAGATATCTTGGATGACGGTGAAGAGGCAGGGATAAATTGGTACGAACATAAACTGGGTTTTATTTTCTCCGCCGAGGGCTTTAATGAAGTATTCCGCGACTATGTAATTAAAAAAACCGGTCTGAAGAACCCTTATAAAGGCACTCTTAACCACTATGGTACGGTCGATATGGGAACCATGGCCCACGAAACTCCGCTGAGCGTCATGCTGCGCCGAGCGGCAATTAACGATCTGGAGATGTATAAAGCGCTCTTTAATCGGGAAGCTAAACTGCCTACTTTTGCCCAGTACAACCCGGCGCTTTTTTACTTTGAAGAAGACAATGGTACCTTGTACTGCTCTTCCTACAGCGGCCTGCCGCTGGTTCGGTACGATCTAAAGGACTCCGGCGGGATTATCAGCCTGAAACAGACCAGAAAAAGGCTGAAAAAGCTCGGCTATGACCTAGAGAAAGATATCGGAAGAGCTGGCATTAAGGACACTATTTGGAACCTGCCTTTTGTGTACGTCTATGAGCGGAATGATTTTTCAGTTAGTTTCTATGCCTTCCAGGTTTACCCGGAGACTATCCGGCGGGCGCTGCAGGCTGAGGAAATGGAACGTTTTCTTACAGGTAAATTTACCATGACTGTCAGATATGATGACAGTGGTCAACAGCGACTGGAGATTCATGTAGAGCTAAGGCCCAAGCAGCCGGAAAATGAGCTTTTGCGCTCACGGACTCGGCGTTATATAGTCAATGCTTTACTTGCCGAGAGTTCGGAGTACCGCGAAACACACGTCATGTACGGCGAGAAGATTTACCCTGATATAATTTTTTGGCCCTACGAAGACTCAACTCATTTTAAGCCCGGGACCAAGCAAAAATGGGTAAAGAATTGAAAACCCCACTGATTTTTCCGGAAGGCTTATACAGCCAGCACGATATAGCTAAATTTCGGAGCCAGAACCCAGAAATTGAAATTTTAGATATTTACGAAGAGCAGCTCACCGAACTGTTTGAGATCCTCCATCCGAATCTTGACCCTGAATCATCAAACGAGATTTATCAGCGATTCCTTAAAACTAAGATAGGTTCGGAGAAGGGTAGTTGGGTTTTTTACCCTTGGTCCGGGCGTTTGCTGCATATTTTGAACGAAGCTAATTTTTTTGCGCTTAGGACTAACCGCAACCAGCATTTGATCACCAAGGACGAGCAGCAAAAACTTCAGGAATTCTCTGTTGGCGTGCTTGGATTATCGGTTGGCGGCTCAATGGCCGTGGCGTTGGCTTACAGCGCGGCTTGTGGAGAGCTTAGGCTGTCCGACAAAGACACTTTCTCTACCTCAAACATGAATCGGGTAAGAGTTAGGGTAGGTGATGTTGGTCAATCTAAGCTTGATGTTACGATGCGGCAGATTTACGAAGCTAATCCATACGCCAAATTAAAGGGCTTTGACGAGGGTGTATCTAAGGAAAACATTGCCGATTTTATAGCCGACGGAAAATTTATTTTACTCGAAGAAATCGACGACTTCGATATGAAAATACGAGTCCGGCTAGAAGCCGCCAAACGTCGGGTTCCGGTAGTTATGTTAACCAACTTGGGCGACAACGTCTTGGTTGATATTGAGCGCTACGATCTCCAAGACAAGCTCAAGCCATTTAATGGGATGGTTGATAACAAAATTATTGAAGCCATACTAAACGGTCAGTTAAGCGAAGAGGAGAAGAAAGGTTACGCCGTCCAAATTGTTGGTACTGCACACGTGCCTACCCGGGCTTTGGAGTCAGTGCGTGATATCGGCAGGTCATTGGTTGGACGCCCACAGCTCTATAGCAGTGTCGCTATATCCGGTGGTTTGGCGACCTACATCGTCCGACAGATTGCACTCGGGGCTCATATGCCCACCGGCCGGTATTTTTATAGTTTGGCTGATGTTTTTAAACAACCCCGTCTAGATTTGCAGCTCAACGATAAACGCCGCCAAATCTTAAAAATGCTGAAGCGCCGACCGCCAATCAGAAAGAGATATATTCAACCGCCGCAGCTCGAGGCCGGTCATTTCTTCTCGACAAAAAACCGCCATAACAAAATCGCCTGCTTGCTGGAATATGCCATCTTGGCTCCCTCGACTCACAACACTCAGCCATGGAGGATAAAAATTGAAGACGACTCCTGCAAAATTTTTATAGATAATCGTCGCCAATTACCGGTCGCTGACAAGCTGCGCCGCGACATGTATATCAGTTTGGGGGCTTTTCTGAAAAATTTGGAAGCCGCTGCCCGGGCTTACGGCGTTTACGATCGCACGGATTTAGCTGGTCAATCTGATGAATTGGTCGCCGAGGTATATTTTAAAAAGCTCGACAAAGTATCTGCAACAGAGGTAGATCCAGAACAGTTGAAAGCCATTCAGACAAGGAGCAACTACCGTGGGCCACTTGCGCCCTTTGCAGTCTCCGACAACCTCAGAAGTTTTGTTGCCGGTCTGAGTAGTGGCCAGCTTAAAATACTGATGGTTGAGGATAGAAAGAAGATAGAAAAACTGGCTGCCCTGACTGCACAGGGCCTGAGACTGGCTTATAAAAATCCGGCATTCAGACGCGAAATATCATCTTGGATTAACCCAAATACTTCCAGAAGAAAAGCCGGCATTCCCGGCTACTCCCTCCGGATGCCGACGTTAACCTCTCATGTTATTCCGAGGGTAATCAGATTTAAGGATATTGGCAAAAAATTGGCCGAGCTTAACTACAGAAGTTTCATTAGCTCCTCAGCCGCGGTTATCTTTACTGCTGAAAAGGAAGAACCCGAAACTTGGTTGACCATAGGCCAAGCTGCCCAGGAAATATTGCTACACATAGAATCTCATGGCGCTGCTGCCTCAATTTATGTTGCGGCTGTTGAAATGGGGAATTTGAGTCAATCAGTCAAAGAGGTGCTTGGCATCAGGGGCAAGACTAAACCACAGTTCCTCTTCTGTATTGGCAAACCAATTTGGCCCAAAGTCTATTCACCACGCGAGCCATTAAAGTCTAAACTAATCTATTAGAGCTCTGGACTATAATGGCATGAGAAGGGGGGCTAAAAAATAGAAATCATCATCCTTATTCTCGCCAATATCGCTATTTTCTTAATTGGCCTATTTACGCTGAGCAAAAACGTTCGCAGCGCGACTAATATTATTTTTGCTATTTTGTGCCTGGCCTTAATCGGCTGGACCACCGCCAATTATTTTTCGGTCACTCTTGAAGATTCCGACCAGATATTTAATTCTATAAAGGTCATATTTGCATTTGTGGTATTGCAGAATATGGCCTTCTTCCTGTTCGTTAGTATTTTTCCGTCGGTACGCAGTAATTTAAATAAGTTACCGACACGCACCTATATCTATCTAAGCCTAGCTATAGGTATTCTGGCGCTTTTTGGTGTTTATTTCAAAGGTTACGAATACAGCACGGATGGCGAGTTCAAGCTATTGGCGGCCCCGCCAATCGGTGTTTTTATGCTCCACGCCGCCTTCTCCATAGGTTGGGGTGTTAAACGGCTAATTTCGCGCTACCGGGTCGCCGCTGGCGTATTGCGCAACCAGCTCCTCTACCTGATTACTGCCAGCATTCTTCTGCTAGTGTTAGTTCCTTTGACTAACTTCCTGTTGCCGATAGCTTTCAAGAATAACACTTTTATCAGCCTAAGCCCGATTTATACTTTCCTGTTCGCCAGCATTATCGCCTACGCTATTGTCCGCCAAAAACTGTTCGACATCCGGCTGGTGGTAGCCCGTTCTGCAGCCTACGCTTTAGTACTTGCTACTCTTGGCGTTATTTACGGAGGCCTAGTTTTCAGTGTTTCTCGGATTATCTTCAGCGGCTCTGACATTTCAGAGCTAGTACGGCAAGCAATCAATGTAATTTTTGCCCTCTTTTTGGTCTTTTCCATCCAGCCAATTAAGCGCTTCTTTGATCGTTATACCAACCGGCTGTTTTATCGTGATGCCTACGATAGCCAAGCCGTCCTGGATGAAATCAACGCATTGCTTACCAGCCAGATATCTTTGAAGATTATTACCCATGACTCACTAAGAATAGTCTGTCACAACCTTAAGGTTAATGGCGGGCATTTTTTGGTGATGGAAAAAGCCTCTATCTACCGTACTGCCAGCTATGGGCAATTGCCTGAGTCAATCACCTTTGTGCATCCAGAAGACCTCAAGCTGTTTAAGAAAAACATGATTTTTGTAGACAACCTAACGCGTGGAGAGGCTAAAGAATTTTTAGATAAACACGGTTTGAGCGTGATACTCAGACTGGTTACCCAAGATGGGGTGGTTGGATACATATTTCTGAGCGGTAAACAAAGCGGCAATATTTACTCCCAACAGGACATAGACCTACTCGGTATTCTATCGGACGAGTTGGCCATAGCAGTCCAAAATGCCCGGGCGTTTGAAGAAATACAGCAATTTAACATCACTTTGCAACAAAAGATAGACGAGGCTACCAGGGAATTGAGGCGGGTAAATACCCGGTTGAGAGAGCTTGATAAAACTAAAGATGAGTTTATTAGTATGGCCAGCCATCAGCTGAGAACTCCTTTGACGGCTGTAAAGGGGTACTTGAGCATGGTGCTTGATGGCGATACCGGCCCGGTCAAGAAGAGCCAAAAGGAGATGGTACAGAAGGCCTTTAGCGGGGCCCAGAGAATGGTCTATCTGATTGGCGATATGCTGAATGTGTCGCGTCTTCAGACCGGCAAGTTCGTGATAGAAAATCATCCAACAAATTTGGCGGACTTGGTGGAAGGCGAGATAGCCCAACTACAAGAAACAGCCGCCGCCCGTAACCTTAAACTCGTCTATCACAGACCGGATAAGTTTCCTGATCTTAACTTGGATGAAACCAAAATACGTCAGGTGGTTATGAACTTTATAGACAACGCCATATTTTACACTCCATCTGGTGGAAGTGTGACAACTGAATTAACCGCCTCAGAGGGGGAAGCGCGGTTTACCGTAACCGATACTGGTATTGGAATACCAGCTGCTGTCCAACACCGTCTGTTTAGCAAATTTTATCGCGCCGACAACGCTAGGAAGATGCGGCCAGACGGCACAGGGTTAGGGCTTTTCATGGCCAAGAAGGCTATAGCAGCTCAGGGTGGAGCAACTATCTTCAAAAGCACAGAAGGCAAGGGGAGTACGTTCGGCTTCAGCTTTCCCCTTAAAAAATCATCCTCACAACATGAAGTTGCGGCGTTAAAAACATAAGCGTATAATCCAGACTGGTTGAGTTCTCCTTGACCGCCTTCATCATAGACTCGCAAATGGTGACGATGGTAAGGGATGACGCTCCCGCAGCTTAAAAAAAGATTGCTAAGCTACGCGGCCCTATTGGCCATACCCGGGTTGTCTCAGGTCTGGTCTGACGGCGTAGTCCTAGGAACTGAAGAGTGTCTCCCTGTGGGCTATTGGCTTGAGGCAACATCTGTTGGCACTGGTTCGCGTATCTATATGTGCCAGGTGCCAACTGCCGCGTTAACTCGCGGCTCCCTCCAACCGGCCGGTGGCCGGCAGATTCAAGCGACTTCTGCCCCCGAAACACTGCTGTCGACTCGCTTGAGTGATTCTGCCGGCTACTCGGCCACTAGTCTCAAACCTCTCTGCTTAGCTAAGAGCTTGGGCCAGTGCCGCCGGGTTGGTTCTCCCCTTTCCCCGCCGCACACGGCCCACCAGTGGTCGCCCCACTTCTCTTCCCCTGACTGGGGCGATCCGGGAGCCGAGCGGTAGGTTTCGCATCGGGACAGCCGCTCGGCTCCCCCCCAATGATTGGTGACCGTGCAGGTCTGCAAAATGCCGATCTGTGCCGCTAAAAAGTCCCCACGGGGCAAGAATCTTTTTTAAGCTCACCCTCGCTCCAACTTGTAGAGCACACTTCGCTCTCGTTGTCGCAGCGAGGGTTCTTCATTTTATAATCTTTACAATCTCCAATATTTGCGTTTAGGCATATAAAGCTGAATAATATCTTGACTTTTTTGGCTTATTGTGGTAATGTTTATACGTCCTGATGACATCAGTGGAGTTCACAGGGTGTTATTTGACAAATGAGAAAAAAGTTTGAATCCAAAAATTGGAAGCAAACTAGATAGTTATGGGGTTTTAAATCCCATAACCGACTATCAATTTTTTATACGGCTTCACCAGGCTACCCTGGACATGGCGCTTTGGAGACGACTCTTTCGTCTCCAGTGTGTCATGCCCATGATGGGCTAGACCTGGCGGGCCGTAGGGCCCTACGGCCCGCCAGATCCCTACAACCACCAGGGAGGTGGTTTAAATGCTGAAGAAGCTAGGGGCCGCCATCCTGATGGTGGTCACAAGCTTCGCGGTGCTTGGCACCTCGGGTGCCATCGCCGCACCGGCGGACAACCCGCCGGCGCGGGTTGTACCTGGTTCACCCAGCCTGACCACAACGGTCATCGGTGCCAAGGCCTCGGCCAGCGACATCGCGACCGGCCAAGTCGTCGTACTCGCCGACATGTTCGTCAAGGCGAGCGTCAAGACCAGCTCTTCCCGGTGCTACTGGACAAAGGGTGGATTCTGGAACTCGGGCAGGGGCCTAAATGGTCACCCCCGCAGCTTCTGGGATCAAGTTCCCGGGAAGCTCTGTCCGTCCAAGAAGTCAAAGAGCGGCTGGGTCAAAGTTGCGGGCGGAACATCCGGCCGCAACTGCGGGAACGTCGCTTCTTCCAAGAAGCCGCCGTTCCGCGTGGTGGCCGGCAAGGTCTTGATGGTCCGCTCGTTCGCGAGCGTGCGCATCAAGCTCCATGCCCAGGTTAAGGTCGCGGTCAGCTGCGACAGCGGTGTTGCAAAGGCGTACGGTGAGGGCTCGGGCGAAGCCTGGGTCATCATCTCGCTGAAGCAGTACGTGCAGGCCAGGGGAGAGGTCGAAAACGGCCTCTTTATCAGTGCGGTCGGTCAGGCAACGGCACAGGCGAGTGCAAGGGCGGAATGCTCTGTTCCGCCTCCACCTCCGTCTCCGCCGGCGCCACAGCCACCGGCTCCCCAGCCGCCTCCGCCGCCGAGCCCACCTCCACCTCCACCTCCGCCGCCGGCCAACCGGCCGCCGACGGTATCCATCGTCGGACCTCAGCACGTCTACGTCGGCGGGACGGTAACCTACTGCGTCACCGCCTCTGATCCCGACGGCGACACACTGACGTACTCGTTCACCACGAACTACGGCAGCGTCGTCGGTAACGGCAACTGCTACACCTACCAGGCACCACAGACCCCTGGTGAAGGGGTGACCGTCACTGTCACAGTTAATGATGGGAAGGGCGGACTCGCCTCGGCGACCACAGCCGCCTTCCCGGTTGTCAAGGACGACTTTGGCGGTTAAATCCGTTCCGTAACCAAGATCTAGGCCGACAAGGCCTAGCTGGGGGAGGAGGGGGGTGGCCGCCACCGGGCCATTAACATACCGGTGGACACGGTAGTCGGTTGGAGCACCTTCTTTTCCCCTAGGTGCTCCACCGGCTGCCGGAAAACTCCTTTTGTTGAGCTGAAAAGCTCCAAAGGTCGAAGATTTCCGGCAGCCAACTTCAATTTAAAGTCCAATAACTATCTAGTTTGTCAGTTAAGAATAATTACTTAAGAAAGGAGATCGAGAATATGGTCAAGACAATCCTTAAGTTGACCTCCGTAGTATCTGCCCTAGCTGTGATGGCTCTTGCCACCCCTGTTGGTGCTACTTACCCGGGTCAGATCGAAGGCGGGAATATTTACCGCATTAAAAACCTAACAAAAAATGCCGATTTTGCAGATCCGGCCAGCGCTGATGCCTGTAACGAACTGCAATATCGTGTTCGGATTCACAATCCGGGCCCAAGCCCTATAAACAGCGTATCCGTTAAGGCTACTTTACCTGGCGGTGAGTCTACAACTCACACCTCAACTGTTACTGTGAGTGCTGTAGATTCTATGCCAGCCAGTACCTCGGATAGCGCGACCGTCCAATTAAGCTCTAGTCAGAGCTTAAGCTATCAGAATGGTAGTACTCAGTTGCTCGACTCGAATGGCGCGGTCATAAAAGGCCTGCCTGACGGAATCACCCAGGGCGGCGGTGTGAACATCGGCACAGTTGGCGTTTCTATCGACCAAAAACGATTTGTCCAGTTCAAGGCTAAGGTTAGTTGTCCGCAACCACCCAAGCCGGAAGTCAAATTCGCTTGCGAGGCTCTAGATGTAAACAAAATCAGTCGTACCCGATTTGACTTTACTGCCCGAGCCAGCGTAACCAACGCTACGGTTCAAAGCTACGTCTTTACTGCCAAAGATGCTAACGGCAATGTAGTTGACACTCAAACTGTCACTACTTCTGCATTGAGCGCTAACTACATCTTCAACCGAGATGTAGTTGGTACTTACACCATCAGTACAGTGGTTAAGACTAACAAGGGCGATGCTCCTGTTGGTCCCTGCGTTAAGCAGGTGACCGTGGAGGCTGCGCCGGTAGTTTCCAGTGAAGTTACCGAAACTCCTTCCAAGGAGATTCCTAACACTGGCGCGGGTGCTATAGCCGGCATATTTGCCGGTGCAAGCGCTCTGGCTGGTGCTGGTCACTACATGTTTCGCCGATACATCGGATAAAAAAACCAAAAAACTTGCTTGAGGAGTAAAAGTGGCTCCTCTTGCAAGGAGAGTCCTCGGATGAGGACTCTCCTTGCAGTGCAAACCTGCTTGCACCGAGGTAGTCGAGGTGTGGATAACACTTGTGTTATCTGTCAAAGTGTGCTAGCTTGGGTGTAGAGAAGCAAAGACTGACCGCTCTCTCAATGACCGAGGTGGAGTAAAACCTTCGCAAGCAGCGAAGGTTTTTTAGTGCCAAAATGATAAAATATCCCTGTTAAGGTCCCATCGTCTAGTGGCCTAGGACACCAGGTTTTCATCCTGGCAACGGGGGTTCAATTCCCCCTGGGATCACCACAAAAATGCCGAGCTTTGGCTCGGCTTTTTGTTTATACTATAGGCAAGGATAAATTATTGGTGGGAAATTTTAATAAAAAAACCATTAAAGACATCAATTTAGCCGGCAAGCGGGTGTTATTGCGGGCTGATTATAATGTGCCCGATATTGAAAGCGATTACCGGATTAAACAGTCGGTTCCAACCATTGAACGAATCCTGGAGCAAAAACCACAACTTCTCATAATTATCTCTCACCTTGGCCGTCCGAAGAGAGCTACCCCCAGTCTAAGTTTGCAGCCAATAGCCAGGCAGCTTAGCCAGCTTTTAAACCGGCGGGTATACTTCGCGCCGGACTGCATCGGTGATGAGGTAAAAGGAACTGTCGGTCGCCTAAAAGACGGCGATGCCTTGATGTTAGAAAATCTGCGTTTCCACGAAGGGGAAGAAGGAAACTCACATGAATTTGCCAAATCGCTGGTGGAAGCGACGGGTGCCGAGGTATTCGTCCAAGATGGATTTGGAGTCGTCCATCGAGCGCACGCCAGCACTGATGCTATCACCAGGCTACTACCATCAGTGGCTGGATTACTGCTACAAAAAGAGGCCGAAACTATAAACAGAGTCATGAAGGATCCAGACCGCCCGCTAGTAGCGGTCATTGGCGGTGCTAAAATCAGTGACAAACTCGAAGCCATGAATTGTCTAGTAGAGCTGGCAGACTATGTAGCTGTTGGCGGTGCGATGGCTAACAACTTTTTGAAAATCAAGGGCCATTCCATTGGCAAGAGTTTGTACGACAAAGATGACTTGAAGCTTGCCAGAGAAGTTTTAAATAAGGCTGAGGCTAAGGCCAGGAAGCAAGCATTTAACATTCTTTTGCCGGTAGATGTCGTTGTGTCCACATCTGCTGAAGGCCGGGCACCGACTCGAATAGTCGACCTAACGAGCCATACGCTATCGGATATAGAAGCTTACCCAAGACTGCCGAAGCCGAAAAGTTATAGAGTCGGCCAAAACGAAGCCATCTGCGATATTGGTCCGATCAGCGCCGCTCGGATCGCCGGCCTAATCGGCCTGGCCAAGACTGTAATCTGGAACGGAACACTAGGAGTAACGGAAACAAGGGGCATCGCCGCAGCCCAGGCACCGTTTAGTCACGGTACCCGCGTGGTGGCTGAAGCCATGATAGGCCCACACAACCAGCACCCTACCAAACCGTTCAGCCTTGTAGGCGGTGGTGATACTAGCGGTTACGTAGAATCTGCTGGATTGACAGATGATTTTGACCATGTTTCGACCGGCGGCGGAGCCAGCCTAGAGTTGATGGCTGGCAAAAAGCTGCCCGGTATCGAAGCCCTAGATGACAAGCAATAATGTAGGAATTATGAATAGCTATGTACAGCTGAAGTTGTCATGTAAAATAAGCTTAACAACGATGATAGGGTGGCTATGAACAAGATTCTCATAGTGGGGAACTGGAAAATGTACCTCAATACTAGCCAGGCCAGTCTTTTGGTGCATCGGTTGCATGAGAAAATTAAAATTCACCAGGACATCGAGGTCGTTTTAGCGCCCAGCATGCTGACTCTTCAACCATTAAGCGTCCAGATTGACCGCCGTAAATTCCGCCTAGCTGCCCAAAATGCCTATTTTCGCGACGAAGGCCCGTACACCGGCGAAGTCAGCTTCGCCATGCTTAGAGATCTGGTTCATTACGCTATTATTGGCCATAGCGAGCGCCGCAACGTTTTTGGCGAGAATCTAGATATGGTTCGCGACAAGGTGGCGGCGGCCGTCCGGAACGAAATTACGCCGATTTTGTGCGTCGGCGAGACCAAAAACGAACGCGATGACGGCGAAACCAAGCAGGTCTTGCATGACCAGCTGATGACCGCGCTTTCCAATCTGACAGCCAAGGAAGTTCGCGGTGTGGTAATCGCTTACGAACCGGTGTGGGCCGTTGGCAGCGGCGATATTGCCAAACCGGACCAGGTTGAGGAAGCCGTAAGCTACATCAAAAAATATGTCGAAGACGTCTTTAACGCCAAAGCCGCCAAGGGAATAAAAGTTCTGTATGGCGGCAGCGTGGTACCAGAAGTTATAGCCGGCTTTTTGGATATTCCTGGGGTAGATGGGTTTCTGGTGGGTGGCGCCAGCCTGAACTATCATAGTTTTGCAGATATTGTGACGGCCGCTAGAAGATGGCAGAGAAGCAAGGGGGAAGATGAAACACGAGGATAAAAAGCATTTTGATATCAGCAAACCGCGACGGCACGGACCGGATCCAACCTCCAAGCCGATAATTGTCGGTCATCATCCGATGATGCCGGACCCGATGATTAGGGAGGAACGACAAAAAGCTACTAAACCGATAAATGTAGCTTCGGACGGCGAAACGCCAGAGTCCGTACAGGTTAGGCAGGATGAGAAAACACCAGAGGAACCGGCCAAACCGGACAATTTACCCAATCTCTCGGATATTTCAGCACCACACGAGGTCAGCCCGGCGCTGACTCCGTCAGCTGAACCTATTCCTGAACTGGTAAAGCCACAAGCTCCCACTGTCACGCCCGAACATGCACCCGGCGCCGTATTTCCACCATCTAGCCCAACACCTGAAAACTCCGCTGCTCCGGCAGAGACAAGAATGCCCGAAGCACCACCTTCGACAGCCACCATGCCAGCCGCACGCCCCTTACAGCCTGTTGTCAAAACACCTGAGCCACCAATACCACCCGAACCGCCAACTGGCCAAGAACTGCACATACCGGCAGGCCATACAGCCGTTCACCATAAGCCCAGAATTTGGGTATGGCTGCTAATAGCTCTAATTATTCTGATATGGGTCTATGTTGCCGTTGACATATTAACTGACGTGAGCCTACCCTACGAAATTTTCAAGAATTCAGCCAGCGGCTCGACGACAACGCACAAGCTCTAAATTATTGCTCCTAGCATTCTGATAAAATATTAAGGTGTTAAATAATCTCTTTGCTGGGCTAAACCCCGAGCAAAAAAGGGCGGTTGAGACAACCGAAGGCCCAATGCTGATTTTAGCTGGCGCCGGCAGCGGCAAGACCAAAACGTTGACGCACCGCATCGCTTATTTGCTGTCTACACGCCACGCGACGCCGTATAACATTCTGGCCGTAACATTTACCAACAAGGCTGCCGGCGAGATGCGCAGCCGCATCGCGACTCTGCTTGGTAGGCCGACCGACAGCCGAGCACTGTTGCCTTTCATGGGCACATTCCATAGTGTCTGTGTGCGGATTCTGCGCCAAGACGGCCAATCAATCGGAATTGCTCGCAACTTCGTGATTTGGGATGAGGGCGACCGCTTGCAGGCTATCAAACAGGCCAGCCGCCGCGCTGGAGTAGATGAGAAAAGCTTTCCGCCAAACTTGCTGGTATCTCTAATAAGCGGCGCTAAGAATGAGATGGTCACCCCAGAAGAATTTGCCGGCTACGCCAACAGCCCAGCCACTCGCGCGGCTGCTAAGGTTTTCCCGCTTTACGAACGTCTACTGAAAGAAGCCAACGCACTGGACTTTGACGATTTGATAGCCCGGACGGTCGAAATGCTCAATCGTATAGAGGAGGTACAGGCCAAGTGGCAAAAACAGTTTAAGTACGTGATGGTTGACGAGTACCAAGACACCAACGCCGCGCAGTATCAGCTTATACGTCTGCTGACCGGACCTCACCGCAACATCGCCGTCGTCGGCGACGACTGGCAGAGCATTTATTCCTGGCGCGGCGCCGATTACCGCAATATTTTAAATTTCGAGCACGATTTTAAGGGATGCACAGTTATTAAGCTCGAGCAAAACTACCGCAGTAGCAAAAACATTTTGGAGGCCGCGCATCAGGTAATCAGTCACAACCGCCAGCGTAGTAATAAGAAGCTATGGACCGAGGCCAGCAAAGGATCGCCGGTGCAAATTATTCAAGTTAACAGCGAGCGCGCCGAGGCCGAGGCTATAATACGGCGCATAAGAGTAGCCGTAGATATCGGCGCGCGCAGCTTCCGGGATTACGCGGTGCTTTACCGCACCAACGCCCAAAGCCGTGCCATCGAAGAAGTCTTCATCCAATACGGTCTGCCGTACCGGATTATCGGCAGTGTGCGATTCTATGAACGCAAAGAAATTAAAGACATTTTGGCCTATTTGCGCCTGATTTATCAGCCGGAGGACTCAGTCAGTTTTGAGCGAATTGTCAACCAGCCGCCGCGGGGTATTGGGCCGGTATCACTGGCCAGCTTTGCCGATTGGCGCTCGCGCATGCGCTACGGCTTACTTGAAGGCCTACAAAAAATTGACCAGTGCGAACCGTTGGCACCCAAAGCCCGCGCCGGCTTCGCCGACTTGGCTAATCTGATTGCCAGCTTCCGCACCCAGATAGAGGGGTTGCCCCCAGAAGTATTAATCGACTCCCTGCTTAGACGGCTGGACTATCTTAACTACTTGCACGACGGCTCGCCGCACGGCGAAGCCCGCAAGGAAAACGTCAAAGAGCTTTTGACGGTGGCGGCCGAGTACCACGATTTAGGATTATCCGGCTTCTTGGAAGAGGTTTCCCTACTAACCGATATTGACCAAACCGACTTTGACAGCGAGGCAGTAACATTGATGACGCTGCATTCGGCTAAAGGTCTGGAGTTCCCGGCGGTTATCATTACCGGCCTCGAGGAAACAGTTCTGCCTCATTCGCGGGCGCTCTATGACGCCAATGAAATGGAGGAAGAGCGGCGGTTGATGTACGTTGGCATGACTCGCGCTAAAGAGGAACTGCTGTTAACCTATGCTACTTCACGTACGCTTTATGGCGGCCGGATGTTCAATCCACCCAGCCGCTTCCTGGCCGATTTGGAAGCCGGAGTCGTGGCTCCCCTAGATTTAGCTACCGACACCTCTTCGACCAATGACGAGCCGCGTTATATACCGGAGCTCAATGAGGGAGATGGCGTGAAGCACGAAATATTCGGTGAGGGCACAGTTTTGGAAGTAGAAGGCGAAACCGCCACTGTCTACTTCAAAGGCAGGGGAACCAAAAAGCTCAATATCGCCTTCGCGCCCCTAACTAAGATAGAATAGTTGACATGAAAGAGCGCCTAAAACAGCGCCCCTATATTATTCCGGTTTTGGGACTGTTCTTGGGCGTGGGTATTGTAGCGACTATTTGGGCTACTCGCAGTAGCGGCGAGACTTTCCGGCCCAGCGATGCCCACGTAGTTTATCTTTTTGACAGCGGCGATCGACACGTTTTGGATACGCGCGCCCAAACCGTCGGTGAGTTAATCGGTCGCTTAAGCTTGAACCTGATAGCGGAGGACGTGGTTGAACCAACGTTAGACACGCCGATAGTCGAAGATAATTTCCGCGTCAATATTTACCGCGCTCGTCCGGTAACCGTTGTAGACGGCCAGAACCGGATTGTTACCCTGACTGCCCAACGCAGCCCGCGGACCGTAGCCAAGAATGCCGGCCTTGAAGTTCATGCCGAAGACATTGCTACTTTCCAACAAGGTGATCTAGGCGAGAATATCCTCGGCGAACAAGTAGTTGTAACGCGGGCAACTCCAATCACGCTCAACCTATATGGTACGCAGGTATCAACGTACACCTTAGCCAAGACCGTAGAAGACATGTTGATTGAAAAACGGATAGCACTAGACAACGGTGAAAACGTCGTTCCTGAGCTGGCCACAAAAATAACACCCAACATGCAGGTATTTGTGCTGGCCAGAGGAGCAACCGTTGAAACGGAAGAGCAAGTTATCGCTGCACCCACAGAAACGGTCAATGACCCTAGGCTAAGTTTTGGTACGACCGCCACGCGTCAAGAAGGTAGTCCCGGGAAAAAGTTTGTTACATATCTGATAACCAAAAAGGATAACGAAACTATACGCCGGCTCATCCAAGAGGCCATTATTGATCCAGCTGTACCCAAGATTGTTGCTAGAGGCACGGCCATAAACGTCGACAAAGACAAACAGGCATTAATGGCTAAAGCCGGCATTCGCAGCTCTGATTTCGCCTACGTTAACTATATTGTGAGTCATGAATCCAACTGGAACCCATATGCTTCCGGATTCCCGCGCGGCACACCGTATACAGGAGCCTACGGATTATGTCAGGCCTATCCAGGCAGTAAAATGGCTACTGCTGGATCGGATTGGCTAGATAATCCAGTTACTCAATTACGCTGGTGTAACGGCTACGCCGTCAGCCGATATGGCGGTTGGGCTGCTGCCTATAACTACTGGTCTAGCCATGGTAACTGGTAAGAATATCTCAGCTAAAAAAAGTCTTGGGCAGCATTGGTTGACTGATGAAACGACCTTGAGGGCTATACGCGATAGTGCCGATTTGAACAGCGAAGATATTGTATTAGAAATTGGCCCCGGACTCGGGAATCTTACTTCTCATTTGGTAAAAAGGGTAAAGCAGGTCGTTGCTGTCGAGCTTGATAAATCTTTGGCTACTGAGTTGCCTAAAAGTTTGAAAGCTCCCAACTTGGAAGTCTTGCAAGCTGACATTCTTAAATTTGACCTGACTAAACTCCCACGCGACTACAAAGTCGTTGCCAACATCCCTTACTATCTGACAAGTAATCTGCTGCGTAATTTAAGTGAATCATCTAACCCGCCGGCGGCAATGACGCTTTTGGTGCAGAGAGAAGTTGCCGAGCGTATCTGCGCAAAGCCGGGGCAAATGAACATACTGGCTGTCAGCGCTCAGCTTTTTTATGAATGCCGTCTCGGCCTGAAAGTGCTTTCCCATCTGTTTACACCGCCACCCAAAGTTGATTCGCAGCTAGTATTACTAAAAAGACGGCCGACTCCGCTTTTTCCGAATCTGGACACAGCCAAATTTTTCCGAATCGCCAGAGCCGGTTTTTCGGAAAAGCGCAAAAAACTGCGTAGCTCTCTTGCCGGCGGCCTCCACATCACCAAACAGGAGTCTGACAACCTACTTAAAGGCGCCGGTTTAGACGGTAACCGGCGAGCCCAAGAACTATCCCTTGAGGACTGGCATAAGTTAAGCGAGACCATCAAAATCTGATGGATTTTCAAAGATAAGACTAAACGAAGTACAGCCTCTGACCAAACTTAGCCTTACCCGAGCGGAGCCGGACCGGTCGGCTGCGGAGATGCGATAATTTCTATTCGCAGCTCAGGCAGACGACCGTCCGCGCGTGAGCGGTTTGGGAGGAGGCTGTAGCAGCGTTCTTCCCCCTGCTCTTTACCGAAATACTTGACTAGTCAAGTATTGATTGTTAGGATTAAAGCATGAGAACTAAACTATTGGGCGAAAAATCAACATTTCCTCCCCTGCTCCACTTGTCGTATATCTTACAACAAGTTTCAGATGAGCTGCTGATTGATAAAGCCGGAGTAGGGCTCTCACAGGCCCGCATTATGAGTGTTTTACACCAAAGTGTTCCTTACTCCCAGCGTTCAGTTGCTGTCAGCCTGGCCCAAACCGAGGCTAATGCCAGCCGGCAGCTCCGGCAAATGAAAAGGCAAGGGCTGGTCAAGATCACCAAGACTAAAAAAGACGGTCGGCAGCGGGACGTTATTCTGACTAAAAAAGGTCATAATGCGTACAAGAAAGCCGAGAAGCTGCTTAAGAGACAGCAAAACGAATTCATGCGTTTACTAGCCAGCAGCGAAGTCAAGGCCTTTGAACGCGCCACCCACAACCTATCAAAATCGCTTAACTCTTAATTAACCAGAAAACATAAGCGGCGTATTGTAAAGTGTTTGCTCTTGTGGTATAATATTAACGCCTCGAAAGAGGCTAACGCGGGGCTGAATTTAGCTCGACGTTTGGACTTTAACAGATTTTGATGGCAGGCCGGGTTGATCTGCACGTTAGCCGGATCAATACATTAGATGCCAAAACATCTATCCGCGAAAAGCTGGCTATGTTGAATCCGTTCAACCAGTTGGCTCTAGCAACAGTTCGCGCTTAATATCCGCGGACCGTGCTGACTTACAACGCCAGATAGCAAGTTAGCGCGTCATATTTTCTGGCTGCTCTGAACCTAAGTGGCCCGCTTAAGTTCAGCTAAGACTGCCGGGCGCTCGAACCGGTTCGCTTTTTGGCCGTTTCTATGAATCGGTTTGATAAATCTTAAACGGTCTAAGCCTGTAGTCATTGGATCTGTTACCAATCGGACGCGGGTTCATTGCCCGCCAGCTCCACCAAAAACGCATCAGCTTATAGTTGGTGCTTTTTTGTTTCTTAAACTAGCGGTGTTGAATAAGCGAGCCCACAAAATCTGAAGCACTTTCGAAAACAGAGGAAGCGAAGAGTAATACAAAAGGTGAATCGAGCACAAGCTTTGCTCTGCGCGCAGATTCCCTTTTGGGGAACGATGAGCGACCATCTAGTTTTTCGAACCGTGCTGAGGATTTTCCGTGGGCAAGCACGGTCTAGGGACGGTTGACACGCCAGACATAGGAGATAACTCTATTCATAATCATGATGAGATAAATAGACAGAGCGTTGCCGCTTAATGCACCTATAAAATTAACTAGCCTTTCAAAGACAGGAGCACTAAAAAGGCTATCGTGGAAAAGGTTGGAATAAGCCGGCAGCAAAAGTCTTAAGTATAGTGCGATAAAGCTAATCCAAAGCAGGGCCAAAAGTAACAAAAACAGATTCATTATTATGGCTGACCGCCAGTATCGCTGGTGGACAGCCGGGGATCGCGATATATACTGCGATTCTTCAACTTCAGTTTTAGCAATAAAGAATACATTCTCGGCCAACCATATCGCCGTATACGTAGCGGCGCCGATGAATAACCAGAAGACCATCACTATGGGGGTACTCAGCTTATCTTGAAAGGTTGAGAGTCCGGATGTTAATGGCACTACGTCTTCAGCGGTGATGGGCTCACCCAGCAAAAGTTGCCACAGACTGTTGATGTTGAGTAATGCCAACATGACTAAGCTGATAAGTGCGTATAGGAGCAAAACCAAGTTAGAGGGCAGAAAGATTTCCCTGGTTGGATGTTGCCGAAGGTTACTGCCGGAGTGATATTCGCTCACATCTTCACTATAACAAAAAACAGGCTTGCCATTTATTTCGCGGTGGGTTATAAAAGTACACATGGTGCAAACGTGCGTTAACAGTTTTACATTTATTATCCTCGCCAAGAGTGATAATGCTGTAGTTCTGTAAGCTCGCACTAAAAGCACCACAAAACCAAGAAAAAACTTACCGGACTGCAGCACCCAAGCCGCAGTCCGGTTTTATTGTTAGCACCTCACACTTGGCGCACACTACGTCAGCAGCTGTGGTACCCCTTCAATGTATGTTAAATACATCTCAGTCCGTTCCTCGCTGCTTCCTTGTGCTGCATCCAAGCGTGAAGGCGCTACCAGACTTTCCAATTTAACTAATATTGTTGTCCCTCCCCGCTGTTCCGACTCCCCGTGAACAGCGGGGAGGGGTAGCCAAAAACTTCACGGCAAAGTCGTGGAGGCCAGCCCCAAGCACATCACTTCGTTAGCAACTCCGCTGGCGAGGTAAACAACAGAGAGGGAGGCAGTCGTATGTCGCCAGTCCAGAAAGTGGTACGGCACGCGGAGACCTGTGCGTTCCGGAACCAGCTGCCCAAGAGGATCACCGAGCTGGTCGAGCGCTTCGACGAGCTGACGCACACCCAGCGCTGTCGTGCCCGGAGCAAGATGAAGAGGCTCCAGCTGCACGAGAGGATGGCCCGCCGTGCGACCGAGATCGCGAGCGTCAACATCGGCAGCGCCGAGCGCGTCATCGAGGCGATGATACGTATCTTCGGCAGGGAGGCCACGATCGCCTACTTGATGGAGCACAACTACACCACCAAGCTTCTCCATCGCTCGGAGCGGCACAAGAAGCACGGCGATCATCGCAACGCAGAGATCCTGCGCGCGCATGTCGCTCATTACTTCGGTGAAGGCGAACTCCTCGTTTTTTACGAAGAGAACAGGATTGCGGTTCGCCGCAAGGAGCCCAGCAACCACGAAACGCTGCGCCGTTCACGCTGGGGGTTCG
>DATCIS010000032.1:0-36959 GCA_036507655.1 Saccharimonadales bacterium (SeqCode)
ATCTCATCGTCAAATACGGCATCGTCTTTACCGCTCATCTGGGGTTCAACGCCATAAGGTATAGAGGTATTGGTCATATCTTTGACCTTCGCACCGGAGCAAGCTACGGAATAATACGAGCTAAAGCTTAAGTCCCATCCTATCAAATACGGATATGAATTTAGGGAAAGATGACAACGGTTATCCGCCGTATCGGTGCCCGGTTGGTAGTTAAATGCTCCCTCGCCGGAAATGTAAGACTCGCCGAGTGCCAGATAGTCAATCTGTGAGTTTATGCCTGTGTTGCTGATAAGAAAACGGGCTGTTTTGAAAATTGAATCAATTTTGTAACTAGCATAGACGGACAACAAATCGTCTTTTAAAAACCGGGCTTGGAGGACAGAGTCATAGCCCGGGACTTGCTGTGCCATAAAATTTCTAAGATCTCGCGACTGGCAGCTAACCGGCCCGGTAATGGTATTCGGCACAGCGCCACATGTATTTAAGTCATAGATCATAAATCGGCTCTGGTTTTTAGAAGCCACGACGGCATATCGGCCGTCGTTGGTAATCGCCGTTTTTGGCTCGGGGGGCAAGCCGATTCCATATGTAAATTTTTCGCCGAAGGGCAAGGCTTCAAACGTTTGCAGATTGACTCGTACCATTGCTACATTGGGTACAGAAACGACCATCCATCGACCATTTGGTGAAAAACTCATTGAGACAGGGTCAGCAGCAAGCCTCTGGTTTGACCTATCGGCTAATTTACCATCAGGAGGTTGGACCATTTGGTAAACCGGCTGATAAATTCCATTTACCCAGTCCTTGGTCAAGATAACGGGAAACCCGTAGTTAAAGTTAAGATAAAATCCAAAAGGAGGAGTCGTTGTATAGCTAATCGCCATACCCGATCCGGGCACGGACATAACGCGCGGCCTGTTATCTAAGTAGCTTAAAACCGGATAGGAAAAGCCAGTGCCGTTAAATCGCGTGGTTCCGTTAGCGCTGGTACCGTAGCTTGTGGCAACAGAACAGGTCGCATCATCTTCTTTTATGCAATTAATATTTCCCCCATTTAATGTCGATGGTAAAGATTGCGTGTCGGCTTCTTTTTGAAGAATTAGGTCAGAAGTCAACCACGACGTAGAGCTATCAGCACTAGCAATGGATATAAATAAAAATAAGCCTATGGAGGTTGCCAAAAGAACCCCAAAAACTGCAATAAACTGCTTACGCATATATATAATTTGACTGATTGTCAAATTATATATTTACCGAATAAATTCGGCAACCGGCGCAAATTTATAGTATGGTAGTGGTAATGGCAAAGATAATAAGAAGTAAGAGCATTATTTACAGCCTGGCCTTTTTCCTAATTGGATTAGTAACCTGGTACTACGTAACTATTAATATTGAGGACTCAGATAAATACCATCTACTGATATTACTTCCTATTCTGCTTCCGATGATTGGTCTAATTTCTGGAACGGTGGGAATTTTCAAAGCTCCAAGCTATATTAAGCTACTGGCACTATCTTTAGTGTTAATTAATATCGGCCTAATAGTTACCATTTTCGTGGATTACGCGTTTTCTTATTGGGAGTTTTAGTAAAAAACAAGTTTAAGAGAAGTCATCTACTGTGTACGTTATAACGTACTACTGGTGAGAATAGGTGCTAATCAAGATTAGAGTTGAGTGCCATTTTATAGTCTTAGGCGGCGGGAGAGGCGGTCGATGCCGCTGGGTTTGGCTTCTTCAATCGGCAGGTGTTGGCCGAGGATGTCGGTTATTTTTTCTTCGTCGGCGGCTTGGTAATAGGCCGAGATTGGCGGCATCAGTTTTTTGAGTGGCATTAATTGGACGCTGTTGAGCAGGCCGTCATTTATCAATGAGAAAGATTTGAATAAGCTGTAGGCATACAATTTTTCGCCAATGCGCAACCCCGAGCTAGATAACTCGTATGTAACTTGCTTTGGTTTTTGGCGGGCGTAAATTGCCACGATTACGCCGACTGCGACAATGGTGCCGACGGCAATATATTCTTTGGTCAAAAAATAGGTACCGACAGTCAGGGCCGCGGTGCCTAGGAAAAGCAGCAAGTACCAACTGCCGCCTCGGTTGTGGTCGATAAAATCGGAGGCTGTCCAGTTGAAAGCCCTATCGGTTGGCGGTTTTGTAGGTATACCTGCGGCTGGTTGAGGAGCAGGGGCATCGGCCACAGCCGTAGCGCCTTCAGGTTTATAGAAGTCTTGCCCGTCCTGATTCATGCTAAAGCTTATTGTAGTCGATTTTGGCATTTCTTGGTATACTTACGCCTCTGAAGCTAATCAGTTAAAATAGGTAAGGAGAGATGCTCGAGCGGTTGAAAAGGACAGTCTTGAAAACTGTTGTGCCGGCAACGGTACCGTGGGTTCGAATCCCACTCTCTCCGCCATTCAAAGAATGGTTGTAGCTATACAAAAACGCAAGATCTGTAGCGAGTTGCGTTTTTGAGAGGAGCGATATAGCGCTAAGCCAAAGATTTTGGCTTATTAGACAAAACGAGGCAAGCGCGTTAATCGCGACGAAGGAGAGGTACCCAAGTGGCTGAAGGGGACGGTTTGCTAAATCGTTAGGGGGGCGAAAGCCCCCGCGAGGGTTCAAATCCCTCCCTCTCCGCCAAAGAAAATGCTTAACTAGTTAAGCATTTTCTTTATTTAGAGCTGTTTAGCAAGGATAAGGGTGCCGACGCGCGTGGCGCTGCCTGCTTATAAAATTCCAAGGAGCATCATTGGAATTGACAAAATTATAACGCAGTAGGATTTTGCTAATGGTGCGCCTAAGCGTTAGCATTAGTACATGTGGGCCAATCTGGGCATCAAACAAAAAGTTCTGGTACTGTTAACACTCTTAACGATCATCCCCTTGGTGGTGATTAACTTAATTTGGCTTAGATCCACCCAGGTTAAGCTGAAAAATGACGCTGCCAGCAATCAAAGTTTATTAGTAACCGACTTGGCTGGCCGCGTCAACGAGTACCTGACCAACAAAATTAACAGTTTGAGTTCGCGAGCCCAGATCCAGGACATTGTTAATTTTAATCTTGACTCCGCCAGGCAGATTCTGTCGCAATACAACCACTTCGATAGAAGTATCGTCAAGATTGCCTTGGTTGATGATAAAGGCGACGAGAAACTGGTTTTCCGCCACGGCGAGCTGCGAACTGATCTAAATAATGTTAAGACCAGCGAGGCCTTCAAAGCCATTTACTATAAAATCAGCAAACCGTTGCTGAGTGAGGTGTTCTTTGAAGGCTCGAAACCATATATAACGATCGCCCTGCCGCTGTTGAGTACTTCGCAGTTAGAACAACAGGATTTGACTGAGGCGGACCACGCCGAGCTCAGCAGCCCCGAAACGCACAGCCAGCCATATGCCAAAGGTGTGTTATATGCTGATTTGAGTCTGGAAAATCTATCACAGACAGTCTTAGGAGTCGATTTTGGTGATGAGGGCTACGCCTACATGATAGATGATAAAGGCAACTTAATAGCTCACCGCAACCAGGATTTAGTGCTCCAGCACCCGAACTTAGTGGCTACGACCGAGGTAAGCAAAGCTTTAAAGAAAATCGCCGAGATCAAAAGTACCGAAAGCCCTGTAAGCTCGGATACAGCCAGCCCTTTTAAACCCGAGCCAGCGGTCACTGTTTCTGAAGCAAAAGTCGAGGTATTAAGCAGCTTTTATCCGATTGCACGTACTAAATGGGCCCTTATCGCCGAAGAGCCTATAGCCAGCGTTTACAGCAACGTCAACCAAGCAAACAAGCAGGCGCTAATGATTTTACTAGCCGTTGTCGTCCTAGCCGTTGCATTAGTCTTTTTAACAACCCGTTACCTTGTGACTCCTATCCGCCAGTTAACCAGCGGGGCTCTGCGGATTGGTCAGGGCGACTTTAGCCATAAGTTAAACGTCAAAGGCCGTGATGAGCTTCAACTACTAGCCCAAACCTTTAACAAAATGGCCGAAAATTTGCAGAGTTTGTTCCTGCGCTTCAGACAGCAGAACGTTGTTTTAGCCGCTGAGCGAGCACAGCTGCAAGCAGTGCTCAATACCATAACTGACGGCGTGCTGGTGCTGGACAAACACTTTAGAATGGCCCTGGCCAATCACACTGCAATGGCTTTGGTTGGCCAGCCGGTGCTCACTTCTATTCGCGGCCAAAACTGGCTGGAGGTTTTCAAACTGGAGTACAAAGACCGGCCGTTTTCAAATGGTTTGTTGGGTGAGAGGTCGTATTACAAGGATGTCTCATTGAAAGTTGGTGATAAACAAAAATACATTGATTTGGCAGTCGCCCACTTGCACAACGACCCTAACGGCATGGCTTATGTTCTGACTATTCACGACACTACCGAATCCCGTGAGCTGGAAAATATGCGGTTGGATTTTGTATCGATGGCGGCCCATGAACTGCGCACGCCTATCACCAGTGTCAGCGGCTACCTGAACCTAATCGGTACCGCCGACGAAGAGAAGAATCGTTACTATATTGAGCGCATCAAACACAATGTCGCTCATCTTAACAGTCTGATTAATAACATGCTCAGTCTGTCGAAAATAGAACGCAAAGCGCTCCGCTTTAATGTAAAGCTGCTCAAATGGCCCGATATTGTCAGGGATGAAGTCAATAATCAGCGTTGGGCAGCCTCTACCAGACACTTAGAACTGATTTATCAGCCGCCTGAACAGCCATTGTTTGTGCTGGGTGATGAGCTTTCGTTAAAGGAAGTGCTGGGTAATCTGCTCGACAACGCCATTCATTACACCAACCCGGGCGGTAAAGTAACTATTACAGTCGAGCCAACAGATGATGGTGTCAGAACCACTGTCAATGACACCGGCATTGGCATATCAAAGGCGGCGCAAGAAAAATTATTTACCAGGTACTACCGAGTCAGCGGCGGCCTGACTACCAATTCCCAGGGTACAGGCATCGGGTTGTTTATCGCCAAGACAATAGTTGAGGCTCATAATGGAGCGATTGGGGTTGAATCCGAAGTTGACCACGGCTCAAGTTTCTACTTTATCTTGCCCACAGTTGACAAGGATTATCCTAGACCAGTTACGCCATCTCATGCTAATGTGATACCAACAAGCAAGCATGATGAAAACAAAAATCCTAATAGTTGAAGACTCTGACGAAGTCGTCGAAATTTATACTACAGCCCTAACCAACGCCGGCTACGCTGTTGATGTTGCTAAAAACGGTGTCGAGGCCCTTTCTAAAGTTTTGGCTGTTCAACCAGATTTGATCCTGCTTGATCTAATGTTGCCAGGGCTCAGTGGCCTCGACGTATTGCAAAAAATCCGTAACGACAAAGAATACCGGCACATCCAACCTAAGGTTATCGTGTTGACGAACATGGCTGGTATGGATTTTGCCGAAAAAGCCAAGCAGCACGGGGTGTCAGGTTATCTGTTGAAGTCAGATGTTACGCCCAGTGGTTTAGTAGCCATGATCAATAATCTGGAATCGCAGCCAAAAACCAACCAGCAAGGGTTTGGTATCCATGGCGGGCTGATTCTTTTAATCCTTATAGCAGCAATTGTTGGTGTCGGTTGGTACGTAGTCAGGTCGAATGATAGTTCATCAGTCAACAAAACTGACACAAGTAACTCGACTGCCAGTCGAGCGGAAGACTATAATCCTATTATTGAGCCGTCGAATTTTGTATCTAGCGTTGACAATAAGTACTTCAAACTCACGCCGGGAACCAAATATGCCTATAAAATTAAAACCGAAGAGGGCCTGGAAACTATCGAGACGGTAGTGACAGAAGTTACCAAGAAAATATTAGGCGTGACGACTATCGAAGTGCGTGATAAGTCTTGGCTTGATGATGAGCTGACGGAGGATACTAAAGATTGGTATGCCCAGGATAAAGATGGCAATGTCTGGTACTTTGGCGAAGCTGTAGATAATTATGAAGATGGCAAGCTGGCGGACCATGGCGGCTCATGGCAGGCTGGCATAGACGGCGCTAAACCGGGGATAATCATGAAAGCCGATCCGCGAATTGGTGATTCTTATTATCAGGAGTACTACAAAGGCAAGGCCGAAGACCGTGGCGACGTTATTTCACTAAGCGAGAAGGTTAGCTTGACGTATGGCGATTTTAAAGATTGTCTCGAGACCAAAGACTATAGCCGCTTGGAGCCGGCTTTAATTGAATACAAATACTATTGCCCGGAGGTTGGCTTTTTAACTCAGGAAAAAGAAAATGTCGATGGCAACCCACATACCATTGAACTGGTAAGTGTAACCCATATCTAAAGGCGTTTGGCGAAGACCAGTGCGTCGACGCGCGCCGCGCCAGCGGCGCGCAGAGCTTTTGTAGCTGCGCGAAGCGTAGCGCTAGTTGTTACCACATCGTCAATCAGCAAGATATTTCTGCCGGACACCAGATTGGGATATCGGACAATGTATTTGCCGGCTGGCTGGGACAAACGCACCGAGCGCTCGGTGCCGACTTGGCGGGTCTGGCCGATTCGAGCCAGGGCGCTCAGGTGTCGTGCATTCAGCTTTTTGGCTAATTGACTCGCGAGGTGCGCGCAGTGGTCAAAACTTCTCTCACGGACACGTCTGCTAGCCGTCGGCACTGAGACGACTAGGTAGCTCGAAGGTCCCAAATCGCTAAGTTGTAGGAAAGTCTCTGCCATTAAACTAGCCAAGGCTTCGGCCGCCGCCCGCTGGTGGCCGAATTTGTATACCTTAATCAGTTCACGCGCGGCGGCTTCGTAGTTAGTCGTCACCCAAACATGCCTTGGTGCGCCAGGCCTGCATTTCTCACAAGACCGAGCGCCCGGGCTAAGCGCTCCGCAGTCAAAACAGCGCTCACCATAGGGGATAATCTCTGTTCCTACGCACGAGTGGCATAGCGTACTACCCTCTGCGCCGCAAATTAAACAAACGGGTGGAGCAATCCACCCTATAACCGAGTCCAAAACGCTCATGTTGTAAGTTTTCTGTTGTAAATGAGTATAACATGTTGCTTTCAGGTTGAAAGCTCAGCTATACTAAAATTAAAATAAAGACCTAAATCCGTAAGCTTACTCTTAAAATCTGATAGTTTGGAGGTTTATATAATGGCTCGAGGTAGCCAACCACAGCAGCAGGATGATTTATTGATGGGCGATGACATTACCGCCGCCTTTTTGAGTGAAGACGAGATAGCCGAACCCGAAGAAGGCGCTGCTGCGCCAGGCCCGGGACCGGTCGCAGAGGAAGACTGGGAAGACGAGCCGGCTGGACAGTTAGCGGTTGATGTTTATGAGACTAAAGAAAAACTGGTTGTTAAAGGCCGGGTAGCCGGCGTGAACAAAAGCGACTTAGACGTCAGTATTTCTGATAACACTTTGACAGTTAAGGGTACGTTGAGTGCCGGCAGTGAGGACGATGTGGAAAACTACTTCCTGCAGGAATGTTATTGGGGCGAATTCAGCCGCAGCTTAGTGTTACCGGTTCCAGTCAAGGAAGAAGAGATTGAGGCCGTACTCAAGGACGGGGTGCTGACTATTAGCTTTGCCAAGGTCAAACAAGACACCGTCAAGAAAATCGAAATTCTATAAATTAGGCGCTTGTCACTTGGCGCAGGACAAATCTTACTAGAAGTTGGGCTAGGGCGACGATTATCAGGCCGATGATGGCGTATAAAATGGTGTTTTTGGCACTGGTGACGCCGGTGTCGCTGCCGCCACTGGTAATGTAGCGCAGGCCGCCGATAATTATCATTATCACCGCTACAATACCCACGACCAGAGATAACAAATTAATAACCTTGCGAATCAAATTGTTGAGTTTTTGAACCGCGTCACTCTCGCTGTCACAGTTAGGATCATTGACATCCAAATTAGCCCCGGCACAAAGACCGCCGGTAATATCCGGGCTGGTTTGAGCTAAGACTGGTGTTGAATACATAAACAGCAGAGCCACGGCCAAGCCAAACCCAACGAGCAACATGCTCAATAATTTCATGCCTATAGTTTAACAAAGAAAGATGTAAATGAGTACAGGGACTACGCTGATGAAACTTGCTTGAGTACGAACCTGACAATTATTTGAGCTAAAGCCACGATGATCAGACCGATAAGGCCGTAAAGGATAGTGTTTTTGGCACCCGTAACTTTCTCGGGGCTGCCGCCACTTGTGATGTAGCGGAAGCCGCCGTAGATAATCATAATTACGGCAACCACGCCAACTATGACGGATATAACATTTATGATTCTGGTTAGCAGCCTGTTAAAACTACCTTCATCTGTTGTTATAGCGCCACAGCCGCTACCTGCAGTGCCCCCAGGAGGTACTTGCAAAGTGTCCGCCCCTGTGCAAGTCGAATTTTGAATATCGGCACCTTGAGCTGATACTGACACTGCGAGTAAGAGCGCCGGAGCAAATATCAACAGAAATACGCTAAAGCGTAGTAACATCGTTCTAATTCTTTGAATCATTTTTAGCTTTCCTTTAATTATGTCTACTTTAATCTAACTATACATCCTCTTATAGCACAGTCAATATGCTTATGGCAATAAACAAGGTTTCTATGTAACATTCTTAAGCACAAACCTGACTATTACTTGAGCTAAGGCAACGATTATCAGGCCGATAAGTGCGTAGAGAATAGTGTTTTTGGCACTAGCGACCCTGGTGGTATCGCCGGCGCTGGTTATGTAGCGAAAGCCGCCGTAGATAAGCATAATCACTGCCACAATTCCAACTACAATCGACAATATATTGATTACTCTGGATATGGTCGTGTTCAGACTCGACGTAGCATTTGGATCAGGGGCGCAGCCAGTTTGTCCAGCGCCGGCATTAACGCCACACTGAATAGCGCCTTTAGCTGGGTTCTGAGCATAGGCCAAATTCGGAGCCAAATTAAATATCAAGGCCAAAGATGTGACTGCCAGAATCAGTAAATTTTTGATTTTTTTCATATGGTAGTCCTTTCTATTCTACTGTATAAATCTATCAGTTATAAAGGATGTAAGTGTCCACGCTAAAGCGACGATTATCACGGCAACCAAAGAATAGACTATTCTGCGCCGCCCGGCAGCCGCCCTTTCGACGTTACCAGCAGCTGTAATGTACATAAAGCCGCCGAGGATAATCATAATAACGGCGGCAATGCCAGTAATCAGCGCAACGATGTTCGCGGCAGTATTAATAAGCCCGCCCGGGCCGGAAAGTGGGTCATTTGTACCCTGTTGTGCTGCCTGTTGGCAAGCCGGGCTGCTAGCAGCTTGGCCGGTGCAGCTTTTACCGAACAGGTCAAAAGCCGAGGTCGTTTTGAACACAGGCACGAGTAAAAAAATCAACGACAATGCGCCTGAAGTTATCAAGCTTAGTAATCGGTTCATGCCCGTCCTATGACAAAGTTAACTATGGCGGCAGCCGAAGCGGCCAGTACCAGACCAATGGCTGTGTAGAGTAGTTGATTTTTGGCTTGAGCGATTTTTTGCGGATCACCTTGAGCCGTCACATATCGTAAACCAGCGATAACAAATAGTAGTAGTGCGATACCGCCGATAAAGGTAAACACGATGGTTAGAATGGTCGTTAGAGTAGGTTGGTCGGCTTTTACTTGAGGCAGTTCACTACCGCTCAGTAGTTGCGCTAAAACCCCGAATAAGTATACGTGCATTTTTTAACCCCCGAGCCTATTGCCAATAAATGCCACAAATCCGGCGGCCACAAGCGCAACCCCCAGACCAATAAAGGAATTGACAAGAGCTCTTCTGGCCGAGACGGCTTTTTCAACATTGCCTCCCGCAAACATATAGCGTACCCCCGAGAAAATGATAGCAACCACTGCCGCCAGCCCGGCAAGACGGAGCAGCATCTCTAAAACAGCAATCCCAATTAGCCAAATATCATTAGGAAATTGAAAAGCATCAGTCAGGGAACAACTCGTGGGATTCATTTTGTCTGGGAGCAAGTATTTGTACCAAGGTGGTAAGAAAAAAAACAGATTGTTACCAGAGCAAGCAGCAAAAACCACTGGTACCGACTTGATAAAAGCGAAAAGTGGCAAAATCATTCAGAATACGCCTCCCGGAACTAACCATTGTACAAAGGCAAATGTCAGCAGGAATGCCAGTAACGCAATCAGGCCGTTAATAATCCTTTGTTTGGCAGCGCCAACGGCTTGAGGGTTATCACCGGCCAGCGAGTACTGGATACCACCGAGGATTATCACACCAACCACCACTATACCCACGCCGGCGCTCAAAAAGTTAACGACTACTTGTATATCTTGGACTATTGGGTTGGTTGGGTCGACCATAAGGTGTTTTTAGTTTCTTCTTTCAACAGCACTATAACATAAATTTGCTAATGCTTGGCAGCTATTCTTTTTATATTGCTTATGATATATTTCAGATGAAGACATATATAAATAAAGATGAGTATCAAACAAAAAATTGTACTTGGGCTTAGCTTTTTTGTATTGACCTTGTTTGGTGTTTTTTTATTTTCGCAAAAAGCCCTGGCCGCACCTGTTAATGATGCCAGTTTTACCAGTCCAACTTACACAATAACCGCCTTACAGAACTGTAGCGGTACAAACAAGCCCCAAACCATACAAGTAACTATTGCCGGACAACAGTTTACTTTTACTGATACTGTCCCGTGCGACAACAATATGAATTTGAAAACGGCTGGTAACGTCAGCTTTATTTGCGCTCAGACGACACCGACCACCGGCATAACATTGCAAGGGTCAGGCCAAAGTTATACAGGGTTTATTACCATTAACTACAAAAACGACACTAGCCAGACGTGTGCTGGTAATGCTGATGCATTTCTTAACCGGGCAACTATCACAGTGGTAGTTAATACAAGCACCACCCCGCCGCCTGGAGGGACAGTGCCATGTACGCCTGGGCCAAGTGATCCGACATGCACCTGTACCGGTAACCCTGGAACCGGTCTTGTATGCACCAAGCCTGCTGCAGCAGCCGGCCCCAACGAGACTTGCGAGGCTAAATGGAGCAACCCCTTAACCTGGATGTTGTGCCCTCTGTTTAACATTGCCGCCGAGGGGGCCAATTTACTTATTGATCTATTCAAGGATCAGCTATGTTTTAAGGTAGATGCTTCGCCCACATCGCCAAATGCCACATGCGAGGGCAAAATCACGGATACATCAGGTATTAAGCCGGCGTGGGATGCTATAAAGAACATCGTTAGCGCGCTGCTAGTTATTGTTATGCTGATTGCCGTTTTTGCCCAGGCGGCCAGCATTGGCCCGATAGATGCCTACACACTTCGTAAATTGCTCCCCCGATTAGTTGCAGCTGTAATACTTATACAAATTTCCTTTTATCTATTTTCGTGGGTAGTTAATTTGGTAGATGACATCGGGGAAGGGCTGGATAGCCTCCTAGGGACAATATTCCCCGGCGAGATCAATAATCTTAATTGGCTGCTAGGAAATGCAGGGGTAGGCGATAAGGTAGCTGCCCCTGTAAGCTGGTTGGCCCTCATTACGCTTATTGGGCTGGCTGTGGCCGCCCTGCCGGCATTACTGCTGGCTCTTTTTGGAGCCATAATAGCCTTACTTATAGGATTAGCCGTGCTGGTCTTTCGTAAAGTTTTAATCATCGCTTTACTGCTGATCGCTCCTGTAGCCCTGCTTCTATGGGTACTGCCAAACACCGAGCGCTACTGGAAAATGTGGTGGGACAATTTTTTGAGGGTGTTGCTTATGTTCCCAATAATAGTTTTGCTGATTGAAGCCGGGCGGATTTTTGCTTATGTTGCCGGGCCGGCTACCGGGGGTGGTTTTATTGGGCTATTTGTGGTAATGGTTGGCTTTTTTGGGCCGCTGCTTATCTTACCCAAAACTTTCCGTTGGGGTGGTACACTAATGCAGATGACAGGCGGCGCTTTAGAAAGAGCAGGGTCGAGAGTTCAAACACCGGGCAAGGAACAGCTGGCTACTCTGGCTAATCGGGCCAGGGGTAATATAGCCCAGCGCTATCAAATGACCCAGCCGGGTTTTCGAGGTGCGCTCAAACGTGGCATACTGCGTACAGCTGCTGGCAACCCTATCCCGCTTCGACGGCAGAACTTGGAGCTATTAAAGAAGGGCGCGGAGTATAAACAAGAGTTAGTAGATGCCGAGCAGTACCGCATAAACAATGCCTATAAAGAAGTGCTGGCTAGAACCGGTAGCGTCAAAGATGCTAAAAAGTACGTTATGGAAAATTTTGTCACCAGTGATGATGCCTACAGGCGAAGAGCGGGCTATAATTTTATGATAGATTCTAGTTCGTGGTTAGAGATGGATGACCCGGAGATAAGAACATTGAAGAGCGGTAAGGACGCAGGCAAAGATATATTTAAAACTCAGGAATGGAGCGACACATTACACGCCTCGCCTGAACGTTATGCTAAAGTTGCCCAAGCGCGACCTGACTGGCAGCCCTTTGAGCTGCCGGTCGGGGGTGGCCCTGAAGATGATGATGTCCGTCTCGAGAACGTACTTAATAAGATGAGTGTGGCCGATTTACAGAGGGTTCATCCATCCACATATAAAGAAATTGCGCGACAAGCCCAGGCCGGTAAAACCAGAGCGGCAGGCAAACTGGCCACAATGCTTGATGAAGCCAAGAGCCTGCCTGGTGGATCAGGTATCTTCCAAATAACGCCGTTGATGGGTGGTGAGCAGAGTGCCCGCGGTGCCATTAATGACGCCATGAGTGCTATCCGCCACGACACCCTAGATGACATATTAGGAACTTCCCAAGCTGCGCGTGGCGCAGCAGCCGGAGCCGCTGTTACGCCGGTGATTAGAACTGTGCCGACGGAGGGTGGAGAAATCCGTATTCACCGAGAGCCAAGAGTAGTTACGCTTCAGCCCGGTGATCAGGTTTCTGAAGGGGGAGTAGTTCTTCCGCAGGAAAGACGAGCCCGCCCGCCAGAACCGCCGACACCGACTCCACCAGCTGCCTAAAAGCGTTCTATTGTCAATCACGCTTATGTATCAGATACTAATAGCTAATGGCAGTTTATAAGGTTATACAAGACATTGAAGCCGAAGATAAACTGGTTGGGCCGCTAACGCTCAAAGGTTTTATATACGCCCTGATTGCCGGCTTCTTGGCTTTTATCAATTTTAAACTGCTGGTTACTACCGAGCTTGGTTATTTCCGGTGGGCTTTGATGCTGATTTTTGCTATGCCTATGCTACTTTTTGGTCTATTGGCTTCACCGCTGGGCCGCGAGCAACCGACTGAAGTTTGGCTTCTTTCGCGTGTGCGTTTCTTTCTAAAGCCAAAACGGCGCATCTGGGACCAAGGCGGCATTAAACAGTTGGTAACTATCACCGCGCCAAAAAAACCCGAGCGAGCACTCGTAAAAGACCTCAGTCAAAGTGAGGTAATAAGCCGGCTTAAAGCCCTGGCCACGACGATGGATACAAGAGGCTGGGCCGTCAAAAACGTTAATGTTAATCTGAGCCATGTGCCAGGTTATTTGGAGGAGGAAGAAGCCGGTGAGTCGGACCGTTTGATTGGAGTATCAAATTTACCTCAAACAGAGTCAGCCACCACAGATATCCGGCCAGATGATGACATTTTTGATGAGCAAAATAACCCGACTGGACGCCATTTTTGGGATCTACTACGGATTAAAGACGTTGAGCGCAAGCAGAAAATGGCCGATAAGCTTAAGGAGGTGCGGAAAAGCGCGACTGAAGTTCCTAAACCTCATCCGGCCTACCATATCCCTAAAGACAAAGACGTACTGAGCATCAAACTCCAAGAGGCAGAAAAGGCTTTCCGCAGCCAGCACCCCGCGCCTAAACCCCAAAAAGCGCCGCCGGCAACACCGCCTAAACCAGAGGTGACAGCCGCTCAAACAGCTGCTAAACTGGAACTAGCCCAAAGTGGTAATGATTTAAGTGTGGCCTCAATCCAAAAACTGGCCAACCGACAACCAAAAGTTGAACAGGTTAGCCCTAGTGAAGTCGTAATTTCGTTTCATTAGAGAGCCACTAAAACCAAGGGGTGGAAAAAGCATGAGTCCACAAGCAGCACCAGCCACGAACCCGCCATCAAACCCTAACAGCACCCAAAACACGCTTCAGATTGCCGAGGTGCGTGACGGCATTGTGATTATGAGCGATGGCACGTTCCGGGCTGTGGTTATGTGCAAAGCCATTAATTTCGATTTGATGAGCCCCCAGGAACGCGAAGCCGTGGAGTTTGCCTATCAGGGGTTCTTAAACTCACTGAATTTCCCAATCCAGATTTTTATGCGCAGCGAAAAAGTGGATTTAAAACCCTATTTAAAAAAGCTGGACAAAATCCGCTCTGAGCAAGACAACATGTTGTTGGCGCTTTTAATGGAGGATTACATAGGCTTTCTAGATGCCATAGCTCAGCAAACAAACATCATGGATAAGCAATTCTATGTTGTCATTAGCTATCCTGACCCGAACCAGAACGTCCGAAGCACAATCAAACAAAGCACCGGATTTTTCACCGGCATGGCGGACTTATTCAGCAGCAAAGATAAAACACCCCATGTAGTTATTGATGAAAAAGTGCTGGAAGAGGCTAAAACCCAGCTACGCAACCGCGTGCAGGCGGTAATCGAAGGTCTGCAACAATGCAGCGTGCAAAGCTTACCGCTAGATACTCAGGAACTGATTGAACTCTACTACAATGTCTATAACCCAGACACCGCCACCCACCAGCATCTTGGAAAATTTGAAGACATATCTGCTCAGGTTATCGAAAAAGCCGGGGCCAGCGAACCGGTCATTGGGGGTCCCACTTGATGGGGTTGTTTGGTAAAAAGCCGCCGCCACAGCCGCCGGTTGATCCGGTGCAGGCCCAGGAGAAGCGCGAGGCCGGCGAGGTTAGCGCCGTCTTCCAAAAAGGGGTAACCGCCCTACGTGATTTTATCGCTCCCAGCTCGATCGAGTTTGCCGGCAACTATTTCCAGCTTGGTACTCGTTTTGCCCGCACTTACTATGTCTATGGCTACCCCAGGCAAGTCTATACCGGTTGGCTTTCGGGGCTTATCAATATTGATGAAATCATTGATCTATCGATGATAATCCAGCCGGTGCGGACTGAAGTCATGCTTAATAACCTACGCAAAAAAGTCTCCCAGCTGGAAGCCGGCATTCAGATTGACGCTGAGAAAGGCCGGGTACGTGACCCGGGCAAACAAGCGGCCATTTTGGACGCTGAAGAGATACGCGACAAGCTCCAGGTTGGCGAGGAACGCTTCTTCCGCTTCGGCTTTTATTTCACGATTTACGCTAACTCGCTGGATGAGCTTAATGTCATCGGGCATAGGGTTGAGTCTTTGCTCGGCCAGCAACTGGTCTATTCCAAAGCTGCCACCGCCCAGCAAGAACAGGGGTTAAACAGCGTAATCCCGCAATTTGTTGACCAGCTGCAGATATACCGCAATATGAACACCGGCGCCATTGGCACCAGCTTTCCGTTTACCTCGGCCGATCTTAGCCAGGAAAACGGCATTCTCTATGGTATTAATATGCACAATTCCGGTTTAGTAATTTTTGACCGTTTCTCGCTCGAGAATGGCAACAGTGTGGTGTTTGCCAAGTCTGGGGCCGGTAAGAGTTTTACAGTCAAGTTGGAAGCGTTGCGTTCAATGATGTTCGGCACCGAAATTTTTATTATCGATCCGGAAAACGAATACCAGAAAATGGCTGATGCAGTCGGCGGGGCTTATGTGCGTTTAAGCCTCAACTCTGAAACGCGGATTAACCCGTTTGACCTGCCTCAGGTTGTCGATGCCGAGGAGGCCGATAATGCTTTGCGTTCTAACCTTATCACCCTGCACGGCTTACTGCGGTTAATGATGGGTGGCGCCCAAGCGCAAGTGCAGCAAAGTGGTGGTACTACCGTCCTACCGGCTCTTAACCCGGCTGAGGAAGCTGATTTAGATGCGGCTTTAATCGAAACTTATGCCAAAGCCGGTATTACCAATGATCCTTTGACTCACGGTGCTACGCCGCCGACAGTTAACGATCTTTATGACACGCTGCTGCATATGGGCGGCACTGGGCCACAGTTAGCTCAACGATTGCGTAAATACACCAGCGGCACATTTGCCGGAATCTTTAGCCAGCAGAGCAATGTCAATGTTAATAATCCGATGGTGATATTCAACATTCGTGATCTTGAGGACGAGCTTAGGCCAGTGGCCATGTATATAGTTTTGAATTACATATGGAATAAGACCAAAACCGACAAAAGGCGGCGGATTTTGATTGTTGACGAGGCCTGGCAGCTGATGCGCTACGAAGACAGCGCCAACTTTTTGTTCTCGCTAGCCAAACGGGCACGTAAATATAATCTTGGTATAACCACCATCAGCCAGGACGTTGAAGATTTTATGGCATCTAGAATGGGACGGGCAATTGTGGCCAATGCCAGCATGCAGTTTCTGATGAAGCAGTCATCCACGGCCGTTGATGTGCTGGCCGATGTATTTAAGCTAACCAGTGAAGAAAAAAATCGCCTTAGCCAGTTCCCGATAGGCCAGGGCCTGTTCTTTGCCGGCCAAAATCACGTGCACTTACAGGTAATCGCCAGCCCCACAGAAGAAAATTTGATAGTCACTAATGTTGCGGCGGCACCAGGCGAGCCGGCTCAAGTCCAAGGCGGGATCGACTTACGAGACCAAACGCCGATAGCACCTAACGCCCATCCCGAAGCAGGGCAACTCATCCCAGCCAACTCCCAATCAGCCCAACCAATAACCCCTGAGCCTAAAGTCTAAGTATCAAGAGAAGTAAGATGCCAGCAGTATACGACCCCGAACAATTAGACCAAAAAGAGCGGACCAGTGGCAGTTCACCGCCAAGCAACGACAGCCTGAGGCGCACTAGTGGTATAAACCCTGATGAAGAAAAAGCCATTGATGAGCGGACCAAAGATCCCAAAGAGCTCAAAAATGCCGAGAAACCTACCCAACCGCACGAAGACATTGTTGGCAGCGGCTATACCGGACAGGGCGCTCACAGGCCTTCACGGTTCCGCGGACTGCTTAGAACCCGGCGCCGTAAAGTTTTGTTTGGCGGCGGGTTGCTGGCAGTCCTTGTCACAGCCGCCATAGCCCTGTTCATTTCCCTAATCCCTCTCAAAATCCTGCACATCGTAAATAATTTGCAGGATCGCTTCTATGCGACGGCTGAGAACTCTATGGAGAAAGAAGTTGACCGCCTATACAGCAACTACCTCAAAAAGAAAATCAGGCTGGGAACCTGCAAAAAACAAATCGACAGTTCTTGTAACCCGTTTACAGCCGGTGATTCGTTGGTTACAAGGCTGTACCGCGGATGGAGCAACGGTAGGCTGGAGGATAAACTATGGGAAAAGTACGGAATCCGAGTTAAGGTCAACAGAGCCGGCGGCGTTAATAGCTACGAACTTCAGTTTAAAAAACAATCAGTTGGGGTAGCGCTTAGAAATAACTTTATAAACGGCTCCGCCACGATTGATGAAATTCTAATAAACGAAGGAGTTATGACTTCGGCTACCCGCAATGAGGTACGGCAAGCCTTTCGGCTGGCACTGGCTGATGAAAGCCTCTATAAAAAAGCAATGTACCGCATCAAGGTCGGCAGGTTGCTGGAAAATAAATACGGTATTAAAAGATGTATTATCGGCTGTAAGTTGCGGGATAATTTTGCCGACTGGAAAGACGATAAGAAGCGGGCTTACAAAATGTATCTGTCTGACAGGGTACTTAAGCCGCGGGCCCAGATATTCGGCCTAATGGTTGATTGTATTCTTACACCCGGTCTTTGTAACGACATACTCGATACGAAACCCGGACCCTATCAAGCAACTGTCAGCGGCTGCACCGGCGGCTGTACCGATGGCGGAGAACCTTTAAGCGACACTGAGCGAAACAAAATCCGGGCTGAGCTGCTTAGGGTGTTAGCCAGCCAGTTCGATAGCGACCCCGTCAAGCTTCGGCAAGTTTACGACGATATTTATAAAAACGGTTTTTCAAGATATTTAGCCGGCTCAATCATTGAAAGAATCACGGGCACCAAAAGTAAGGATGCAGGCAACGGCAGGCTCCGGGTGGCCGCTAGTTTTGTAGCTGAAAAGTCTAGCAATGCCATACCGGTAATCGGGCAGATGATTTTGGCCGCCCAGATTGTCGACATTGTCAATAAGCTCCCGGAACTGATACCTAAGCTGGTTTATATTTCTAACTCTACCAGCATGGTTCAGCTCTATACAATGTATCGGATAGATGCCGACGAATTGAAAGAAGGTAATGTCGATGCTGAGATTTTGGGTACATTTGTGGACTCGCTTGGACCCGGCGATCACACTATTCCAGGCGAAGGCGAGAACCAAATCGGTGGAAACGCTGGCGCAGAACAGACACCGCTTTATGGAGCCTTACTTAGCAGCACCGGAGAAAAAACTAAGTTTTATAGCCCAATTGCAGATGTGTTTTCGCCCCACGTAAGCGCCCAGCAAGCCACCCCGACAACCACTACCTACCTATGCAAGAATAACGATGGGGTAGAGTACCCCGTCAAGGCAGGCCAGTTAACCTGTGATGAGTTCGATTTGCGCTCCAGAACAAGACTGGCAAGCCTCAAGAGTATCACTGATGCTCTAGGCCCTATCTGGGTGGCCCTGGTTAAAGCCGCTGACTTAATAAATGGCGCGGTTGGCACTGCGATTGATGTACTGATTGGTGCTGTAGAGAGGTTCCTGGGATGCAAGCCGATAATAACGCTCTTTGGAAAAGAAATTAAAAATCCTCTTTGCGACGCTCTGAAGGCACTCATAGGACCATTTGTAAGCGCACTATTAGATTTAATAAATCCGCTGGTTAGTACGCTGGCAGGGGCACTTGGAGGATTCTTTGCCGATATTTTGGAGATAAACGCCAACCTAATTTCCGGCGATATGAGCGGTGGCCGAACGTTTGACCTGATGGCTGGCGGCGCTGATATATCAGGAAACGAATTTGCCAATCACGGGCTCGGCGGAGTGGCTTTAACCGAGCAGCAATTAGCCGAAAACCTCTACTACCATGAACAAAACAAGCTGGCAGAGTATAAAAATCAGTCTATATTCGCCCGGATGTTGGACACCGAAAGTAAATATTCGCCCGTCTCTAAGCTAGCGTTGGCATTACCATCGAATTCCCAAGATGCCACATTTAGGATTCGGTCGTTCTTTGCCACCAACCCAATTAATAAAATCTTCGGGGTCTTCTCTAATTTGTTGAGTTTTGGTGGCCAAGCTGGTGCAGCCACAACCCAAGTATTTAAAGATCCGTTCGGTGTTTTGCAATACGGCTACCCACTCGATGACCCGGCCTTCAGCGAGTTTAACGGCGACCCGGAAACATATTGGAATACTAACTGTACTACCGAGCCCGGAAGTCCTAATCTAACCTTGGCATGGAATGAGTACGCCGGCAGCGAAGAGAGCCGCGACCCGATTACTTTCATGCCTACCAATAGAAAGCCGCCGCCTGGTTCCAAGCTGGCACAAATCAGCCCGTACGGCACAAACCGCTGTCTGCTGATCCAAGCGGCAGTTGGTAGCGCCGGCGCCGTATTCACCGACGATGTTCTGACTCCTGAGGAACAAGCCGATGCCAACTCAACAAGCGGAAGCACTGGCGGAATTAGCGTTGGCACCGGTAGTTGCAATAGCACAGTTGACCAAAGCCCGGGCGATGTTTCTAACCCTAACGTGGCAAGATATTTAGACCTCATAAGAAATTCCGCGCAGGGTCTGTCGCGCCCGGATTGCGTAAGTCAATTCACTCAGTTTTGCAGCGTGGGTGTTCCTAACGACTGCGTGCACCAATACTTTGCCGCTTGCTCTGACAACTGTGTGCCGTTTAATGGTGAGATCCGGGTTAAATATCGCGACCCGCCTAACGCTGGCAACACAATAAGCATAAAAGTGCAGTAGGCTGCATGATGAAGAAAGTATTGTTTCTAAAATATAAGGCGATGCAGTTAATGTTCCCAAGCATCGCTTTGTTTTTCGGTTTCACATCTGTTAGCCCGGGCCTGGCTGTAGCCATTAGCCAGTCCGAACTCCACAGCATCTATAACGACTCTGTTTGGTACAAGATCGGGCAATCAACTCCTGATGACTCCCTATTTTGTCTTGGCGGACCTGGGGGCAGCGGGCCTTTATATGGGCCCTTTTTCCCGAAAGTAGCCGATACGGCTACGTTGGCTCAATATATCAAAGATTATATATCAACAACTAGGCCAGATTCTCCATTGATAAATCTAGCTTCGGCTTATGTCGGTTATGGACAACAATATAATGTCAACCCGGTTTTAGTTCTGGCAATCACCCAAAAAGAGACTAGCTTAGGAACCGCCGGTTACGCGAACCCGCCGAAGTATAATGTCGGGAACATAAGAGGCGACAGTGGTGACGGTACTGGATTTAATAGCTATAGCGGCTATCAAGATGGTCTAAAAGCAATCTTTGAGCTTATTAGCGGGCCTCTCTATTTAGGACCGCCTTCCAATGACACAACCATAGCTCAGGTCATGAGAACCTACGCTCCCCCATCCGACAATAACGATACAGTGGGCTATATAAAATTCATAATGGACATAATGAAAAGAATCCTAGGATCGCTGCCTGAGGGCAGTGATCCGGCTAACAATCTTTGTACGCCAGGTAGTAGTCCGCCGGGTACTGTCAATACTGATGGATATGCTTTCCCGGTTGGCCCTCAAACAAAGAGCGCAGGCTATAATTTGCCTTGCGGAAAATTTACTTGCCACTGGGATGGCTCGCCAGCAGCCGACATTATCCGCCCGAATATCGATGGGGCGCCGGTCTATGCCATAACTGACGGTGAAATAGGTAGAGTCAATCCTGCATATGGCGGAGTACCTGGTTGCTCAAGCATTAATCTGGCATCCTCTCTAGACGGTTATCAATATTGGTATGGCCATTTACAAAATCCGCTTGTTCGACAAGGCGATATAGTTAGAGCCGGGCAGAAGATTGCCGAAGTAGCACGCAGTTCGTTCGGCTCAAGATGTTGGGGAGGTACGCCTCACTTGCACATAGATAGGGGATGCATAGTAAATGGTATAAAACAGCCCGGAGGCTATGAAAACTGCCGCGATCCTGGTTTAGTAACATTGATTGATAAATTATGGAGTGAATTGCCAAACTAAGGAGGCGTATGTCTAAAAAACGATTAATAATACTCGCTGCGTTTTTAGTCGTATCAATAATAGCGGTGTTTGTACTTATTACTGTAACCAATAAATCCCCCCTTGAAGAACCAGACCCAGATAGAGTAGATATATCAATAAGCAATACGGCTGAATTAAGAAGCATCCTGTTGACGCAGCAATACTATACAGTAGTCAACACTTTAGCTGATTACATTCAATCAACCATAAACCCTAAAGTGAAAAGGGTTGAGATTGTAGGGGTCCCGACCATAGCAATGAATGGCAATATATCATTAACCCTTAAAATAAGGCAGCCGGACAAGCAGTTGACAGTTGAAATCGATAGATCGACATACTTTGACAAGATTATTCTAAAAATCCCTCAAGACAAATATGAGGCTACCATCCCAGTTTACACATCTCTATAGCGTGCGAGGTTGACTTTGTTTTCTGTAGGGGTATAAGGTTGTGGGAATAATAGCTCATAGCTGACAGCTGTTAGCAGTTAGCCAGGCGCTAGCCCAGTGTTATAAGATTGTGGCGCCCGGAGAAGTATTCGAGAACGGTGTCGGCGTCGGTAGTTGTTATAATTGTCTGTTGGTTTTTGAGATGGTCTACCAGGTGGTGGCGGCGGGCTCCATCGAGTTCGGAAAAAACGTCGTCGAGCAGAAATATCGGTTTGGCGCCGCGGACTTTTTCGATTAAACCGAGTTCAAAAATCTTTAAAGCGATTAGCAGGCTACGGATTTCACCGCGCGAGGCCGTAGTTTGGGTTGGTTGTTTGTTGAGATACAGCACAAAGTCTTCGCGGTGCGGGCCGTAAGCCGTAAAGCCGCGCTCGAAATCCGACAGTTCCGCAGCTTCGAGCTTTGAAAGTAACTTACTTGAATAATTTGCGATATCAAACGGAGAGTCATACACCAGCTCGACCTTGAAACGCTTGTTGGCAATCTGGCTATAGCTTTTACCTATGTTTTTGTTGATGCCTTCGACAAGTTCTTTACGGGATTGGGCAATTTGTGCGCCTAACTCACTGAGTCGAATATTCCATGCGAAAAGCTGTTTTTTGGCAGATGAAGGATTTTGTTTTAGTAGAGCATTACGCTGCGCCAGCGCACGCCGATAATTATTAGACAGACTTTTAAAGCCGGCTTGTGTCCGTTCCAAGACATCGTCGAAATACTCACGCCTAAAGTCTGGCCCGCGACTGATTAGTTGCAGGTGGCTCGGCTCAAATAATACAGTTGGCTCAGTTTTCTCCAAACTTAGACGTTTAAATGGCTTGCCGCCTATATTGAAGGATTTGAGCGCCTTACCATTTTCTCTGACCAGTCTGACGATTCTCTCCTGAGAGCCAAAATAACCGTCTAGCCGTGCCCAAGAAGCGGCAAATTTAACAAGCTCAGTATCTTTTGCCCGGAATGATTTACCGGATGCCAAAACTAAAATAGCTTCGAGCAAATTGGTTTTACCGCTGGCGTTAGGCCCTATGACGATGTTGACGCCACTATCAAATTCGAAACTATCGTCTGAGTATGAGCGGAAGCGCTGCAAGCGGATAGAATCAATCATAAGCGAGTCCCGAGCTAAGAGTCCTTAGCTGGGAGCTTCTTTATAAAACCCATCAGGAGTCTAGAGACTTCGTCGGTTAAGCTTAGTAGTTTTGCCTGCTCCTCTTGTGCTATATGACCTAAGTCAGGAGCGATCAAAAGCATAGACTCAACCTCAGCTAAAGAACCCTTACCTATAAACAGGAAGTTCTTAAATGCCTTATCGCTACGCCGAGCATACCCTTCCGCAATATTGTTCGGGATTGATAAAGCTGCGCGTAGAATTTGATCACGAAAAGAAAAGTCCTTTATATCCTTAAAAGATTCGTGAATTTCAATGTAAAGAACTTTGGCTTTTTGCCAAACTATCAAATCTTTAAATGATTGTGTAGCCATGTTTGAGCTCTGGACTCTAGGCTCTAAGCTCTCAGCTCCGGAGCGGCATTATTAAATGAAGATATTTAGAATCATCTCCGCTCCGGATGATGCAGGGCTCGAGCTTGCCGTTAAAACAAAACTCAACTAGATTACCGGAAAAAGCGTTTAGGGCATCGATTAGGTAGCGCGAGTTTAGCGTCACTTCGCCACTACCTTTAACTTCGGCATCGGCGGCAGCGGTATTTTCGCCCAGCTGCGAAGCAATAGCGTTGATGCTGACTTTTTTGCCATCAACCTTGATGGTTATACTGCCGGCGGCCTCGCGGGCAAACAGGGCCGAGACTTTAGCGATGTTTAAGAAGTCACCTCGTGATAGTTTAGCAACCGTACCGAACTTGTTTGGAATCAGTTTACGGTAGTCCGGGTAGTTGCCTTCGATTAAACGGGCTACGAGCGTTATGTCACCGACTTGAAACAGCACCTGTTGGTCGTCATGTGTCACTACAACTTCTTTATCAGTATCGGAAATTATACGCAGCAAATCATTGGCCGCGCTGGCAGGCACCAAAAAACTAACCGAGGCTTTATTTTTAGCCAGCTTGCGCTCGGCTAAGCGGTAGCTGTCGGTAGCCACGGCCATCACTTCGCCGCCGGAAGCGTGAAAGTAAACTCCCGTCAGCACTGGCCTAGCGTCATCGCTGCTAGCCGCAAAAACAACCTGTGAAAGCGATTTTTTGAGATCACCAGCGGCAGCCTTCCAGGTGCTACCGGCGGTTATGGCCGGCATGACAGGGAAGTCGTCGGCGGCTATACCATTGATGGCTGATCTATACTGGTCGGTGGTTATATGAAGCTTATTATCGGTCAGCTCAAGTTTGAGAACCCCCTCCGGCAAGCTAGCAACAAAGTCTTGCATCAGCCGGGCAGGGACGGTGATTGAGCCGGTCTTTTCGATCTTAGAACCTATACGGTGGGTGATGGCTATATCTAAATTGGTGGCGGATATACTTAGGCGATTATCAGCTGTTTGCAAAAGTACATTGGCTAGGATCGGCAGGGTATTGCGGGTGTTTGCTACGCGCGCGACTGTGTTAAGGGCTTTGGATAGATTTTCTTGTGTGACTTGTAGTTTCATATAATTAATCCTATTTAAATAATAGTCTTATTAATTGGTGTTGGGGAAGATGGGTTTAAAATATCATTAAACAGATTAAAACTATCGGCAATCGTCTGTGTAAAGAAAAACTTAAAGTGTGTGGATGTTGTGCTGAAACTGGGTATAAAAATTACTTGACTTGTTAAGTAATTTAGGATTTTTGTGGATTGTGCGCGTAAACCAGCGAGTTCTACAAACCTTATCCATAAGCTTTTCACAGCTTCTCCACACTCACGCATAAAGGCGCTCCTTTAACTCATTAACAGACAGTTTAATCTGGCCTTCATAACTCAGCTCTTTTTCGATTTTGTCTATGGAGTGGATAGCGGTGGTGTGGTCTTTACGCCCCAGCTCGCGGGCAATTTTAGGGAAGCTCAAGTGAAGCTCGGATCTTAGCATATACATGGCGATTTGGCGGGGGACCACGATGTCTTTGTCGCGTTTAGGGCCCAAAATATCATCTATTGATATCTGGAAGTGCTTAGCGGTGCGCTCGATGATTTGCCGGGCGCTTAAGTGCTTAGGCCGGTTTCTACCGCCCTCAAACATAGCCGTCACGATTTGGATGTCCGGCTCCACATTGCGCATTTCGCAATAGGCTAATACCTGATTCAGCGCGCCTTCGAGTTCGCGGACGTTGCTTTGAACCCGGGTGGCCAGAAGTTCAATAACCGTCTGAGGCAGGCTGATGCCCTGTGAGTTAGCCTTGCTTTGCAAAATCGCGCAGCGGGTTTCAAAATCGGGCGTTTGCATATCGATGGTCATACCCCAGGCAAAACGCGAGCGCAGGCGGTCTTCAAGCGTCGGTATATCCTTCGGAGGCTTGTCTGAACTCATAATGATTTGCTTGTTGGCTTGGTAAAGGGCATTGAAGGTGTGAAAGAACTCTTCTTGCACCCTTTCTTTGCCGGCCAAAAACTGCACATCGTCGACAATCAATACATCGGCGTTGCGGTAGTAGGCGGCAAAATCATTGGTGTTTTTCTTGATGCGCAAGCTATCGACGAACTCTTGGACAAACTGCTCGGTCGAGGCATAGACAACCAGGGCTGCTGGTTTGGCAGATAATATGTTGTTGCCGACGGCCTGGATTAGGTGGGTCTTGCCCACTCCAACGCCGCCGTAAATATACAGCGGGTTGTATTTGGTGCCCGGCTTTTGGGTTATGGCTTGGCAGGCGGCATAGGCCAGTTCGTTGCTGGCTCCGACCACAAAGTTATCAAATGTATAGCGCTCGTTAAGGCCTTGGCGGTAAGCGTGGGTAACATTGGCAATGGCGGTTTTTCTAGGCGCTGCCTGGGTAGCTGTGGCCGTGTTTGACGAGCTGCCGGGGTTTTTTAGAACCCCCAGCTCCCCGGGCCGGTCACTAGTTGAAATTTTAGAGTGTATCTTATACTCGACCAACTTTGGCTTAACGCCGTTTTTGGCCAAAACCTTAACAACCAGATCGTTGAACTTCCGCTCCATTTGGGTTTTGGCAAAAATGTTGGGTACGCCGACGGTTAGGGTGTCGTCTTTGTAGTGGACGATTCGGGTATTCTTAAACCAAGTCACAAAATTGCCCCTGGAAACAGACAGTTCGATTTCCCCCAAAACCGCTTCCCAGAGACCTTTTTGTTGCATCTATATTCATACCCCTCTAAAGCTCAATTTATGTTCGATTTAGCCTTTACTATAGCCAAACCGCGCTGGTTTTTCCACAGATTTAGGAAAAATTACAAACGCCGGTGCCTGAAGTCGGGCTTAAGGTAAAACTTATCCACATGAGCATATTCCATCTGTTATTTTGTGGAAAAATTATGGCCAATCGTGGAAAAGTCTATCAGAACTGTGGCTTTATGTAGTGAATTCTACTTGCTTTCGTGACGAGCTAGCACGCCGGTAGCCATAAGCTGTTTCTTAACTTGCCGGGCTAATGACTGTGGCGGTTCCTCGAGCAGCGACTCATTGAAAACAGTCAGTACGATATCGTAAGGCCGGTCGATATCGGTTTCAAGATTTCTAATAATTTCATACAGGCGACGACGCATACGGTTACGGGTTACGGCCGATTTGTGAACTTTACGGCTGACCACGACAGCCGCCCGATAGCTCTTGTGGCGGGGGTTTGGGGCGGCTTTGACAGAAAAAAGCGGCCCACGCGAAGTGACCCCCTTCTGGTACACAAAACGCAGGCTACGAGAGCCCTCGAAACGATGAGTTTTAGAAATCATTTTAATGGGTTAGGCGGGCGCGGCCTTTTTGCCTCCGGTGAGCCAAGACTTTGCGGCCGGCCTTGGTTGCCATGCGTTTCATAAAGCCGTGCTCGCGGCTGCGTTGGCGTTTTTTTGGCTGATAAGTCCTCTTAGGCACAGGTTAAAGTATAGCAACTATCCTTAAATAACCGAAAGCTGCCTGTGTTATAGTAACGGGAGTAACTAGCCGAGTTTGACCATGTTTACCACTATTATCGTCCAACCGATTTTTAATTTGCTGGTCCTGATCTACGCCCTCATCCCGGGGCATAACTTCGGTTTGGCCATTATAATTTTCACTATTATCATCCGTCTTCTGATGTGGCCATTGGTTAAGAAGCAACTGCATCACGCCAAAGCCATTCGCCAGCTGGCGCCCGAGATTAAGAAAATTAAGGCCCAAGCCGCCGGTGATAAACAAAAAGAGCGGACGCTAACCATGGAGCTTTATAAGGAACGCGAAGTTAATCCGCTGTCGTCACTCGGAATCATCGCCGTGCAAGCGGTAATTTTCATCGGACTTTACTTGGGCTTGAGCAAAGTCATTAAAGACCCGCAGCAAATTATCAGTTTTTCTTATTCACCGCTGCATGATTTAGGCTGGATGAAGACTCTAGTCGAAGACATCAAACAGTTTGACGCCACGCTGTTTGGCGCCATTGATTTGCATAAGACCGCTGTTGGTCAGAACGGCGTTTATCTCCCCGCGCTATTGCTGGCACTCGGCAGCGCTATAGCCCAATTTTTCCAAGGCCGCCAACTGATGCCCAAAAGCCAGGACGCGCGCTCACTACGGCAAATCTTAAAAGAGGCGGGCAAGGGCAAGCAGGCCGATCAGCAGGAAGTCAATGTGGCCGTCGGCCGCTCGACGCTGTACATCCTACCGATTTTCGTATTCGTGATTTCACTGAACTTCCCAGCGGCGCTACCGCTTTACTGGTTCACCGGTAGCTTGTTCGCCATTTGGCAGCAGGGGCGGATTTTGAAAGAGGATGTCGAAGAAGCCACGGCGGCGAGTAGCAAAAAAGACCTGGCTGCCGGCAGGCAGGGCAAAAAAAATACCAGTGGTATAAAAGTGACTTATAGCACCGAGACTAATAAACCGCAGACTAATCAACCCCGCTCTAAGAAGCGCCAGCGTAGGCGGAGGCGATAATGGCGGAGGAGGCTAAGCTCAAAGACGATATTGAAGAGGCGATTTTATACGCCAAGAAATATCTTGAGGATTTGCTGTCTTTCTTTGGTCTCAATACCGATGTTTATGCCACTACCGAGGACCATGAGGTAATCGAGCTCAATGTGCCATCCACGCACCTGAATGGTTTTTTGATTGGGCAAGGCGGTGATACCATGCGCGCACTGCAGTACATGATAAGCACAGCCCTCAAGAATCAGAACTTTGAATACAACCGCGTTAATGTGGACATTGCTGATTATAAAAAGAACCGTGCCGAGCGGCTGCTAGGCCGGGCAGAGGACTGGTTTAGGGAAGTACGCGATAGCGGTAAAGCCAAAGAACTTTCGCCGATGAGCCCAGCCGAGAGACGGGTTATTCATAAGGCGGCTGGGGACTTCGGCCTAGAGACAGAATCAGTGGGGGAGGGGAGAGAACGGCACGTCGTCCTCAAACCCGGCAACGGAGACAGAACAGAAGAAGTAGAAGAAGCCTAGCTCGCAACCCGTTTTCTCCAAACACATCGAAAACTAGATGGTCGCTCGCAGGTACAAATACTTAACAAGTTAAGTATTTAGGGCCTTTCGGTAGATTTCCAGGGTTTGTTTGGCCATTTTTTGCCAGGAGTACATGCGGACTTGTAAGCCGCCAAGCCTTTTGAGTTGTGTACGGCGCGCCGGGTTTTCCAGAACGTTGCCAATAACTCGGACCATATCGCGTGTGCTTTCCGGATTAAAATATTCAGCGGCGTCACCGTAAATTTCCGGCAAAGACGCGGAGTTGCTAGAAATTACCGGCGCGCCGTGCGCCATAGCTTCCAGGCCTGGCAAACCAAATCCTTCGGAGATTGACGGAAAAACATAGGCCGTGGCGTGTTCGTAAAGCCATCTTAGGCGGCCCTCGGACGCAAAACCGGTAAATACCACACCTTGGATGTGTTCTTTTTGGGCCCACTGCGCGTAACGCTCGTATAATTTGTCGTGCTTACCGACCAGTACCAGTTTTACGCTGTCGCGGGTATTTCGGATAATCGAATATGCTTCCATTAAACGTTTGAGGTTCTTATGCGGCAGCGGGCGGCCAACATACATAATATATTTTTGATTTGCCAGTGTGTTTATTGGTGCTGGAGCCGCAGTAATCTTATCGGCTGCCTCGTAAGTCACGCTGATTTTGCTGGTAGCGATTTTTGCATATTGTGCGACATCGTTTTTTACGAATTTGGAAGGCACGATTATATGCTTTGATTTGTGGGCAACTCTTTTAATGACCAGTTTGTAAACCTGTTGCTTGGCCCAAAAAACAACCGGATTTTTGGCCGGATTGCTAAAGCGGATTGTGGTTAAGTCGTGGATTGTCGTAACGCTGCGGCCTCGGTACAAGACCGGCTGCTGGGTCATCGTAAAATGCACCAAGTTAGCATTGAGGCTATTGAGCTGCTTTAAAAAGCCGGTTTGCTCAGCAAACGTAAATTCTTTGAAATCGGATTCGATAATTTTAAAATCCGGCGCTAGTTTTTTTAAATATTCGACACGCCATGGCTTACTCAGCACAACAAAATCAAATTCCTGCCGGCCGGCCGGCCGGCCGGCCTGGAGCTTATGTAAGTTCTCAATTAGCTTATCAACATAACGGCCGGTGCCGGTTCCCGACTCGCGTGCATCAATAACAACCCGTGCCATCTAACTATTTTGCCTTAAATAAATAAATAGTGCGCCTAGAATTTTTGACCTTGGCAGATTCTATCAAATCATAATGTTGGCTAAAGGTTGCTTCGAAACCCGATTGGTTGTAATTATCAAAGATATCCTTACGGCTTACCAGTAATTTCTGAACCTGGGAATCCTCTTTTGGCACGAACTCGATAACCAGGTACTTGCCGAGCTTCGAAAAGTATCTGGCTACTTCAGCCAGCGGAACGTTGTTTGATATCGCAAGGTGATGGATTAAGGCTAGAGCCATAATGAGGTAGGCTGGCCCGCGCTCAGCCAAAGACTCACGCTCCTGGCTGGCCCAACCTAAATTGGGGCTGGGGGAGGTTAAATCCAGCAGCAGCGGCAAAATCGATGATTCGGCCTGTCGTTTAACTCGCAGATAATTTTTTTCTACGGCTACCGGGTCAACGTCAGCGGCGACGGTAAATATCCCCTGCTGGCTAGCTAGACGGCTGAACTCACCGGTATTGGCACCCAAGTCCCAAACGCTGGCCGGTTTAGCTTTTTTTATCATTTTGCTAACGATAGTGGCTTTGGCTTTGAAAGCCGGATCACTGTAATTGGTAAATGTGTAATATTCTCCCCATTCGGTATTGGCCGGCTTCCACTTGAGCGAGCCGACCACCGTCTCCAAACTGTGAACCAGATTTTGCAGTGAGCGTGAACTCACTTTTGGTTTTTTGAACTTTTTAGGATCGGCGTATTTGCGCTGTGAACGGGCATGCAGATGTATGTTTAGCGACAGGCCGGGTTTAAATCTGGTTTTAGCCGGCAAAAGCGACGATGCCAAATCCAGCGGTATACCATCGATGTATTCGCGCAGCAGCTTAAGCAATCGGATATCGACATAAGCGGCCAAAGCCAGTGGCGCCAAAAAATGCTGGCAAAACTGGCGGTAGGCCACCCACGGTTCGTTGAGTTGGTATAGCTCGAATGACAAAGTATCAATCAGCATTGGCCGGCCGTTCACGAACTGAATGTTGTAAGCGCTAGCATCTTTTAGTACCATTCCACGTGCCAGCGCCAGCTTTTGGATTTTAATAGTGGTTAAGGCGGCATCCTTGAGCTGCGAGAAAGACCACTCATAGGGGTAAGAAATAAACTCCACGATTTGCGGCTGGAGTAGTTTGTAACAATCAGAGTCTTTGGATTTCTTATCAATTTCGTTATGGGCAATCATTAGCCCCTGCTCTTGCAGAGTTTGGTACAGGCCCGAGCTCATCAGAAAATCATAATCGGCCGCGTAGGCCCGGCTGACGTATCTAATGAGCCGCCCTGAGCTATCTTGATAAAGATAACCACTCGGATCCCGAAACGAAGCTCTCAGCTTCTGCCTAGGCATTTTTGCCCCTTAGCCTCCACCAGAAGTCGCGCAGCTTGCGCAGGTTGGGGGCGTTGGGAGGCAGATCGTGTGTGATAACGCTCCAAATATAATCGTTTGATACCTTGCGTTTTTTTTGGATTCTATATCTCTGGACCAGTTTTTTTGGCCAAAGGATGCCCCACATCAACGTGCCTTTAAAAAACGCTCCGAACTGGCCCCGCGATAGCGCCCTGACGGCAATTGCTGAATAAGCCAGCTCAAACCGTGGCCAGACCTTTGGCAGTAAACCCAGCGGCACATTCTTCCACATCAGCATCGGCAGGTTTTTGAGCGTTTGGTATGTATAAAAATCTTTAACTTTAGCCCCCGTAGCCCCAATTTCGTGATATACAACGGCTTTGGGTACATATGCCACTTCCCACCCAGCTAATTGAGCTCGGAAGCTTAAGTCAACATCTTCGTAGTAAGCGAAAAAGTCTTCGTCAAACAGACCGATTTCTTTTAACATCTTGACCCTATATATGCTGGCCCCGCCGGAAGCTCCGAAAATCCAAGTTTCCTTATCATATTTCTTTGAATCAGACTCCCCCCGCCCCCGTGGATAAGGGAGCCCCCAGACCGTAAACGCCTCACCCGTGCTATCGAGTTGATTGCCGTTTCGGTCCAGTATTTTAGAAGTCGCGATTCCAGCCTTGGGATGATAATCCATAATACTCACTAATGATTTAAGCCAAGTCTTATCTGCTACGGCATCGTTATTAAGCAGCGCTACATACTTAGCGCCAGATTCCCAAGCAAGTTTTATACCGGCATTCACGCCGCCGGCAAACCCACGATTCTTAGGCAAAGTAATAAGCTCTACTTGTGGATATTTTTCTTTGATAATTTGAACCGAGCGGTCGATTGAACCGTTATCGACAACGATGATTTGCAACGGCAGAGTCTGTGCAACTAGAGAGTTCAGGCAATCGGCAATTGTCTTAGCCCCATTCCAATTAGGTATCACTACGCTCGTTTTCATCAAACCTATAATACAGATAACTCTTTAACCTGTAACCTGTAACCCGTTAACTGCCGGTGGCAGTTAACGTTTTCCTTGCTTGGCCGAACGAGAAAACCCTTTTTCGAGAAGCATAACAACCTGTAAACTATAAACTGTTAAATGATAGGAAATTATTTTTCCAAAAAGAACCGGGCATTGTTGGCAGAACTCGTCCGGACGGACTTTAAGCTGCGCTACCAAGGCTCAGTACTGGGCTATGCCTGGTCTTTGCTTAGGCCACTGCTGCTTTTTTTGATACTTTATGTAGTTTTTGTACAGTTTCTAAAGATTGGCCAAGGCTTTCCGCACTTTCCGGTATACCTTCTGTTAGGCATCGTGCTCTGGAGCTTTTTTAGTGAAATAACCAGCCAGGGACTATCATCAATTGTCGGCCGGGGCAGTTTAATAAGGAAAATCCGCATTCCACGTTGGGTCATAATTTTGTCCAGCAGTATATCAGCGGTTATTAACCTTCTACTGAACCTGATTGTTGTAGCCGTATTCGCTGTTTTTAATCAGGTTGAATTTACGTCTAGCTTGCTCTGGGCGCCGCTAATTTTACTTGAGATTTATATCTTTGCACTAGGGCTTTCGCTTTTTCTTTCGGCGCTTTATGTCAAGTACCGCGACATCAGTTTTATTTGGGAGGTGATACTCCAAGCCGGTTTTTACTTAACCCCGATTCTTTACCCACTATCTTTAATTACTCATCTGACACTGCAAAAGATTATAATCCTTAACCCGATGGCCCAGGCAATACAGGATATGCGCTACTCGGCGGTGACACAAGAGACAATAACCGCCTACGGCGTGTTTAATAGCGGCTGGTACAGGTTTATTCCATTTGCGATTATTGCTTCCGTGTTCATCGCAGGATTGCTCTTCTTTAAGGCCGAGGCTAAATACTTCGCGGAGAACGTGTGATGGATGACACAGCGATTAAGGTCGAGAATCTAAGCAAGACATTTAAGCTCCCGCACGAGAAATATACTTCCCTTAAGTCCGCATTCGTTAATTTTTATCGTAAAAGGACCTATGAAACACAAAGAGCACTGGATGATATTTCGCTCGAGATAAAAAAAGGCGAATTCTTTGGAATTATCGGGCGCAACGGCAGTGGTAAAAGTACATTGCTTAAGTTGCTGGCCGGGATATATGCCCCAACCCGAGGCACGGTTACCATCAACGGCAGCTTAACACCATTTATTGAGTTGGGCGTTGGCTTCAACCCGGAGCTTAGCGGCCGCGACAACGTCTATTTAAACGGGGCCTTGCTTGGTTTTAACCGCAAGCAGATGCGCGCGATGTATAAGGACATTGTTGAGTTTGCCGAGCTGGAAAAATTCATGGACCAAAAACTCAAGAATTATTCCTCGGGGATGCAAGTCAGACTGGCTTTTTCTATCGCCATCCGCGCCCAGTCAGATATTTTATTGCTTGACGAGGTGCTTGCGGTTGGGGATTCGAACTTCCGGCAAAAATGCATGGAGGTATTCCACGACTTGAAAGAAAATAACAGAACTATTGTTCTGGTAAGCCACGACACTGTTCAGATAGAAAGATTTTGCGATAGGGTAGCCGTTATTGACAATTCCAAACTTATCAAAATAGACCTTCCTTCAAAAGCCATAGAGCTCTATGACGAAATCAACAAAGGCGAAGAGCTACACGAGACGCCGAGCAGGAAGCTAAAAATAACCGAATCCGACGAAGCACGGCTGATACCTGGTTACAAACCCGCTTCAATTGAAGCTACGCTTAAGGATAAGGAGATTACTATTAATCTTCCATTTAGGCTTATCAGAAAGTTGCCCGAGGATACCGTCGCCGCTATCACAATAGAGAATGAAGAGGCTCACACAATTTACGCTTATACCACCGAACAAGATAACGATAAGTTTGAGTTAAAAAATACTGGCAGGAGACAACTGACTTTTACAATCGCCAATGTCTTCCCTGAAGGCCGTTATTTTGTGGATGCGGGATTTTTTAGCAAAGACAGAGCCATAACTTTTCTAAAGCTAGAAAACTTCGCGGAGGTCAAATGCGAGGGGCTTCCCCAAAAAGAATGGCTGATCCGGGCACCAACCAAACTCCATTTGAAATAACTCTAACTTCTATTTGACTGCTTGTAGGTTGGTTTCATTAGATGCCGCCAAGTCTTGGAGTAGAATTTATCAAGCCTGGCATCGGCGATTACTTGATTTGCCAACATTTTTCTGACTATTCTTTTAAAATCTTTTACATGCTTACCTGCTTTTGACGGCAAGCATAAGATATTGTAGAAAAAAGGTGTCGATACTATCTCGGGCCAAACTGCCATGCGATTTGTTATCTGCGAAACGCTATTGTTTATGTCATCAATTAAGAACAGTTCAAACCTCAAGCCCTTAAGCCTTTCCAGGAATATCAGAGGTTCGTAGCCGTTTCTTTTTAAACACTTTGGGTTAATTTCAATTAACATTCTAAGTTGAGGATTGTTTTTGAAGGTTTTTACAGCACCATCTAAAATGTAAGGCTCGTATCCGTCGGTATCAATTTTGATAAGATCTAACTTTGAATTTGCAAAGTCGGCATCCAAAGTGCTGGTCTTTACCTTAACAGTTCTAATTGTAGGTGAGTTTGGGTGGCCTTTAATGTTGGCGTTGTCTGATGCCTCGGTAATTTGTAATCGAACCTCTCCAACTTTATTTGATAATGCGACACTTCGAGCGGTAATTTGCTTGTCCAATTTATTAAGCCTGGCATTGTTTCTTAAAAAAGCGATATTTTCTTTTGCCGGTTCATAGGCGTAGACGGCCTCTGTTTTCCCGCTGTGAGCAGCCACAAGGCTATAAATGCCGTGATGGGCTCCGACATCACATACGACATCGCCCCTATGGACCAGCTGCTCCCAGAGCTCTATGCTAAGGGGTTCATAGGACTTTTCCGATCCGTACTTCTTCGCAAATCTAGGAGGCTCTGCGAGTTTTAAGCCTCTTGATTTGACGATTTCGCTATCCTGCAATGAATAATCAGATGCGAATGGATTGTCTTGTGACATCTGTTCCTAATCTATGGTTCGAGGTAATCTAGTATATTATATAAGGTGTTGGAGAGATTGACCGAATTGGTTTTTATTCTAAAAAAATTACTCAATGTCTAAGAAACTATTATTTATAGCCCACACCGATAACCTGCGAGGTGGCGGCGAGCTTTCTTTAGTAGAGCTAATAAAGTCTGCTAAGAAGAAAGGGTACAGGGTTCATGTTGTGGTACCAGGACCAGGTGAATTTGAGGAAAAGATGGACCAAATTGGGGTCGAGGCCACGACAATTAAATATTTTTATTGGGGGAGGCCTTATTCGCCCCTAGAGAGCTCCATTAATCTAATATCGGTTAGAAGAATTGCCGAACTAATAACCCAGCAGAAGATTGACTGTGTAATTACCAACACCTTAACCATCCCATGGGGGGCGCTGACAGCTTCTATGACTGACAGTCCACACATCTGGATCACAAGAGAAACCCTGACTCTCCACCGGAGCCATCTACACGATAACTATGATTTCATAGGAGCTTTTTCGAATATAGTTTTTGCCAACTCTAAAGATAACGCTGCTTATCTGCGAAATGAAATCGGCTTTGAAAATGTCAAGCAGTTCTATTCGTATGTTGACCCACAGGGTCTGCGTCTGAATTCTCGCCTGCAGAAACCGAGAATAGTTAACATCGCCGCCCATGTACGTCCCTCCAAAGATCAATTTGAGCTGGTAAAAGCTTTAGCGGAACTGGAAAAACGTCAGCAGTTAAAACTTGAAACAATCTTTATAGCCAGCTATTCCAATGAAGATAAATACTTTCAAGAAATTAAATCCTTTATTGCCCAAAACAATCTAGAGAAAAAGGTTACTTTTGCCGGCTTCCATCCAGAACCTTTCGAACTAGTTGGCCCAAATGATATTTTTGTCCGCTCCTCCAAATATGAAAGCCTGGGCCGCAGCCTGACCGAGGCTATGAAGCTGGGATTAATTTGCGTCGCGGCAGATATTGGAAGCTCAAGGGAGGCCTTTAGGTTGGGCAGTGGCGTTTTGTATCAATCTGGACACCCTGAGGATTTAGCTGATGTACTACAAAAAATTATCAGCAATCCCCAGGATTTTAAAAAACTCGCCGGGCAAGCTAAAAAGAGGGCCTTGCGCAATCTATCAGAAGAAGCTTGCCACCGGCCATTCTTTAGAGAGTTGGAAAGAACTATAAATCAACCTAATCCTCGCCGTGAGCTCCGGCATGTTCTCCCTTACTTCTCCAACTTGTTAGGAACATTAGAAAGCCTGGAAGCGACTATAGAGCACAATAGAGAAATGGCCGAACGACTTCGGCAAGACATCGAGAATATTACTAGTTCTAAGGCTTGGAAAACAGTCCTTTTTGCCAGAAAGGTTTTGCGGAGGTAAAGCGTTTATGAGCAGCCAGCCAATTAAAGTACTGATTATGTCACACAGTTCCGAATTAAGCGGAGCCGAAAGGTCTATGGTAGACCTGTTTGTTTACTGGGCAAATAAGGGCTGGGTTAAGCCGCATTTTATCATCCGACGTCCTATTAGAAATTTGGCCAAGGAATTAAAGAATCACGGTTTTGAATATAGCGCTATCTATTACACCAATTGGTCGCAGCGTAACCCCTCACCTCGGGCAGAAGATGTTTTTAGAAACGCCCTCTATAACACAAAAGCCGTTTTTGCCATCGAGAAACTTATTGCTTCATTAAAACCTGATATTGTAATGACCAATACTATCGTCGCGCCTTGGGCGGCACTAGCAGCTTATTATCAACGCCTACCGCACGTTTGGTTTGTGCGTGAATACGGCGATATTGATCACCGGCATATTTTTGAACTCGGCCGCGAAAAAATGCTTCAGGATATTGATAATCTTTCCAGTCTGGTGGTAACTAATTCCAAAACTCTGGCTAAGCATATAGCAAACTACATAGATAAAGATAAGATAACCCCTCTGTATACACCCTTTAATATTGAGTATCTTAGACAGAAGAGCTTAGAGAGAGCCAAGAATCCATTTAAGAACGAGGATAGCTTAAAGTTAGTGATAACCGGCAAAATCACTCCATCAAAAGGGCAGGTGGAGACCGCAGAAGCAGTCAGCAGACTGACTAGGATGGGTCACGATG
>DATCIS010000033.1:0-26562 GCA_036507655.1 Saccharimonadales bacterium (SeqCode)
GGCCCTTTGTACCTCGGCCAGCCGTTCGTCGGCGACCAGCGCTAATCCCTCGTCCCACTCGCCGGGCCTGGCGCTGTTTTGATAGCGTTAATTCGTTAAACTTCATGGCTATTTGACCTTCGAAGCGACCTTTTTAGCCGCAGTTTCCTTTTTTTGAGCTGATCGACTTACCCATTTATCTGCCGGCACCATACTTTGTAGCGCTTGTAGCGTGGCGTAGGCGACGTTGATCCGATTATTTGAGCCAATCGACTTAGACAGGGCGTTTTCGATACCTGCGACCTCGAGTAACGAGCGCACTACACCGCCGGCAATTAATCCGGTCCCCGGCGCGGCCGGTAAAATCAGAACCTTGGCCCCGCTCATCTTGCCTTCGACTTCGTGAGTCAATGTCCCTTTATAAATCGGTAATTTGACGAGGTTCTTCTTAGCTGTATTGGTGGCTTTGTTGATTGCGGCTGTTACATCGGCTCCTTTGCTGATGCCCATACCGACTGAACCTTGGTGGTCTCCAATGACTACCAAAGCTTGGAACCGAAAACGCCGGCCACCCTGGACCACTCTGGCGACGCGGTTGACGAATATGACCCGCTCGTCAAGTGTTCTTTCTTCTTCCATCTAAAACTCCAGTCCCCCAGCCCGAGCAGCTTCAGCCAACTTCTGCACCCGGCCGTGGTACTTGCGCTCGCCGCGGTCAAAAATCACTTTTTTGACCTTAACTTTTTGGGCTTTTTTAGCAATTTCAGTGCCGGCCCAAGCTGCTTTATCGGCTAGAGATCCAGCCGCCTTTTGGCCGACAGTCGTAGCATAGGCTACGGTGCGGCCAGTGTCATCAATGATAATTTGAGCACTGACATGCCTATGACTTATATGGACGCTCAGCCGAGGTCGTTGGGCTGTACCAAGTAGCCGGCGGCGGGTCCTTTGGCGTCGCTGGACCAGCTTGAACTTTTTATGCTCTAGGCTGTCTTTACTCATGCCGCAGCCTCCTTACCGCTCTTTCCGCTTTTGCGGATAATCTGCTCATCCACATACTTAATACCTTTACCCTTGTAGGGCTCGGGTTTCTTCAAAGCTCGGATTTCAGCCGCCACTTGCCCTACTCGTTGCTTTTCAATTCCCCTAACGGTAATAATATTCTGTTCAACCGCCACTTGGACATCAGAGGGCACTCTGTAGATGACGTCATGTGAAAAACCAAGATTAAACTTTAAGTCTTGGCCTTGGGCTGAGACACGATAACCGACCCCACTGAGCTCGAGCTGGCGCTCAAAGCCCTGGCTAACACCAGTGACCATATTCTGGAGCAGTGACCTCATCAGGCCATGTTTGGCCTTAATTGCCGGCTCGTCACTGCTACGCTTCAACACGATCTGACCGTCTGATGTTTCCACTTTAATCCCCCTCAGAGCCGTCTGCTTAAGGCTACCCTTGGGTCCGTTAGCGGTCAGCTGACTTTTATCTATTGCGAGAGTCACGCCGCTCGGCAGTGTAATTGGTTTTTGTCCTATCCGGCTCATGGTTTTCTCCTAATAGACCTCACATATTAACTCGCCGCCGAGTTTTTTGGCAGCCGCCTCGGTGCCGCTCATCAAACCATTGGAAGTCGATATAATAATTATTCCTCGGCCGCGCTTGACGGTTGGAATTCCGTTGGCGCCGACGTAAACTCGCCTTCCAGGCCGGCTAAGACGCTTGATTGATGTGATTTGCGACGGCTGATCTTCGTCGGCTATTGTCAGAGCCAGTTGCAGGCGTCCACCCGATTGGTTGCGGTTGACCGATCTGAGGTAGCCGTTAGCCATTAGGATCTTGGCTACGTCTTCTTTAATTTTGGAATGCGGTAAGTATACCTCGTTCCGATTAACGCGAGCAGCGTTACGGATTCGGGCTAACATATCGCTAATTGGGTCTGTGCTAACCATCTTATCTACCAGCTACTCTTAGTTACTCCGGGAATCTCACCGCGTGAAGCGTGTTCCCTGAAGGCTATTCGGCTAAGGCCGAACTGGCGCATATAACCCCTCGAGCGGCCGGTTTCAAAACAGCGGTTTTTGCGCCTGGTCGGGCTGGAGTTGCGCGGCAATTTGGCCAATGCCTCGTAATCACCAGCGGCTTTAAGCTCGGCTCGCGTAGCAGCATATTGCTCATACATCTTCTGACGCTTGGCGTCACGCGCTAAAATCGATTTCTTAGCCATTTTATGCGCCCTCCGGGCTTATGAGACAAACCATACGGTTTTTCTCATCACGCAGGCAAAATGGAATACATTTTGTCTGGCTGCTCTTTTCCCTAAAATCAAAACTTGGCATTTATCTACTCTCCTTCTCAAATGGCATTCCAAACTTCTCAAGTAATGCCCTTGAATGTTCTGCCCCTCGGCAATTGATAACAAAAACTACCTGCAAGCCATGCGGCGTGGCAGTGTCCTCGAAAGCCAGCTCCGGGAAAACCGACTGATCACTAAGACCCAGGCCGTAGTTACCCTGAGCATCAAATGAATCAAGTCTGACCCCGTGGAAGTCTCTCAACCTAGGCAATACCAGGTTAATCAGCCGATCGGCAAACTCATACATTCTATCACCCCTAAGTGTTACCTTCAACCCGACTTGACTGCCAGCCCGTAGCTTAAAGCCAGCAATCGAGACCTTAGCGACGGTTCTTACCGGTTGTTGGCCGCTAATTTTACGCAGGGTATTGGTTGCGGCCTCTATAACTTTTTTGTCGTCTTTGGCTCGTCCCAATCCGGCATTGATGATGATTTTTTCCAGTTTTGGTACCTGGTGGATATTCATGAGCTTCAGTTCGTCCTTCAGCACCTTGGAGTATCTATCTCTGTACAAAGACTTAAGGCGCGGGGTGTAGGCTGCAGATTTTTGGGCAACTTCCAAGGCCATTATTTAATCTCCTTGCCTGAAGTTTTCATAGTCCTGGTCTTCTTGCCGGTCGTACTAATCTTATACGCGATGGCAGAGGCTTTTTTCTTGGAGCTGTCATAGATGCCCACTTTACTAACCCAAATCGGTTGCGTAACTTCAATGATGCCCCCCTGGGGATTAACCCTGGTCGGTTTAAGATGCCGCTTAGCCACGTTAATGCCTTCGACTGTCAGCTTGTTGAGTTTTGGATGGACGGCCAATATCTTTCCGGTGCGGCCTTTGTACTTGCCGGAACGCACCATAACTGTGTCGCCTTTCTTTAACTTAATCTTGGTCATAGTACCTCTGGCGCCAACGATATTATCCGACTGAAGCCTTTTTCACGCAGTTCCCGTGGGACCGGGCCAAAAATTCGCGTCCCGCGGGGCGTCTTATTATCTTCGGCCAGAACAACCGCGGCATTATCGTCAAACTTGATCAGCGAACCGTCACTACGTTTAATCGGATTCTTAGTCCTGACAACCACGGCCTTGACAACGCTTTTGCGTTTAACAGCTCCTGTCGGGCTGGCGGTTTTAACGCTGGCCACGATAATATCGCCAGTCCGGGCATAGCGCCGGCGTGTACCGCCCAGTACCCGTATACATTGAAGGGTACGGGCGCCGCTGTTATCTGTAGCTATCAATTTTGTCTCCTGCTGTATCATTTCGGTTCCTTCTCTCCTTTGCGTTGGCGAGGGACTTTTGGCTGCTGCTTTTTCTCTATTTCTTCCATAGGCACATCAGCCGCTGCATCTTTCTCTTCAAAACCAGCACCTGCCCGCTCGATTATCTTCGCCAGAATGAATCTTTTACGGTGGCTGATCGGCCGTGATTCGCGGATGCTGACCAGATCACCAACTTTGGCCTGATTCTTGTCGTCATGAGCCATGAACTTTCGGTGACGAGTGTACTGCTTCTTATAAACCGGATGCGTCTGACGTATGACAACCCTAACACCAATCGTCTTATCGGCCTTGTCGCTAAAAACTCTGCCTCTGATTACCCGTTTCATGAGATATCCTCTTTGGCCAGCTGCTCACCCAGTATTGTCAGCACTCTGGCCAGGTCTTTGCGCTTAGAGCGTAGGACCCGAACGTTCTGGACTTCGCCACTGTATAGCCGGCGCCGTAGTTCGGCGATCTCTTCCCTAAGCTTCGTCTGTTCCTTAGTGAGCTCGGCGGTTGTCAATTTGCGGATATCAGCCACTTTCATCTTTACTGTTCCTTCTTGACAATAAATGTCGTCTTAAGCGGTAGCTTATGAGCTGCCAAGCGCATGGCTTCGCGGGCTACGTCTTCTGCGACACCATCCATTTCGAACATCACGTTTCCAGGCTTAACCTTAGCTACGAAGAATTCTGGATTACCCTTGCCGCTGCCCATTTTGACATCGAGCGGTTTCTTAGTAACGGGAGTGTGCGGAAAAATCCGTATCCATATCTGGCCGCCACGTTTAACATATCTAGTCATGGCCTGGCGTGCGGCCTCGATTTGGCGACTGCTTACACGTTCGGCGTTTTGGCTAACTAGACCGTAAGCACCAAAGGCCAATTCGTTAAGCGAGGTGGCCACGCCGCCGTGTATGCGGCCTTTGCGGACTTTACGGTATTTAGTTCGGCTGGGCATCAACATCTTACATTTCTCCCCTGTAAATCCAAACTTTCACACCGATAATGCCGGCTCCCGGGTAAAGTGCTCTAGAGCTGGCATAATCGACGTCGGCCCGCAAGGTGGTTAATGGTACGCTGCCTTGGATTTCCTTCTCCCGACGGCTCATCTCATAGCCGCCAAGACGGCCGGCAATTTCGATACGTACACCCTTGGCACCAGCTCGCATGGCTGATGAAGCTGACTGTTTCATGGCCCGCCTAAAGGCTATGCGTTTTTCAAGTTGATGGGCGATATTCTCGGCAACCAGTTTGGCTTGCAGCTCGGCGCGCTTGATTTCTTCAATATTCACTCTTACGGGCACGCCATATATCTTCTCGATTTCGTCCTTAAGCTCGGTCGCGCCAATACCGCCACGGCCGATAACCACGCCGGCTTTAGCCGTCTGAATGGTAATCGTGACTAGATTAGGCGAACGTTCGATGTCAACCTTGTTAATAGCTGCTCTGGAGCCAAGTTTGTCATCTATTAGCTTACGGGCAACTAGGTCTTGCTTAAGATAACTGGCATAGTCTTTCTTACCGGCGAACCATTTGCTTCGCCAATCTTTGCTTACCTGGAGCCTCAGGCTGATTGGATTAACTTTTTGTCCCATCTATTTAACTCCTTTAGCCTGAATGTTAGTCGCAGGCATATCGGCGGTTTTTTTCTTTAGCTCGCGCTTATCACCCTCAACAACTACCTTGATATGGCTAGTCTTGCGGGCATATCTTAAAGCGCGGCCTCGAGCTGCAGCCCGGTAGCGCTTAAAACGCGGACCGGCAGTAACAGATATCTCTGATATATAAAGGCTGTCGGGCTTGTAGTTATGGTTGTGCTGGGCATTGGCTTTGGCACTCAAAACTGCTTTTTTCAGAGCCTCTGCCGGGCGGCGAGGAGTATGTTCTAGAATAGTCAGAGCGTCGGACACTGTCCGACCGCGCACCAAAGCCGCCACCACGCTGACCTTCCGCGGGCTCATTCTGACTGCTTTACTGAGCGCTGTGGCGACCATAGACTAGCCTTCCGACCTCGGCTTTGATGATTCGGCCGTTTCCTGGGCTTTAGCTAACTTTCCGCCGTGGCCACGGAATTTGCGTGTCGGAGCAAACTCGCCCAACTTATGACCGACCATATCTTCAGTAATAAATACCGGGACGTGGACTTTGCCGTTATGAACAGCGACGGTACGGCCCACAAACTCCGGCGCAATCGTCGAAGCTCTGGCCCAGGTTTTAACGATGCTTCGGTCTTCAGAACCAAGAGCTGCCACTTTCTTGGCGAGCTTGGGATCGACAAATGGCCCTTTCTTAAGTGATCTTCCCATATCTATCTCCTCTTACCTTGTCGGCGTTTACGGATGATGAATTTATCGGTTGTCTGACGTCTGCGTGTCTTATAGCCAAGCGTTCGCTGGCCCCACGGGGTACGGGGGTCGGAACCGCCCTTACCCTTACCTTCGCCGCCGCCGTGCGGGTGGCTGGCGGCATTCATAGCCACGCCTCTGACTGTCGGACGGATTCCCATCCGGCGACGACGACCGGCTTTACCGAGCTTAACGTTTTGATGCTGCTCGTTACCTACAACACCAACGGTTGACATTGATTCGGTGCTTACCATCCGCACCTCGCCACTGGGCAATCTGATTTGAGCATATTTTTCATCTTTAGCTACCAATTGGGCGCTCGAACCAGCGGTCCGAGCCAACTGGGCGCCTCGGCCTGGCTGAAGTTCAACTGCGTGAACCGCCGTACCCACAGGTATGCTTTTTAAAGGTAATCGGTTGCCTGGCTCGATTGGCGCTTCTTCGGCAACAACCAACTTATCACCAGGTTTCATGCCTTTGGTGGCCAAAATATAATGGTAAACATCGCGCTGGTCTTTAATGCGGGCTATGCGCGCGCTGCGGTTGGGGTCATATTCAATAGCTTCGACTTTGGCTTCCGTTTCAGGTAGCAGGTTAAAATCAACCAGGCGGTAAAACTTACGGGCGCCACCGCCACGGTGCCGGGTGGTGATTCTGCCGGTGGCGCTACGGCCAATACGCCCTCTTTTAACCCTAAGAAGACTCTTTAGGGGCTTTTTGGCGGTAATGTCGGCAAAGTCCTGGCTGGTCATGCCCCGTCGAGCGGGAGTTGTCGGGTTGTGCGACCGGATAGCCATTAACTTGTCTCCTTCTTGGCTTTTTTCTTATCTTCATCAACGGCGGAGAAAATCGGCAATTTGTCACTTTCTTTAAGCCGCACGTAAGCCTTGCGAATGGCTGAGGTATGGCCGCGATGGACGATACGTCCACCACGACGGTATGTCCGTTTGTTCTTCCCGGGTTGAGAGGCAATCTTAACTGACTCGACTGTAACACCGTATTGGGCAGCCACCGCCCTTGCGATGCTTAAACGACTTAAGCTGGCAGGAACAGCAAAAATATAGGTGTTACGCTCTTCGCTCAGGGCGTAAGCCTTTTCGCTTAGGCGCGGCTTGAGTATGATGGTTTTATCCATTAGGCGCTCCTTTCAGTCGCTTGAATTGGGAGCTTAGAGCTTTTAGCTGATAGCCAGCCATTGATAAATTCAAGAGATTTTCTGCTAATCACGATCGTGTCAGCGTTTAAAAGATCATAGGTCGTCAAATAGTTAACTTGAATTGCCTTAACATTCGGAAGATTTCTGGTTGCTCTTTCGACCAGATTATCTTTTACGGATACGACCAGCAATACGAATCCCTCTGCCTTAATTTTATGTAATAGGTTGATCGTCGGTTTAACTTTGCCCTCAGGGCAAGCAAATGTCTCTATAACTTTGATTTTGCCGTTCTCGGCCGCTAATGTCAGGGCTTGCCTAAGGGCCAACCGTTTGGCCTTTGTGTTAATTTTGCGACTGTAATTCTCATACCCTGTAGGCCCGAAAGTTACTCCACCGCCTGTCCAAATCGGGCTGCGGATGGAGCCAGCTCGCGCCCTGCCGGTGCCTTTCTGACGCCACGGTTTGGCGCCACCGCCGCGTACCTCACCGCGCTTCTTGGTTCTGGCTATATTGCTCCGGCTGTTAGCCAGATAGGCCAAGTAGGCCTCCTTTAAGAGTTGCTGGTTCTCAACTTTCAAACCAAAGACAGATCTATCTAGCTTGGCCGGCGTAGAGGCTTTGGAACCCGATTTTGTGAATACCTCAACCGCCATTATTTATTCCCCCGCAATAAAACCAGGCCCTTTTTGGGGCCTGGAACGGCGCCTTCGACGCCAATTACGCTCTTATCCTTGTCAATCAGGGCGATGCGCAGGTTCTTGGTCGTGACGCGGCTATGGCCCATGTGACCGGCCATTTTCTTACCCGGAAAAATCCGTTGCGGGTACATTGAACCGATGGAACCCGGCCGGCGGTAACTTTGGCCGCCGTGCGTTTTTGGCCCTCGATGAAAACCATGCCGTTTGATTGTGCCGGCAAAGCCTTTGCCCTTGCTTATTCCCGTTACGCGAACTTTGTCGCCGAGCGCAAAAATGTCGGCGCTTATTTGGTCACCGACATTCAGCTCGCTTAGTTCTTCATCGATAATGCGAAATTCGCGAGTGATTTTAGGGGTAACTCTGGCCGTTTTATAATGCCCAGCTTGAGCCTTGGTGGTTTTCTTCTGGCTTTCAGCCCCCAGCTGGACGGCGTTATATCCGTCTTTTTCGTCAGTTCTGACTTGAATAATTGTGTTAGGAGAGGCGGAAAGTAGGGTCACAGCAATAGCCGCACCATCCTCGTTGAGGATGTTGGTCATACCGATTTTGCGGGTGATTAGGGCTTTCACCTAGTAATTCCTTTATGCTATTGCTGATTATTCTTTTTGCCATGTTAATAGCTAGATACACCTCAATCGTTGTATCCGTAACAGATTAACACAAAGTCTTCACAAGTGTCAATCCGTTGTTGAAATCACATTTTGATTTCGGCGTCGCAGCCAGCAGGCAGACTAAGATTCATTAGCGCATCAACGGTCTTGGGCGTAGGGTCAGTGATGTCAATCAGGCGTTTATGGACGCGCATTTCGAACTGCTCGCGGCCTTTTTTATAGATGTGGGGGCTTTTGATAACTGTATAGATACTCTTCTTGATAGGCAGCGGTATTGGCCCAGAGATATTGGCACCAGTTCGCAGCGCCGTCTCGACTATCTGCTTGGCTGATTGGTCGATGACCTTATGGTCATAGGCCTTTAAACGAATTCTAATCCTTGGCTTACCCTCTGCCTCAGCCGATTTTGGTTTAGTTGTTTTCTTAGGCACGGCCATCACGCTCATTAGCCTCAATGAAACTTTCATAGCCCATTTCATAAAAACGGTTTAGTACCCTAACCACTAACCCCTCCGCTTGAGAATCCTCAAAAATGTCTTCGATGGCTGATGTCCTTGTAGGGTACTCCAATAGTTGGTTGGGTACTTCTTGGTCGTCAAAGTTTAATTCAACTAAATATGGCGCTTGCTTTTGAGGCGTTCTGAATACCAAGCTACCGAGCATATGGGCTACTTCGTATTCTTCGAACTGACGTTCAACTCGGTCTTCAAGCATCTTAGGTTCTCTGAATTCGACTCGGTACATGGGTTACTTTTCGATTTTGGTGACTACGCCGGCGCCGACGGTTTTACCGCCTTCGCGGATAGCGAAACGCAGGCCCTGCTCCATGGCGATCGGCTGAAGCAGGTGTACCTTAAAGGTAATGGTGTCGCCAGGCATGACCATTTCTTTGTCGGCTGGCAGCTCAACTTCGCCGGTTACATCGGTTGTTCGGAAGTAAAACTGGGGCTTGTAACCCTTAAAGAATGGTGTGTGACGACCGCCTTCCTCTTTGGTTAGGATGTAAACTTCGCTCGCGAAATCGGTATGAGGGGTAATCGAACCCGGCTTGGCCAAAACCTGGCCACGCTCGATGTCATCACGCTCGACACCGCGCAGAAGCACCCCGACGTTATCGCCGGCTTGACCTTGGTCAAGATTCTTCTTGAACATCTCAACACCGGTTACGACGGTTTTTTTAGTCGGTCGCAGACCTACAATCTCCACCTCTTCGTTAACCTTAACTACGCCTGTCTCAATACGTCCAGTGGCAACAGTACCACGTCCCTTGATAGAGAAAACATCCTCAACAGCCAGCAGAAATGGTTTGTCTAGGTCGCGCTTTGGCTCGGGGATTGATTCATCCATGGCTTTGAGTAGCTCCAAAATCGCGTCTTCGGACTCTTTGTCACCTTCCAGGGCTTTGGTTGCCGAACCCTTAACAATCGGCGCGTTCTCATCGAATTCGTACTTCTTCAGAAGCTCACGGACGTCAGCTTCAACCAGCTCAACCAGCTCGGGGTCGGCCAAGTCCATCTTGTTTAGAAAGACGATAATATAGGGTACCCCCACCTGGCGGGCCAAAAGTACGTGCTCCCTGGTCTGAGGCATCGGGCCATCGGCGGCGGAAACTACCAAGATAGCACCGTCAACTTGAGCTGCACCGGTAATCATGTTCTTGACGTAGTCGGCGTGGCCAGGCATATCAATGTGGGCATAATGTCGCTTTTCTGTCTCGTATTCCTGGTGTGATACAGCAATAGTAATACCGCGCTCTTTTTCCTCTGGTGCTTTGTCAATTTCCTCGAATTTCACAGGCTTATTAATATCGCTCGGCAATCTCTTAGACAGCACATGGGTAATTGCTGAAGTTAAAGTCGTTTTTCCATGGTCAACATGCCCCATTGTGCCGACGTTAAGGTGCGGCTTGGTTCGCTGAAATTCTGCCATTTTCTCTCCTTGTAAGTTAAAGTTTTCTAATAAATTAGCATGAGCAATATATACCACCCACGCGAGCTAGCGCCCATTATAGTGTAAAAATATCGTTTTTGTAAAGGGTTTTTAGGTTGTTTGCGGCGGCTGGTCGCCTGTTTCGCCGATAAAAATTGTTTCGAGTTCAATTATGTCGTCTTCAGAGGGTTGTACGTGTTCGTCGATTACAATCTCTACTTCCCCGCCTCTTATAGCGGTCTCGAAATCAGATAGAGCTCCTGTAATCTGATTGATCTTATCTCTACCGTCTTGGATTACTGTCATAAAAAAATGGCCTCTGGATTCGGTAGGCCGAAGATGGCCCCGCTTGTCACCTTTGTGAACATTGTACACAGCCGCAGCGCCCAGGCCAGCCACCAGCGCATACTTAATCACTCTTTTTAATCTTTCTGACTGCTCTTGATCAACGGTCATTTAACCGTGTCTTTCCTTGGCAATTTTGATCCGTTGCTGAAGCTCCCGCCGTTTAATGTCTCTGGTCCACACCGCCTGTAGCTCTTTTTTGCTTTTTTGGGTTATGCGACGGATTTTTTCGTCTTCTCTTTGGCGTACCCTGAAAATAGTCAAAACTTTTTTATAGGCCCGTAAGTACTGCTTAGCCATTACCTGGTAGTTAAAGAGACGACGGCCGCGCCTGGCGATGTATTCACGGTCCATTGCAAACAGTTCGTCCATCTGATGATAGCCTTCGACCAAATCTTCAACCAGTAGGCCGGTGCGCCCCTCTTCAATTAGCTCCGGCATCGAACCTCGAGCAATGGCCATAGTCGGTGTACCGCAATAAGCCGCCTCCAATACCGTAAGGCCGAACGGCTCCCGAAAGCCAGTGGGGTGTAAATTAACCCTAGCTTTGCTCAAAAGTTTTATGGTCTGGGCCTTATCGACTTCACCAAGGTATTCGACCAAGGGGTGCCGGAAATATTTCTTGACTTCCGTTTTAAAGTAATCATCGCCCAAAAAATCGACTTTGCCGGCCAGTTTTATCCTAATGCCGTAACTGAGAGCCAATTCTATGGCCAGATGGGGGTTTTTTTCGCGGTCGAAACGGCCGATAAAACAGACGTAATCTTCCGGTCGTTTGATAAGCGGAAACTCTTTTGGGTTTTCGCCATTATAGACTGCTCCCACCCACTGTAAATTAGGGTAGGCCTCCTGTTGGTTTTTGGATATCGATGCAAAATACAATCCCTGCCTTTTGGCATAATAGTCGAGCTGCCTAAAGAGTATCGGCCCATGGATTGTGGTAAGGTTCGGGGTGTCTTCAAACGCACGTATATCGATATCGTGCGAGTGGACGATATCTGTTTCTGGCAGAATCTCTCTGAGTTTCTTAATCGTATTCGTATGTATCTGTTTAACCTTTTTTTGAAATGCCGGCAGCCCAGCCCGAGTCTTGGGAAAAAAAATAGCCTGATCGACAATCGGAATAAGCTCACACCCCGGTTTGGAATCACCCGGAGCCAGCAGTACCGGCTCGTGCCCTCTTTCTTTAAGGCCCTTTATTAGATAGTAGATTACTCTCTCGGTACCACCATATTTGGACGGAGGTACAGGAATATATGGTCCAGCGACAATGACGACTCGCATGGTTAAAAATGCTCCTCTTTCAGCTCGTAAGGGTAGTCAGGGTATCGGGCGTTCAGCGTGCGGCTGGTCTTAAATCGGGCCACCTTTGGAATGTATATCAAAACCTCTTTTTCTAGCTCAGACTGCCAGGGTTGCTGCATAAACTTGCCCAGCCTCAAGCCAGGCCGACGGTCGGCCATTATGGCGAAAATCGCTGATACTGTCCAAGCTTGTATGCTCTCCGGTAAGTTGGTGCTTCTTATCAAAAGTGCGTGCGTGTGACGATGAGCCCGAGAGGAAGCACCAAGCACCCTCCCTCTAGGGTCAACGTATAAGAATTCTGGGTAGCCACGACTCTTACGTACTACGTTGAGTAAACGGTTCTCAAGTTGTTTAGCCAGTTCAGGAAAGCCCTGTCGCCGCAGACCTTTGGAAATATCATATGTCTCTTTTGGCCAGCTAACATACGAGCCATGATAATCCCAAAATGGAATTAGATTGGCCTCCGACAGTGACCGGCTGCGTATACCAGCATCAGTCAGGAAATCCGTCCCCATGATGTTCCGTACAGTGTCACTGACGTGTTTTTCTTTATCTGACTGGGGTAGTCCATCAAAAAATCCACTATTAAGGAGCGATGCCGGATTGGCGGTCGTTGTTTTTATGACTCTGAGTTTACCGTTCTGGTCATAGTCAGTTCCCAGCGCAAAGTATTTCTTCTTTGGCTGCCACAAAAGCTCAAGGGTTCGGTCTCGCAGTCTATAGGCCTTCTGTTGCAACTCGTTGGCTCGCTGAGGCAGATACTCGGCTGCGCCAATCAAAGCATCATATGCCAGACCTTGCACCTCAACCGACGCAACCGGTCGGGAATGATTTACAAAACGGCCGCTCTCGTGGATGTAAAACTCATTTGAATCCTTCCAAGCTTGATTTTTAATCCCATCATTGCTGTGTGTGTGGTATTCCAAAAGACCGCTCTTTGAGCGACCGATTTTATCTTCTAGCCAAGCCAGAGCGTCTATCATCGCGTCTAACATAGTCACAGCCTGACCATCACGACGAACCACCTGTCTCCATAGGATTCTCGGGCTATAGAAATCACAGTATTCACAGAGCGTACGGATAAAATGCGGCGTAGAGTCAACTGAGCCATAATATATTAAGCGTTCTTTATCTCCACCCCACCGCCGGCTTAAATTCTCAAAGATTTCCAGAGGCCTGCCGCTAAGCGGCTTATCGTCGACGACCCTAGTACGATATTCGTGGATGATTTTGCCAGGCTCTTCTTCGCTAGCAGTATGGTGGCTTAGCCCCTGCAGCCTGGCTAGGGTTATCAGAATCCGCTTGGCCAGTTGCGGGCGTAGTGTCATGAGGTCTTCGGCAACTACAAGCGAGTCACGACCAAATACGGCTCCCCTGAAAAGAGTATCTGAGCTGGCATATATCCCTAGTCCGCTCTTCGAAACCACACCCCTGAGAGCCAGGGTAGGCGGCAACAACAGTCTTGGTTTTCTGAGAAATTGCCCGAGGGCTTTTTGAACAATAATCTTCACCATCCTACCAACTTAGGATACCGCAAAAATATTCACAGTAAATTATTTACGCTTTTAGTTGGATAGGTGGCTTCATTTTGATGACTTGGCGATAATAGTCTCTGCAACATTTGGCGGCACATCAGCATAATGGTCAAGCTCCATGGTGCTTGAAGCCCGGCCTTGGGTCATACTACGCAGATTTGTCGTATAGCCGAACATTTCTCCTAGCGGTGCGTAGGCCGTTATCTGTTTAATGCCAGGACTCAGGTCTTCCATGCTCTCAATACGGCCCCGCTTGGAATTCAAATCGCCTATAACGTCACCCATAAAATCTTCTGGTGTTATAGCGACCAGTTTCATAATCGGCTCAAGCAACACGGGGTTGGCTTTCTTGACAGCGGCTTGCAAGGCGGCGCTGCCGGCAATTTTAAATGCGACTTCTGATGAGTCAACTTCATGGTAGCTGCCATCATAAAGCTCAACTTTAATATCTACAACTGGGTAGCCGGCAATCACGCCGTTGGCCATAGCTTCCTCAACTCCAGCTCTGACGGCCGGGATAAATTCTGCCGGTATAACACCGCCTCTGATCCTGTTGATAAACTCAAATCCTTCGCTGGCTTCGTTTTGTGAGATACGCAGCCAGCAATGACCGTACTGGCCGCGGCCACCGGTCTGTCGGATGTATTTACCCTCGGCCTCGACGTCGTCTTTTCGGATAGTTTCCCGATAGGCAACTTGTGGCTGACCAACATTGGCATCAACTGTAAATTCGCGCTTCATCCGGTCGACAATAATCTCTAAATGGAGCTCGCCCATACCGGATATAATCGTCTGGCCGGTCTCGTGATCAACTTTAATCCTAAATGTCGGATCCTCTTCGGCTAACCTAGCTAGTGCTTGGCTCATTTTTTCTTGGTCGGCCTTGGTCTTGGGCTCTATGGCAATGCTGACAGGCGGTTCGGGGAAGTGGATACTCTCCAGCAGAATCGGTTTGTTGGCATCGCTCAAGGTATTTCCGGTGGTTGTCCCTTTGAGGCCGACTATGGCGGCGATATCACCGGCTTCGACTTCGGCTACGTCCTCGCGCTTATCAGCATGCAAGCGCACAATGCGGCCAACCCGCTCTTTCTCACCGGTTGAGCTATTATAAGCGTAGCTGCCGGCCGTGATTTTACCAGAATAAGCCCTGAAAAAGACTAGTTTGCCAACAAAGGGGTCGGTAGCAATCTTGAAAGCCAGCGCGGCAAATGGTTCGGCAGCGTCAGATTTACGTTCTACCTCTTCGCCGGTTTTAGGATTTGTACCCCATGTGCTGCCGCGGTCGAGCGGGCTGGGAAGAAAATTATTGATGGCGTCCAGTAGCTTCTCGACAATAACCCCGCGGCCGTCACCACCGGTTACAGCAAAGAATTGGCCGGACAAGACGGCCTTACGGATAGCCAAGCGGACTTCAGCTTCGCCTAGGCTCTCTTCACCGGCTTCCAGATATTTCTCGAGCAGGGCATCATCCGATTCGACTGCTGCTTCTACTAGCAAGTGGCGGTAGCGTTCTGCCTTATCTTTCATATCTTCAGGAATTTCGCCCTCGACAAGTTCTTTATCGTGGTATTCGTTATAGGTGTAAGACTTCATGTTTATGAGGTCTACCACGCCTTTTATTGACTGCTCAAAGCCGATTGGTAGATGGATAGGATGGGCACGACGGTTCAGGCGCTGGTGAATACTCTCCAGACTTTTGTAAAAGTCGCCGCCGGTTTGGTTGATTTTATTGATAAAACAGATGCGCGGTACATTATATTTATCGGCTTGCCGCCAGACGGTCTCCGACTGGCTCTCGACTCCCATTTTGCCGTCGAATACAACAACCGCACCGTCGAGTACTCGAAGTGATCGTTCAACCTCTACTGTGAAGTCAATGTGGCCTGGTGTATCGATTATGTTGATCTTGTGGTCTTTCCAGAAACAAGTGACGGCGGCGGCTGTAATAGTAATCCCGCGTTCCTTTTCCTGAGCCATCCAATCGGTTGTTGTTTCGCCTTTGTGTACTTCGCCAATTTTATGTTTCAAGCCCGTCCGATACAAAATGCCTTCGGTTGTAGTTGTCTTACCAGCATCAATGTGTGCAATGATGCCGATATTCCTAACCTGCTCTAGCGGATTTTTTTTATCTGGCATCAACTTTACTCTTAGCTTCTGCCAAAATGGGCGAAGGCACGGTTGGCCTCGGCCATACGATGGGTATCTTCTTTTTTCTTAACCGCCGCGCCGCCGTTGTTATAAGCATCAATCAGTTCAGCGGCGATGCGGTCTTCCATGCTCATACCTTTACGCTCGCGGGTTGCCGCTACAAACCACATAATTGCCAAATGCTGCTGCCGCTGACCCTTGACTTCAAAGGGAATCTGATAATTGGCCCCGCCGACACGCCGCGACCGCGTTTCCAGGTGGGGCAAGATATTCTTCATGGCTTGCTCGAGAACTTCCAGCGGATTCTGGACTTTAAGCTGAGCCGCGGCTTTTTGCATCCCGTTATAAACCAACCTTTCGGCTAGCTGTTTTTTGCCTTCTTGCATGACGCGGTTAATAAGTTTGGCCACTGTTGTACTGTTGTAAATACGGTCGGGTTCAATCGGTCGAATCAGACTTTTGGTAACTTTACGCGGCACTTATTTGCCTCTCTTGGCGCCGTATTTGCTGCGTCCCTTCTTGCGATTCGATACTCCTTGAAGGTCCAAATGACCACGGACTATGTGGTAACGCACGCCCGGAAGGTCCTTAACCCGGCCACCGCGGACTAGCACAACGGCATGCTCCTGTAGGTTATGACCCTCACCGCCGATATAGGCCCATACCTCCTGACCGGTTGTCAGACGCACTCGAGCCACCTTGCGAAGAGCAGAGTTAGGTTTCTTAGGAGTTTTAGTAGTTACACGAATACACACCCCGCGTTTAAACGGCGCTGATTTATCATAACTGACAGTCTTCAGATTATTAACTACGCGGTTCAATGCCGGCGAAGTTGACCTCTTTGTGACTTGTTTGCGCGATTTACGGATTAACTGGTTGACAGTTGGCATGCAAAAACTCTCCTAAGAAATTTAGGCTATCGATTTACCTCTAACCTTGACGGCATTTTAGCATTTTCACTCCTAAGCGGCAACTTCTTCACTCTCGTGCCCCTCCGAGAGGGCGCCGGTTCCAACCGGAATCAGGCGGCCAAGGATAACGTTCTCCTTCAAGCCGTAAAGGTGATCGACTCGCCCGCTTGTAGCCGCCGAAATCAGCACCCGTGTAGTGTCCTGGAAGGAGGCGGCTGACAAGAAGGATTCGGTACTCAAGGAAGCTTTAGTAATGCCAAGCAAAAGTTGATTGTATTTGGCTGGGTGTTTCTTTTCCTTGACTAGTTGAGCATTCACCTTATCGACCGACCATTTGCTGACCACGTCACCGGTTATGAATTGGCTGTCACCGGAATCTTCAATCTGTACTCGACTGAACATCTGTCGAATGATCACTTCCAAATGCTTGTCGGCAATCGTCTGGCCTTGGCTGGCAAAGATGTAAAGTACCTCGTTCATGATGTAGCGCTGAGTCTCTTCGATGCTACGCAGTCGCATTAAATCATGCAGATTAATAGAACCATTGGTCAGACGGGCTCCGGCTTCTATGTAATCGCCATCGGCTACAACCAACTGCCTGAAGCTTGGAATCTCGTAGCGCATGATGCTTTTGGCGGTCGGCGCGACGCTAATAGACGATTTATCTAAATGAACCTTACCTGTAAACGGTGCTGTTATAGGCTCAGAACCATCTTCATTGGCAGCTAGCACATCACCCAGCTCGACCTCATCGCCATCAGCGATTTTGGCTTGCCTTTCACCTAGCTCAAATTCAACCTTTTTTTGCTTCTTGGCCGTAACCTGAACTATATATTGCTCGCCTTCTTCCCAAACATTGACAATACCGCTAATGTCACTCAGGTAGGCTTGTCCTTTCGGCGTTCTGACCTCCAAAAGCTCCTCAACACGGGTCAGGCCTTGAGTTACATCATCGCCGGCCGTAACGGCACCAGCACGGTGCTTTGAATCCAATGATAATTGCGTGCCCGGCTCGCCAATACTTTGGGCAGCAATAACGCCTACTGGGTGGTCCCTGGCCACCAGCCTACCTGTCGCTAAGTCAACTCCATATGATTTTCGAGTAACGCCGCGGGCGGTTGTACAACTCAAAACACTCATGACTTTTACGCTCTCGACTGAATCATCAGCCGAAATTAATTTAGCCGCTGAGTGCGTAATCAGTTCGCCGCGCTTGATGTATTTCTTGACGTTTTCAGCGACGTAACGGCCTTCCAGTCTCTGGCCGAAATCGATACCGACAAATTCAGAGTCGCTGCGGAACACCGGAAATCCGGGGTCATCGTCGTCTTCGTCAACCGTAAAGACATCCTGGGCCACATCTACCAAGCGCCGCGTAAGGTAACCCGAGTCGGCGGTTCTGAGGGCGATATCAACGAGTGATTTGCGGGTACCTCGCGTCGCCGTAAAGTATTCCAGCGGATCAAGGCCGTATTTGTAATTGCTTCTTACAGGCAGCTCCATGGCCCGCCCAGTAGCATCAGCCCTGATGCCAATCATACCAACAGAGTCTTTCATCTGGCTCAAGTTTCCGCGTGCTCCAGAAGCCACAGTTATGGACATGGTGTTTTCTTCGGTGGCAAATTGCTGAGCCAAGGCTTTTTCGACTTCGGCATCAACATCGGTCCATGTCTCAATAGTCAAACGGTAACGCTCATCATCAGTTATGAATCCATCAGCAAACTGTTGGCTGATTTCGGTGGCTCTCTTCTCACCCTCATCGACAATTCGGTTCAGTTCATTCAAATCCTGAAAGTCTTCCATGCCAATCGACAGACCGGAGAAGGTAGCATATTTAAAACCAATATCCTTGAGATCATCAGCAATCCGGGCTGTTTCTTCTTGCCCATATTGCTGATAAGTCAGGCTCATCGCCTGATCCAGCTTTTTATTTGTCATTGGTTCGTTTTGGAATGGGAAATCTTCCGGGAAAATTTCATTGAACAACAGCCTGCCGAGTGTCGTTTGGCGCTGTTCACCTCGAAAAGGCACGCTTATCGGGGTCTGAAGCTTGATCTGCTCGTCATCAAAGGCCATCAAAGCCTCATTCAGTCCCAAGAATGGTTTTGGCTTTTCTGATTCCATTTCTTTGCGCTGGTAAGTTAGGTAGTAGCAACCAAGTACGATGTCCTGCTCTACATGCAGGATTGGAGAGCCGTCTGCCGGTTTAAGCAGATTCCGGTTGGAAGCCATGATGCGGTGGGCTTCGTTTTGGGCGTCCTTGGAAAGTGGCAGATGGACAGCCATCTGGTCGCCATCAAAGTCAGCGTTAAAGCCCTTACATACCAATGGGTGTAACTGTATGGCTTTGCCTTCAATCAACACCGGTTGGAACGCCTGGATACTGAGGCGGTGCAGACTCGGCGCGCGGTTCAGAAGCACGAATTTATCCTTGATTACTTCATCAAGCGCATCCCAAACCACACTGTCACTGGATTCAATCATTCGGGTGGCGCTGCGGATATTGTGCGCCAGTTCTTGGTCAATTAAACGACCGATAACAAAAGGTTTGAATAGTTCAAGAGCCATGGTCTTTGGCAAACCGCATTGGTACATCTTGAGTTCCGGGCCAGAGACAATTACACTTCGACCGGAATAGTCGACGCGTTTGCCAAGCAGATTCTGACGGAATCGACCCTGTTTTCCCCGCAGCATATCGCTCAAACTCTTCAGGCGGCGCCTTTGTCCGGTAGCCGCCACAGCTCTACCTGAGCGGGCACTACTGTTATCAATCAACGCGTCCACCGCCTCTTGAAGCATCCGCTGCTCGTTGCGACGAATGACTTCAGGCGCGTTAAGCTCAATTAGCTTCTTAAGCCGGTTGTTACGGTTGATGACTCGACGGTACAGGTCATTGAGGTCGGATGTAGCGAACCGTCCGCCGGTTAGCTGGACCATTGGTCGCAAATCCGGCGGTATAACCGGCAGCACACTCAGGCACATACTGCTAGGCTTAATCCCGGCTCGGTGCATGCTTTCAAGCAATCGCAGACGCTTCATAATTTTTTTCTTGCGCTGGCCTTTGGCCTCATCAGCTTCTTTACTAAGGGACTTGATAAGTTTTGGTAAGTCAATACCGTCCAACAGTTCTTTGAGGGCCACACCGCCCATACCGACCTTAACGGCTGATTGCAGTTCTGATGGCAGATTCCGGTAGTCGGTTTCAGAAAGTAAGCTCAGCTTCTCCAAGGCGCTCACTTGATTGCGGAATTCCTCAGATTCAGTTGCCAGAGTTTCTAATTCTTTCGTCTGGGCATCGGCTAATGCCCGAATATCGGCGTTCTTTTTGGCGGCATCTTTTTCGTATTTCTGCTTGATCTTAGCTTCTTTAGCTTTGAATTCGGCGGCTTTATCAGTCACAACCTTGTCTTTCTTTATTTTATCAATGTCTTTAATGATGTAACTGGCAAAATAAGCCACGCGCTCGAGATTTTTAACTGTCATACCCAGCAGTAAACCGATGGCTGAGGGCGTGCCACGCAGGAACCAGATGTGGGCGACCGGCGAAGCCAGATTGATGTGCCCCATACGCTCGCGGCGGACGATGCTCCTAGTAACAATCTCACCGCGTTTATCAACAGCCATATCACGGCTACGGATACCCTTATAGCGGGCATCGTGCGGGTTTATGTCTTTTACGGGGCCAAAGATCCGCTCATCAAATAGGCCGTCGCGTTCCGGTTTTTGGGTACGGTAATTAATAGTTTCTGGTTTGGTGATTTCGCCGTAGCTCCATTCCAGAATATCTTCCGGGCTGGCAATAGCCAGCCGCACGGCGTCAAAATCACTGATATTAGTACCCCTTGAGCTATAATTACGCATAATCTTAGCTGCCCTCCACTTTCAAATCATCTTCAGACGGTAGGCTGGCTGAGGCCCCGGCTTTACCTACCGCCGCGTCAGCCAAGGCCATGTCGCTAACTATTGCTCCTTCGGCTATGTCAGCTTCATTTACTATCTCCTGGGGGGCGGCTACGCTTGGCGTGTGCTTGGCCTCGTACTTGATGTTTTCGGCCAGAATTTCCTCGGCATCAACAACCTTACCCTTTTCCATCAGATCGACCTTAAGTCCCAGGCCTTGGAGCTCTTTAACTAGAACGTTAAAGCTTTCTGGAACTTTCGGGCCCTGGATTTCCGTACCTTTGATGATGCTCTCATAGGCTTTAGCCCGGCCATAGACATCATCGGATTTGATAGTCAGCATCTCCTGTAAGGTGTGGGCCGCTCCATAAGCTTCCAAAGCCCAGACCTCCATTTCGCCAAAGCGCTGGCCGCCGTTCTGGGCTTTACCCCCGAGCGGCTGCTGGGTGACCATCGTGTAAGGACCGGTGCTGCGAGCGTGTATTTTATCCGTTACCATGTGGTTGAGTTTGATGATGTACATATAGCCGACAGTCGTCCGCTCGCGGAAGGGTTCGCCAGTTCGGCCGTCATACAACTGCTGCTTACCATCTTTTGGTAGGCCAGCTTGTTTAAGCAACTGCTTGATCTTGGCAATCGGCACTCCGTTGAATGCCGGGCTGGCAACCCTAATGCCTAAGGCCTGGGCTGCCATGCCAAGATGAGTTTCAAATAGCTGGCCGATATTCATGCGCGACGGCACACCGAGTGGGTTTAGAATAATGTCAACCGGTTTGCCGTCTTCTGTAAACGGCATGTCCACAGCCGGTAGAATTCGCGCGATAACACCTTTATTCCCATGCCGGCCACCAAGTTTGTCACCGACCGAGATCTTACGCATCTGGGCCACAAAGACTTGAATCTGCATTATTACACCGGCTTTAAGCTCATGACCCGAAACCCTAGAAAATACTTTGACCCCAACAACCTTTCCGTGGCGGCCGGGGCTCATACGCTGAGATGTGTCCCGCACTTCTTTGGCCTTTTCGCCGAATATCGCCCTCAGCAGACGTTCCTCACTGGACAATTCCTGTTCGCCCTTGGGTGTTATCTTCCCGACCAGGATGTCCCCAGGATGAACTTCGGCGCCGATACGGACTATACCGTCTTCGTCCAAGTGACGTAGAGCGTCTTCTGAAACGTTTGGAATATCGCGTGTCACAATCTCTGGGCCGAGTTTGGTTTCACGCACCTCAGTCATGAAGTCGACTATATGGATTGATGTTAAAGAGTCATCTTCAACCAGACGGCGCGAAATAATGATTGCGTCTTCGAAGTTGTAGCCGGACCAAGGCATAAAAGCAACTAATAGATCCTTGCCGAGCGCTAATTCACCGCCGGCGATGCTCATCCCTTCAATCAGTGGTTGCCCGGCTTTAAATTTATCGCCGGAAGAAACGACAACGACCTGGTTAATTGAGCTTCCTTCGTTACTTCTGACAAAATGGACGGGGTGATAGGTCGCCCGCTTGCCGGACTTATACTTTACGACAACCTCATCAGAAGCGGCCTTAAGTACTTGTCCATCCTCTTTGGCCAACACCATCTGTCCAGTGTTTTGGGCTACGACCGACTCAAAACCAGTGCCTACAATCGGTGCTTCGGATTTAATCAAAGGCACTGCTTGGCGCTGTTGGTTAGAACCCATCAGCGAACGCAGGACGTAATTCTTTTCAATGAATGGGATTAGACCGGCACTGCTGCCAATGGTTTGGGAGCGGCTGGCATCCATATGGGTCACTTCGTTAGCGTCAACCTCGCCGGGATTCAGCCGAACTCGAGCACTGACGCGCGGGCTGGTAAAGTAACTGTTTTCATCAACCTCATTACCAGCGCCGGCGATTATCGCCTGCTCTTCTTCAGATGCATCGAGATAGACAATTTCATTTGTCAATTTGGCTTTTACCGGCCAGGTTTTTCGCTCCTTAACGGCTGCCAGTTTCTTAGCAGCCGCTGCTGTAATAATTGCTCCCCGTTTTACTATTAACTTGCCGCGGGCATTCTTGAAGTCGGTGGCGGCAATATGGCCCGTAGCTTGCTTGGCGGTAACGGCATTAACGACTCTTCGGTATGGTGTCTCAATAAAGCCGTACTCGTTAATGCGGGCGTAGCTCGCTAGGTTGAGAACTAGCCCGATATTGGCACCCTCAGGTGTTTCAACCGGGCAGATACGACCATAGTGGGTAGCGTGGGCGTCACGGACTTCAAATCCGGCCCGTTCACGAGACAGCCCTCCAGGGCCCATCGAACTTAAGCGGCGCTTGTGGGCTAATTCCGAAAGCGGGTTAATCTGGTCCATAAATTGGCTGAGCTGGCTGGAGGCAAAGAATTCGCGTACAGCCGCCACGACAGGCCGGGCATTAATCAGCTGGGCCGGAGTGACGGTTTCAATCTCGCTCATACTCATGCGGTCTTTGGCGTTGCGCTCCATGCGTAGTAGACCGATGCGGAATTGTCGTTGCACCAGCTCACCTACCAGTTTGACCCGGCGGTTAGCCAATGAGTCTATCTCGTCAGCCGGCTCTTGGGTGTTATTAAGCCTGATAATTTCGGCGATTATGGCTTTTAGGTCCTCGATGCTTACCACCCGGTTCTTGGTGGTGTTGGGCACATCTAGATCAAGCCTTTTATTGATTTTATAGCGGCCGACGCGGCCAAAATCGAAACGCTTAAAGCTATAGAGCATGTTTTCAAGCAGCGAGCGGGCATTATCAACGGTCGCCAAATCCCCCGGCCGCAAACGGCGGTAGACCTCGATCAAGGCTTCGTTAGAGCTGCTGGCCGGGTCTTTCTCGAATGTCGCGTCAATATAGTTGGTTTCTCCTTTATTAACATGGGCGAAAGCGTCTTTAATCTGTTCCCGACTAAGACCGAGGGCCTGTAATAGTGTCGTAACAGCAATCTTGCGCTTGCGGTCAATCTTGACATAAAGTGCGCCGCCGGCTGCGGTCTCGAACTCCAGCCAAGCACCACGGACAGGTATGACCTTGGCGCCATATAAGTTGTTAGTGCCGTATGGGTCGGCTGTGAAGAAGACACCGGATGAGCGGATTAGTTGGCTAACAACTACTCGTTCAGCGCCGTTAATAACAAACGTACCGTGGCTGGTCATCCACGGGTAATCGCCCAGGTAAATCTCCTGCTCTCTAACTTCTCCCGTGACCTTGTTCGTTAGCTCCACAACAGCCTTCAGAGGCGCTTCAAAGCTGACATTATTCTCATGAGCCTCAGACTCGGTCATCTTCGGCTCTTCGAAGTGGTATTTCTTAAAAGAAAGACTTAGTTTTGTACCGGTGTAATCTTCAATCGGGCTGATCTCTTCGAGTAATTCGCCCAGCCCTTCTTTGACAAACCACTGGAACGAACTGCTTTGGTGTGACACCAAATCCGGTGCTTCCAAAACTTCATCAATGTTTGTAAAGTACTGCCGCGGTAATAGATCCTGACTCTTTGCTTTGGCCGTCAAAAGCAATGCTCCCCTTAATCTAGTTAGTTGTAACCTTAGTGCGTATGGTTTGAGCGAAGCTCACTACGTTCAATGCTTTTTTCCAGAGTCCTAAATTATGACACCAAAATAGCACCAAAGTACTCTACTTCTTACAGATTAGGATACAGAATTAAGATTTAAGAATCAAGGGGTTGGGCAAAAAAACGTTGTAGAATTGTCTACCTACGAGCGATGACTTTATCAACCAAGCCATATTTTTTGGCGTCTTCGGCGGTCATCCAATAGTCGCGGTCGACGTCTCTTTCAATTTTGCTGACCGGCTGACCGGTGTTCTTGGCCAAGATTTCATTCATCAGCTTCTTAATGCGGATGCCTTCCCTTAAGTCGATCTCCAGATCGGTTATTTTGGCCCTTTCAGCAGCGGCGCTCGGCTGGTGAATCATCACCGTAGCGTGCGGCAGCAATAAACGCTTACCCTTGGCGCCGGAGCTTAACAAAAAGGCTGCGGCACTGGCATTAACCCCTATGCCGACTGTCTGTATGTCGCTCTTGACATACTGCATTGTGTCATAAATGGCAAAAGCGTTATAAACGCTGCCGCCAGGGCTGTTTATGTAAAAAATTATATCTTTGTCGGGGTTTTCGTTCTCCAAAAATAACATCTGGGCGACTACCAGGTTGGCCGTGTGTTCGTTAACGTCGTCGCCCAAGAAAATTACTCGGTCTTTTAGCAAGCGGCTATAGATATCATAAGCCCGCTCATACCGCCCTTCCTGCTCAATAACAGTCGGAACTAAAATCTGGCTGCTTGGTTTATCCATGCGGTTAAAGTATAGGGCAAATAATTAGCACTCGTCAAGCCAGAGTGCTAACTTTATTTCTGACTGTAACTTACTAATTTGGCGATGGTTTTTTCGGTCATCAGGCGGGCTTCGATGTCGCTGCGAGCCTGGGGTTTATCAAGTTCGGCACGCATGGTTTCGTCCTGATATTGTCCTTTTAAGATTTTGATTCTTTTTTCGACTTCATCGGGCGTGACCTTAATTTCCTCCCTCTCGGCGATTTCCCCCAAAATAATTCCGGCCTTGACGCGTTCTTCAGCCCTCGGGCGCTGCCTGTCACGGTGCTGTTGCTCAGTTATACCCTCCTCCTTCAAATGCTCCAGCCATGTCTGGCCTCGATAGGATAAGTTGCGTTTTTCTTCACCTTCCATCCGCATGATGTCTTCATTAACCAGACTTTCAGGTATTTCAACCTCTGAGCGAGCAACTACTTCGCCAATCAAACGGTTCTCAAAGTCCCTATCAAGCTGCTGCTGTCTCTCTGTCTTGATTTGTTTCTTAACGTCGGCTTTGAACTCCGCCAGCGTTTTGAACGGCCCGATTTTAGCGGCAAAAGCGTCATCCGGCTTCGATTCTTTTAGCTCATTAACTCTTTTAACATATACATCGAAATCTACAGCCTTATTTTGCATAGCTGCGACTGAGTAATCCGGTGGAAATTTGACGTTAAATTCTTTCTTCTGACCTGCCACAGCGCCTCTTAAATTATCTTCGAACCCGGGGATAAAGCTGCCGCTGCCTAAAATCAATGGATAATTCTTGGCGTCCGTACTGGCTAGCGGTTTTCCGTCCTTGTCCTTACCTTGGAAATCAATAACCACTTCGTCGCCGTTTTTGGCCGGATGGTCTGTTGCTTTACGCTCAGCCACCCGTTGTTGCAGTGATTTTATGACTTCGCTGACATCAGGAGCGGTTACAGAGGCGGTCTTTTTATCGATTTTAATTTTTTTATAGTCCGGCAGGGTCGCTTGTCCGACTGTTTCAGTTTCGACTTCGAACAGCAAATCGCTGAAGGGCACGAATTTTTTAAGCTGGATCTGAGGTTGGCCTACAGGTCTCAGGTTCTGGCTGCCGGTGGCTTGGCTGTAAAAATGGTTGAGCGCGTGTTCCATGAATTCATCGAGCAACAGTTTTCGGTCAATATTTTTCTCGACCATCGCCAAAGGCGCGCTGCCGGCTCTGAATCCTGGTACCTGAACGCGATGCCTGAAATGCGCCAATACATGCCGCTTGATAGGTTCCAAGTCGGCAGTATCAGCTGAAACGGCCAGCTTGACCTTAGTTGGACTTAAATCAGTCCTCTCAACGCGCATATCTCAAGATTATACACTTGGCGAGCTACATTTCGGCTTGTGATCGGTGGCGCGCCGCCAGAGTGCTTACCAGCCGCTCAAACGACAGTTCTTTCTCTTCTCCGCTCCGCAAGTCTTTCAGCTTGAATCGTCTGGTTGCTATCTCATGCTCGCCTAGAAATATCACATATGGTATGCCGCTTTTGACTGCGCTTTTTAACATAGCGTCAACTTTGCGGCCGGTGGTGTCGACCGCCAGTCGTAATCCTTCTTCCCGCAAGTCGGACAAAATCTGCTGCGCTGATTCATAGACATCGCCTATCAGTACTACTGTTACGTCGGTTTCCGGCTCGAATTTGGGCATCAGTTTATGGCCATCCAAAAACATCTGCAAGGTAACGTCGCCCATTCCAAAGCCAACGGTCGGTACAGGTTCGACGCCAAAAGCACCTACTAGCGCATCGTAGCGTC
>DATCIS010000034.1:0-19776 GCA_036507655.1 Saccharimonadales bacterium (SeqCode)
AGGGTTTATATTGCGTATTCCTCGCATAATACGCCCTCCCCCTAATTAATTTGTACTTTTATTGTCCTCCCGTCAAAGCACTAGCGATATGGTGCTTTTGTCAACATTTTTGCACCTATTTCAAGCCCAGGGCTTTACTGGCGGCAGACTTAAAGGTTTCGATGTCATTACCGTTATTCTCAATAAAAATGTCGGCTTTGGCTTTAACCCCGTCCAGATTCAAAGTAGCTTCATCGCCTCTGTGGTGTTGCATTTGGGTCTTTTCTTCGGCTACAAATTCAGCAAAACTGACTTTATCCTCACTTCCCCGTTCTCGGGCCATCAGCCGTTTATACCGGACGCGCGGATCGGCGTCGGTCCAAACAACTTTACCACCGAGTTCATGAACCCGCTGCGCTTCGGCCGGGTGCCGCAAACTGGCTATCACTAACCCTTGCGGTTTCTTTTTTAGTGATTCGAATTCTTGCGCAGCTCTATCTATCAAAACTGCTGCGCCTTGCTCCCGTCGCCACCGCGCGCTTAATTTACGCAGATTTTCCCGGCTCAAAGCTGCACCGTGCCGTTTTAATTCATCACGCAAAATATCTGAGATAGATACATACAGCCAAGCAAAATTATCAGCTAGCATCTCGCCGATAGTATCTTTACCTGAGCCGTCTGTACCGCCAATCCCAATCAGTGTCATGCGGCTATTTTAACTTATTGCAAGCTCTCGTAATCTAAGCCGTGCTTTTCGGCAATGAACCCCAGTTTTTTAAGAGCGTTTTTTTCAATTTGGCGAACGCGCTCGCGAGTTATTCCCATATTCTCGCCTACAACTTCCAGAGTTTGTGGTTGCCCTGCGTATTGACCTAAGCCGAATCGTCTATTAATTATCTCTTGATCGCGCTCATTACCAAGTGCATCCAGTAGCTCAGCTACCTTAGATTGCCTAAAACTTTGTTGAGCATTATCTTCTACCTCAAAAGTCGCTTCAGTGCTTGGTATAAGATCACCAAATACACTGTTGCCATCTCCTACTGGAGTTTCCAAACTAATAGGGTCGGATTTTGCAAGACGATCTATCAGTTCTTCAATTTCACCTGTGCTCATCTGGATTTCTGCGCCAATTTCAGCATTTGACGGCTCGCGATAAAGTTTTTGAGCCAGAATACGGCGGGTTTTATTTATCTTATTAAATCTCTCTGAGATATGGACCGGCATCCTTATAGTCCGTCCGTGATCGGCAATAGCACGCGTGACTGACTGTTTTATCCACCATGTGGCATAGGTACTTAATTTAAACCCCAGCTTGTAATCGTACTTTTCAATAGCCCTCATTAGTCCCAGATTTCCTTCTTGTATCAAGTCCAAAAGCGGGACCGGCGCTTTGGTGTAATTTCGTGTTATGGACATAACCAAGCGCAGGTTGCGTTCAATCAACTCTCGCCGAGCTTCTTCATCGCCTTCATCTTTCCGGCGGGCCAGCTCTCTTTCTTGCTCACGAGTCAAGACAGGCCTTTCCCCCATTTGTCTGATATACAGCTTCAAAGGGTCCATTGTTTCAGTGCGCGCGACGTTGGCCGAATCGGCTTCCGGAATGCCATCAGACCCCTCCTTTACTAAATGCAGGCCATGATAGGCCAGTTCTTCGGAGGAAATTGAATAAGAATCTATTTCGTTTGGATCAGGGTATTGGTCATAAGAAACTTTCATCCGGATGATTATACTCTAGAGCTGCCTAATAACCATGTGCTTATTGCAGGTATTCGTGGAGTTTGCGGGTTTCTCTATGCTTACGCAGCTTAGCTAAGGCCTTGGCTTCTATCTGGCGGATGCGTTCGCGGGTGACGCTGAACTCTTGTCCAACCTCCTCGAGCGTATGGCTTTTGCCATCTTCCAGCCCAAAGCGCAGCTTTAAGATTTTCTGTTCGCGATCGGTCAATGTCCCCAAGATTGTTCTGACTTGCTCTTTCAAAAGCTGTTCAGAGGCCGACTCGGTAGGTGTTTTGGCGTCTTCGTCCTCGATAAAGTCGCCCAATACTGAGTCTTCTTCGTCATCTCGCACGCTGGCATCAAGACTCGAAATATCTTGCTTGATTTTCATAATGTGCTCGACTTTATCAACATCCATCTCCATCGCGGCGGCAATTTCATCGTTGGTCGGCTCGCGGTTGAGCTCTTGCGTCAGGCGGCGCTGGGTACGCAGCAATTTATTGATGGTTTCGACCATGTGCACGGGAATGCGGATTGTACGGGCTTGATCGGCAATGGCCCGGGTAATGGCCTGGCGGATCCACCAAGTAGCATAGGTACTGAATTTGAACCCACGGTCGGGGTCGAATTTCTCAACCGCCCGCAGCAGACCGGTGTTGCCTTCCTGGATTAAATCAAGCAGGTCCAAACCACGCCCAACATAGCGTTTGGCGATGGAAACCACCAGGCGCATGTTGGCCTCGGCCATACCATCTTTGGCCTTTTTGCTGCCGGACTTGACTTTGCGAGCCAGCGCCAGCTCTTCTTCCGGCGTCAACAGTGGGATTTTACCGATTTCGCGCAGATAAAGTCGCACCGAGTCATCGGAGATATCTTCCAAATAGGAAGTGCCAGTCTTAAGGAGTTCTTCTTCAGATTCTCCGGCCACCCATTCGTCACTCAAACTTCGTGCGTCGGGCTCGGCTTCTGGGATTAATTCGATTTCTGCTTCGACCAGCTCGGCATAGAGATTATCAAGAATGTCGATATTGGCCGGCGTGTCCGGAATCAGAGCAAAAATCTCCTTCTGGGCCAGCTTACCCTCTTTTTTGCCACGCTCGACCAGCTGCTCAATCTGCCGTTCATAAGAACGGGGAGCACGCTGCCTGGGCTGGCGAGGTGGCTTCCTAGGCTCGTTCTTCTTAGTCATAGTTATAATCTCAAACCTTCACAATTAACTTATTGAGCTCATCGACCTGGCGCATCATGTTCTTTAATTTTTTCTCGTCGGTGGTAGATTGCATCTCGGCTACCAGTTTAGTCTTTTGTATTTTGACATAGCCCGCTATCAAGCGGTGTTTGAGTCTTTGGGCCTGCTCTTTCAAATCTTCCAGAGGTAAGTCCTCATAAAGTTCCTCAAACTGCAATACCAAAACTTTAACATAATCGCTAATCTGTTGCAACTCGCGAGCCAGCTGGGGCTCGCCTTTGAAATCGGAGTGTTCTTTTAGAAATTCAAGCAGCTTTTTGGGGGCTCCATCGGCGAAATATTCCGGCAGGCAGTCTTCGAGCAACGGTCTGAACTTAGGCTGCATCAAGGCCATCGCCAGTAAGTGGTCTTGCAATCGTTGCTGTTCAATATTTTCTCGGTCAACGATAAGTTGTGACTTCGGTTTTCTTAGAGTAGTCTTCTCGACCTTTTGTAAGGAAAACTTGGCGCGAATTGCATCCAGGCTGGAGTCAGCCAGCTCGGCCAACTTTTTAAGGTAATGATCTTGTTCGACGGCGTCACTCAGGCGGCGGATTACACTAAGCAAGGCATCAGTGAAGGCCTTTTTACCCGGCGCGGTCTTCAAATCTAACTCCGTGGCGTAGCGCTCAATCAGCCAATCAACGGCATAGGTTGATTGCTTCACGGCCTTTTGCCACTTTGCCGGGCTTTGGCGAATCAGTTCATCGGGGTCTTTGGCGTCACCTAATACAATGACACTCAAGTTCACCCCTGTTCTCTGAGCCATAGTAATGGCTCTCTCGGTGGCTGATACGCCGGCGCTGTCGGCGTCAAAGCATAGTCGGATATCTGGAGTAAAACGCTTTAGTTCTCGCAAGTGATTGTCTGTCATGGCAGTGCCGGCGGTGGCCACGACATTTTTTACCCTGGCCTGATGCGAAGCGATTACATCCATATTACCTTCGGCGATAACGCCGTAGCCGCTTTTGCGAATACTGTCTTTTGCCAGATGAAGGCCGAAAACGTGCCGGCCTTTATCATAAACGACTGTCTGCGGCGTGTTGATGTATTTAGGTACGTCTGGCTCGTCATTCAAAAGGCGGCCGGTGAAGCCGATAATCGCTCCTCGGCTGTCGCAAAGCGGGATCATAATCCGGCCACGGAACATGTCGCTTGGGCCGCCGGCGCGCATAAAAATTAGTCCTGCCCGACTCATCTCATCGGTATCAAATCCATGCTTGGTCAGAAAATTGGTTAAGGCGCTGCCGGTTTTGGGGGCGTATCCCAACTGCCAATCCAACAGAGTTTGTTTTTTGAATCCACGGTCTTTGATTAAGTATTTCAGAGCCGTTCTATTGACGGTCAACTGCTTTTGATAGAACTTGGCGGCCAGTTCCAGCGCTTCCAGCGCCCGGCTTTTATATTCTTTCCGATGAGCGCTGGAAGCTTGATAATCTTCCAGCTCTACTCCGGCTTTTCGGGCCAAAAGCTCGAGAGCGCCACGGAAGTCCAACCCTTCCATTTCCATGACGAAAGTAAAAATATCGCCACCCTTACCCGAGGAAAAATCATGCCAAATCTGCTTTTCCGGGCTGATCATGAAACTGGGTGTTTTTTCGTTAGTCCAGGGACTTAACGCTTTGAAATTACGGCCGGAACGCTTCAATTGCAGATACTCAGCCACAATGTCCTCAACATTAAGTCTCGACTTTACCTCCGCAACCGCATCCATACTATTAGCTTATAGCAGTTAGCTGATAGCTTAAAGCTTTAGGGAAATGGTTTGCTATGATGAGAAATATGAAACGACCGGGAATTGGCATGGGGGTTTTTATTTTCAATAATAAGAAATTCTTGATGATACTGCGGCACGGTGCACACGGCAGAGGTACCTGGAGCGTGCCGGGCGGCTGGATGGAATTTGGCGAATCGTTCGAAGATACGGCCAAAAGGGAGGTAGCAGAAGAAGTCGGCCTTAAGATTAAAAATGTGCGCTTTGGCGCGGTCACCAATACTGTTTTTACCAATGAAGATATTCATTCGGTCACCGTCTGGCTACTCAGCGATTGCGTAAGTGGCGAACCAAAGATACTCGAGCCGAAAAAAATTAAAAAACTGGCTTGGTCTGATTTTGACTCGCTGCCCAAACCGCTATTCGAACCATGGACTGAATTGTTGAGTTCCGAGTTTATCGGAAACATCAAAAAACAGCTACAATAGTTCTTATGCCTTCGCAGACCGATCAACCTCCTGCGCAAACCGAGCCAGCTGACTTTGGCTTTATGCTCAATCAGCAACAGCCGCCGGCACCAACAAGCCCAACCGCACGGTTTGCTAAGTTCGGCAAACCGGCCAAACTCCTTATCTTAGCCCTTATAGCCTTAATCATTGTTATCGTAGTAGCGCTGATTTTTAGCGGCGGCGATAAAAACTCCAATCAAGTCTTGAACTTGATGACACAGAACCAAGAAATTGTTCGAGTCAGCCAGTTGCAGGACCAAAAGTTCACTGATGCGAACACCAAGGGACTATCGGCTACGACTCAATCAGTAATGAGTAGCCAGAAGGTTGAACTAGCAGATTATTTAGCCAAAGCCAAAGTTAAATATGGCGAACAGCAACTAGCTACTGGGTTGAATAAGAATACTGATACCGAGTTAGAGGCCGCCGCCAAGAACAACAATTTGGACCAAGCTTATATCTCGTACCTAAAGACCTCCATGGTCGAATATCTGAATTCTTTGAACGAGACATTTCAAGCGACAAAGTCCAAAACCCTGAAAAGCACACTGCAATCGGCCTATGACAGCATACAAACCTTGCTAAAATCGCCGCAGTTTAAGTCTGCATAAGTGATTAGTAACTAGAATAATAGCTACAAAATCACCCTATTGTCTCAGCTGAGACAATAGGGTGATTAGCTTGTCTCTGAAACTAAGTCGTAGGAATGTCTTATTAAGTCTTTGATTTCTTCCCAGCTTAATTGGCCAGTGAGGACAATAGTATTCCAGTGCTTTTTGTTGAGATGATATCCCGGCATGACTGTGTCGTACTTTGCCCGCAGAGTCTCGGCTAGATTCGGGTCGCATTTTAGGCTCAATCGAACTGGGTCAGATTTTTCGGCAATAATGGCGAACATTTTGTCCTGCCCTGAGCGGGTCGAAGGGTCGGCGATTTTATAGACTGCGGCTTCTTTGCCAAACGGATAGTCTAGCCGGGTGTTCGGTATACTAAGAATATATTTCTCAACGGTCTTATGGTCCATAATCAATATTCCATAATTACTGACTCTCAAACCTCCTCCCAGAACCGTTCACGCGCGGACGGTAGGCTGCCTGAGCTGCTATTAGAAATTCTAGCATCTCTGCAGCCTACCGGCCCGGCTCCACTTCGGCCTGAGTTCTGTCCGAAGGTTGAGAGCCAGTCTAATTGTTCAACTGGCTAACAGTTTGGGCCCAGTTTAGGCGCTCCTCAATCGCTTTTTGCAGCGTAGCATCGGCTTTTTTTGTGATTTGGCGCACCCCTCCGCTGCTGCCAATCGGCTCAAATTTAAGATTTAGACTCATTTTGGACAGTCTCTGTTTTTCGGCTTCCGCCAAACAGTTATCTTCCCGCGCAGTAATGTTGCATTGACTGCTCAGAGCCAGCCATTTGCCGACGTTCTCATTGTAATTAATCGTTACATCGACGGCGATGGATACTGCACGCATTGTCTCGTAATCGGTCTGGTCAAAAATGAAATTTCCAAGCGAGTAAACGATTAATTTATTCTTGTAAACCTCGCTATCCTGGACGTAATGGGTGCCGTTGGCAATCACAAATGCCGCGCCGTTGTCTATGATTTTGCGAGCATAAATTCGCTGTTGGGCGCTGGCTGTGGTTATGTATTCAGCGCCGGCTTGCAGCAGGCCAAATACCGGCATGATTTTGGCGTAGCGCTGGATAGTTTCTATCTCGCCGGCTTCCGGCGAAAAGATAATTTTGTAGTTGAAGGCGCAAACCGCTATGGGTAAAGTGCCTTTTTCTTCTGCGCCATCCGATTTCTGTATGTGCGCCGGGAACCCCACCACTTTGCAGTTATCTTTTTCGGCATGTGGGTTGTGATGGCCGACTGTCTGGATACCGGCATTTTGCAGCCGCTCGATTGTTTCCGTAAAACCGTCCGCGCCCATGTCGTAAGTGTGGTTTCCGGCCAGTTTGATGATACCAAAGTACTTTTTGAGTTCGGGCAGCCAGTGCGGCTGGCAGTTAAAACGCGGATTTTCCTGGCCTTTAACGGAGACATAGCTGCTATCGGTAACTGGGCACTCCAAATCGGCTATGCCTTCATCAAATTCACCCAGGGTATTCATATATTTGAATGGCTGGGTGTAATCGCTCCCAGCTTCGCTGGCCACTACCCTGTCAAGCACAATCGTGCCGCTAATCAGGTAGCGTCCTCTGACGGTTTGTGGCCGGGGTTCGGTAATAGTCTGCGTAATTTTTTTAATAACGTCCGGCGGATTGTCATTACGGGCAAATAGCGCGTAGACTCCAAGCCCGACTGCCAGAACCGGCAAGATTAGTAGAAATTTGGGCCAGCGACGGGCTTTTTTGGGTAGCAATTGAGGGGAGGGCGGCTTGCCTGCCGGACGGACAGGCCGATAATTATAGGCCGGGTAGCGCAAGTTTGGTGCCTCTCGCTTCAAGATAACTCAAATTATACACGCTATACTGGTGTTTATGGTTCGCCGCCGTAAGAGTCGAAAAAAGTCTTGGCTGCTGGTACTTTTAGCGGCGTTTGTAGCGATTTTGGCCTATACCTATTGGCCAAGTGATGAAAAAAGAACTGATTCCAGCACCGAACAATCATCGAAGGCCAATGAGCCACCGGCGCAGCCACAGACCTTTCCGTTAATCGATTTACAGCCGATGGTGGATACCTGGGTCGCTAGACAAAGTGGACAGGCCAGTGTCGTAATCTATGATTTAGCCAATAAAAGGGCGGTTGCATCTGTAAATCCAGACCAGCAATACTTTACTGCCAGCATTTATAAACTCTATGTGGCTTACATCGGCTACCAAAAAATTGCTGACGGCACCTATAGCGCAGACGAACCGTACTCGAGTGGTTACACGCGAATCAAATGCTTGGACGCGATGATTCGCGATTCTTATAGCCCGTGCGGCGAAAAGTGGTGGAATGAGCTTGGCAAGGAAAGTTTGACCGCCAAGTTAAAGACCTATGGCCTTAGCAACACCTCAATGACCGGTCTGTATACCTCAGCCGGCGATGCGGCGATTATTCTGCAAAGGCTGTTTGAGCGCCGCGATTTGACTGAGGCTTACACAAAGGCCTTTCTGGAGTCCATGAAAGACCAACCGGCAACGTATCGCCGAGGACTGCCATCAGGTTTTAGCCAATCAACGGTTTATAACAAAGTCGGCTGGAACGGACAAATTGATTGGCATGACACTGCGATTGCTACACTGCCAAATGACCGCAGTTACGTAGTTACGGTTTTGACCGAAAAGGTCGGCTCATCGCAAATTGCCTCTTTGGGCCAAGCTATAGAAGCCCGCCTGACGCGATAACTATTTTTTCTTTGTTCCAGTTGGGATAAAGTCAAGGGCGCAGGAGTTAATGCAGTATCTTTGGCCGGTGGGTTGATTGTAAGCATCATCGAAGAGGTGGCCTAAATGACTGCCACAATTGGCGCAAGTAACTTCGGTGCGGTTCATACCGTGCGAACTATCATCCTGAAGTTTTACAGCACCCTTGGTCGCTACGTCGTAAAAACTGGGCCAGCCGGTACCGGAATCGAACTTGGTACCGCTTGGAAAAAGCTCGGCGCCACAAGCAGCACAAGTATACATACCACCCTCTTTGTTATGCAGAAGCTTACCGGTAAACGGCGCTTCAGTTCCCTGCTCACGCAGCACATTATACTGCTCGGGAGTCAGTTTCTTTTTGAGCTCCTCGTCAGTCAATCGTTGAGCCATAAGCTCCTATTTTTTCATCGTGGCCATAAGCGCGGTCCATACCCACAGCAGAACTTCAAGCAGTAACAGCTGTAGCACCGCGTTTACAACCGGCACAAGATATTGCTCTTGCCAGTCGCCGGCCGGAGCGACATTAACGCCGCTCAACACGCTTGCCAGGCGGCCCACCAGGGCTGGCAAAAGCTGGGCAATGATCAGACCGACCACAACCGCAACTACTACGGAGGACGCATCCTTCCGCTTAAGGACTTTGATAGTAGTGACCATTTTCGAACCTCCTTAGTTATTAACTTTAATTATAGAACTTCTGGGCTGAAATACTAGGCACTGGCGTTTTGATCTTCACATTTTCTCCGGTACTGGAATGTTGAGCAGCTGTAGACCGTTTTTTAGAGTCTTGGCGTAGGCGTCTGCGAGCTTTAGCCGCAAAGCTTCCTTCTCGTCGCCCAAAATCCGGTTTTTCTCATAAAATCGATTGAAGTTTTGTGCTAACTCGTACAAATAAGTGCAGATATGGCTGGGTAGAAGCTCGGCGGTCGCTTGCTCAACAACTTCAGTAAATTCACCTATTTTTCGCACCAGACTGCGCTCATCCGCTTGGAGATTTTCGTCCAGTAGCTGCCCTTTATTGGACGATTTTTGCAGAATACTTCTTGCCCGTACGTAAGCATACTGTAGATATGGCCCGCTATTGCCTTCCAGCTTAACCGACTCAGCTGGGTCGAAGATAAAATCAGCGCCGATGCGATTTTTTAGGAAGGCGTATTTGACAGCTCCAAGAGCTACATCGAAATTTTCCCGTTGATTAGCTTGCTTATTTGCGTCGTTGGCGGCGGCTAGTACATCCTCGGCCCTGATAATGTTGCCAAGGCGGCTGCTTATTTTGACCCCGCCGGCCACCTTTACCATGCCATGAGTGACGTGGGTAGTTTTCTGTGCCAACTCAGGCGCAATCTGCTCGATGGCTTTAAGTACCACCTGCATGTATTCGTAAATGTCATTTCCGGTGATAACAATCGACTTATCGAAATGATAATCTCCCCATTTCTTAAGAATCAATCCTACATCTTTGGCTTCATAGGTCGGCAAACCCTGGTTGTTAATAAAGACCCGGGTATGCATATTATGGACTTCGCCTTTGAATACAATGGCTCCATTCGACTCCTCGAAAACCTTGCCAATGTTTTCTCTGACGGTTTTTAAACCCAGTTCAATAGTTTCGCTTTCCGGGTAGTATTTATCAAACTTGGTGCCGATTTGAGAATAAAATTGATTGAAATAATCATAACTCCACGCCCTGGTTGTCCAATAGATGTGTCCAAATTCGGGATCTTTATCTGAATCTTTTGGAAATAAATCATATATGCGATGGTTGAGCTCAATTATCATCTGCTTAACTTCAGGATTTTCCTCGTAAGCTTTTGCACCTTCTACATATCGCTCACTCAACCACGTGTTTCTTTGATCTTCTGGAATAGTTTCAATGTCTTTTTTGGGTTCGTTCTGACTAAAATAGTCCAGTTCATTAAGTACCGCCCACATAGTCTTGGCGACGTGCAGGCCAACATCACCTCCAAAGTTGACTCTGGCTACTTTGGCATCGCCTGCTTCGAAAAGATTGGCAATGGCGTCGCCGACTACGCTGGTATAAAGATGGCCGACATGTAAGACCTTAAAAGGATTGGGGTCTGAATACTCGACAACCACCGTCTGACCCTCGTAGGTTTTGGCCGGTTGGCGCTTCATGTTGTCCAACAAAACTCTGTCTGATAAAAAAAAGTTGATGAAACCCGGGTCAGCCACCTCCGTTTTGCTGACCATTTCGGTAGCTTGAAGCTTGGAAGCCAGGGCGTCGGCGATTTCTCGTGGCGGCTTGCCTAATTTCGCAGCCAGCTGCATGGCCACGTTAGTGCTGTAATCACCAAACTGTTCTTCCGGGCGAGTCAACTCCGGCTCAATATCAATATTAAACAGGTCTTTAACAGCCTGCCTCAGAGTCTCCTTTAACTCTCTCATCCTAAAGCTATGATACTAGACGTTCACACTTGAGCACAGTACAAGGAAGAGCCGAGGAACGGATTGAGGCGTATTTAACATACGTTGAAAGAGTACCGCAGGTTCTGACACCGGAGTACGCCAAGAGCACCGGCGGAGTTGCCTGCTCCGCTGGCAAGCAGGTCGGTGCTCCAGGGTTGTCTAGTTGAACTTGATGAGCCACTGCGGGCTGTCTATCAAATGTTCGAGGCGGAACTGTAGTTCTTGGAGTATTTTAAGCCGCCCCGTGTCGTTCAAGCCCAAGACATTTAGCGCCACAAAGGGTTCCTGGATGTCCAGGCCACAAAAGGCCAAAGTCTCGTGATTGATACCGTGTAAAACTTGCATTGGTGTGGTGCGGTGCTTGCCGGTATCGTTGTAGTAAGGCGCTGGATGTCCGGCCGAAACAATCACCATGGCTTGCTTACCGCGCAGTAGGCCTTTTTCATAAAACCGCCCGCTGTCCCAGACCACACCCATGGCTAAAACGCGGTCGAACCAGCCTTTGAGTATAGCCGGAGGGCCGGACCACCAAAGCGGTGTAGCAAAAAGAATAATGTCAGCCGCTTTAACCTTTTGTATTTCGCCCAAAATATCAGGCGAAAAAGCCAAGTCGAGATTGGCGGCGTGTTTCTGCTCCATCATGTAGTTAAAATGCCCGCCACTGGTGGTGACGAAATCCCACTTCTGGGCTACCGGATTAAAACCCTCGCCGTACAAATCGCTGACAGCTACCCCATGTCCTTGCCGGCTCAAAACCTCAATCGCCAAATTTTTCATGGCCGCGGTGAATGAACCAGGCTCGTGGTGCGCGTACACAATCAAAACATTCATAACCCTTGTGCTTATTGTACAAGAGTTAAGGGTTCTTAGATATGAACTAAGCGGCTATAACTAGGCGGCAATAGGCCTAACGGCTTGGTCTTGAAGCCGGAAAATCATCTGGCTGATCTTCCATGTGCCGTTGGTGGTCTTAACCAAGATGTAATCAATGGTCCCGCGCACAGTCCAGGCGTAACGTTCGCCTCGGTCAGCGACGTAGTGAACATGTTCAACGTCGGTAGTAACTTTGGCGCGGCGCGAATTTAGCATTCTGACGGCCAGTCGGCGAATAAAGTGCCGGGTAGCATAAAAGTAGCTACCGATTTCTTTGCGCCAGCTTTCAATCAGCCGTTTCTTTGGAATCACCGCCGGCATCTCGCCATTGATGGCTTTATTATCAACGAATGGTTTCTTGACAAAATAACCTTCAAGCCGCTCCCACTGCTTCATGTCTTGTAGTTGGGCTACATCTGTGACGACTTGTTTAATCATTTCCTTATCTGACATCTTCTTATCCTTTATCTCGAGCTTGTCGAGAGATTCTCTTTTTGCTATCTCAGTTTATTATTGAAGCTGAGATTTAGCTAAGAGAATTTGGTGGCTTCTCGCCACAATCTTATTATACCACCGACTGTAGTGCTCAAGCTCCTAAAATTCTGTGAATTTAACCACACTCTGGCGGAAGGGGAGAGATTCGAACTCTCGATGACGTTGCCGCCATACCGCCTTTCCAAGGCGGCGCACTAGACCAGACTATGCGACCCTTCCACATCAACCTGATTGTACCAATGCTAGGAAGGCTCTACCACCCTTGTATAACTTTATCTGCCTCTCTCTTTTCCACGCCTCAGCCTTTGTAGCAAATCTCTCTAGGTGCACCATCTTAAATGGTCTGAAAGATTTTGTTGACCTCACATCACCTCGGTTATGACTATTTAGGCATGCTTCTGGATTTCTTGTGTATCCAACGTAATATCTGGCCTTAACCTCACTGGAGAGTATGTATACAAAGTACGTTCATGAATCTTATAATTTTTCCGCCTCTGGCGGAACCCCGCCTTTAGGCGGTGGTAACAGATTGAGTTAGGAGATTATTTTACAACCTTTATTTCTTGCACAGCTTGTTTGCCACCGCGTACACTAGGAAATACGAGAGACAATTTGGTGGATTTTGCTCCCATGGTGAGGTGTGGGTCTCTTTTCTAATATTAAAAAAATCGGTAATTGGCGGAAAATTATGGCTCTGATTGGGCTGCGCGAAGTATCAAAAATTTACGGTTTCGGCGAAGCCTCCACTTTGGCCTTGGACGAGGTGGATTTGGTCGTTGAAAAAGGCGAATTCGTGGCGGTCATGGGCCCTAGCGGCAGCGGCAAAACCACTTTGCTTAACATTATCGGACTGCTGGATAGGCCAACTCACGGCAGCTATTTACTTGATAACAGACCGGTGGCACGTCTACGACAGACACGACAAGCCAAATTGCGCCGCGATCGAATCGGCTTCGTTTTTCAATCTTATAACCTCATACAGCGCCTAAATGTTCTTGATAACGTTGCGCTGCCTCTAGCATACAAAGGCATGACGCCCGTCAAACGCTGGCGGGCGGCTAGTGACATGCTAGAGCGTATTAGTATGCGCGACCGAGAGTATTTCCTGCCACGCCACCTTTCTTCCGGCCAAGCTCAACGGGCTGCCATCGCCCGTGCCCTAATCAACAAACCGAGCATCATTATTGCCGATGAGCCGACCGGTAATCTAGATAGTTTTGACAGCAAGGTGGTTATGGAGCTATTCGCCGATATTCACCGCCAAGGCAACACGATTCTACTAGTGACCCATAATCCGGAACTAACTAGGTACGCCAACCGAGTGATTTATATGTCCGATGGCATGATTGTCGGCGATGAGCGGACAGCCATTGGCTCGCTGGCTAGAGGCGCTAGACGTATTTACTTCAGTCGCTACCGTCGTACGGCGGAGGATATAACTGCCGGTGTGTCAGCTCTAATGCACGACGTACCTGGCAAAGAAATTACTGATAAACCCAAACGCCGCACGCCGGCAAAACGCAAAAAGACCGCCCGCAGGTCTCGAAGAAAGGTACTATCCCGCTAATGTTCTCAGGCAATGTTAAGGCAGCCATAAATAGTCTGCGCAGCTCCAAATGGCGCTCGTTGCTAACCATGACAGGCGTTATCATTGGCATAACACTAGTTGTGACCACTGTCAGTCTTGGAGAAGGCCTGAAACGCCAAGTGGTTGGCCAAATGAACCAGCTCGGTAGTGACGTATTGACTATTCGTTCCGGCAAACTCGTTTCTCGTGACAGCCGCGGCAAGGTCACCGGCGTCAATGTGTTGGCCTTTTTAGACTCAAGTACCTTGACAGCCAAAGACGTGTCGGCACTCAAAAATGTAGATTCGGTTAAGGCTGTAACACCGTTAGCGTTTGTCACCAGCAGCGTATCGAGCAGTTCGGGTCAGCTCGACAATGCTTATGTTATGGGTACGAGCAGCGCTCTGCCAGAGCTTTTACATCAAAAAGTGGCCTACGGCGATTTCTTTACCAATGAGGCCGGGAATCAAAAATTCGCTGTTGTTGGCACCAGTATTGCCCACAAGCTATACGACGAGCTAAACCCAACCGGGCGCTCGATCTCGATTGCCGGTGAGGATTACATAATTAGAGGAGTTTTGGAGCCGAGCAATGGCGGGCTTCTATCTATCGGGCAGACTGATTTTAATTCAGCTGTTCTCGTTCCGTTCGAGCAGGCCGCGAGTTTGACTGAAGGCACCAACATCGTACAGATTCTGCTCAAAAGCAAAAGTTCGGACACCGATGCAGCGATACGTGATGTTCGCCGAACCCTACTGGCCACACACCGGGGTCATGAAGACTTCAGTGTCCTAAAACAAGAGGAGCTGCTTGGCGTCGTCAACAATGTAGTAAATAAAATGACTGGGTTCGTGTCGGCGCTGGCAGCCATCAGCTTATTAATTGGCGGGATTGGCATTATGGATATAATGCTGGCCTCTGTGAGCGAGCGGGGGCGCGAGATAGGTATCAGAAAAGCCATCGGCGCCACCAATCGCCAAATCCTTAATCAATTTATTGTTGAAGGACTGGCATTGACTGTCGGTGGTGGGTTGATCGGCGTGATTATCTCATTGCTCATCTTCTTGGGTTTGCGACTTTATACCAACTTAAACCCGGTAATTACTGTACCGATTATGCTCATGGCCGTCTTTGTGGCAATTGTAGTTGGAGTTATCTTTAGCATAGCACCGGCTCTCAAAGCTGCTCGCAAAGACCCCATCCAAGCATTGCGCGGTGACTAACCGCGCAATGCTTGAACCCTGAGCGTAGTCGAATGGGTCCAAGCCCGGGACAGTTAAATACTTACCTAGTCAAGTAATTTACCCTTGCTCAAGCGAGGTCTTAACTTTCCCGAACTCCGGCGAAGCTTACCTGAGCAAACACGCCAAAGCTACAACTAATAGGCCGAGGACGTGTCGAGTGACTCCGCAAAAGACAGTGAAGAGCGAGACCGACCCTTTACGGGTCGTTCCGCAGGCTGTTGTAGTCTTTGGCAAGTGGTCGCGTCAAGTGAGCGAGCGTTCGGGAAAGTTAGGTACCGAGCTCCCTTTTGAATTTGTCGTTTAGTTCGACAGGAGTTGGATTAATGTTATTCAATAGTGCCAGATAAATACTGACGAAATCGCCGAAATTGACAGCCCAGAGTAGTTGCTCCAGTAATGTACTGCCCTGCACATCTATTACGTTCGGTGCGGGCCGCAGACCCGATAGTAAACGCTCGCCTACCGCAAAGCGTTTCTGTACCCGAGGATGCTCCAGACTACTTCGAAGCTCAATAATTTCGTAGGGTTTTTGGGTTGGATAGCTCCAACCCATCAGTTCATTATGGTTAGACTCTGGTATCTCATTCCACCAGGCCAAATTCTTGGCATTTTCGTTGAAGTTAATCTTCCATTTATAAGCCGCCGGTGCCATCAGCGGCCCCGCGTATATGACTGGCGCCTTGCCGGCCAGTTCCAGCGCCAATTTTTTAGCTGGATTCTGAGCTGTTGGTACAGTCGGCAGCCAAACGTTAGTAGCAAATTGTAAAAATTTGGCGACTGGCTTTATTGAATCTGCAGCTTGCGCCTGAGCTGATAAATTTGCGGCTTCTAATATGACGGCAAGGGCCTTGAGACTGGCTAACAAAGCGTAGCGCGGCTGTCCGCAATCCGGCAATTGTAGATATGAATAATTTCTCTGGATGGCGATTTCCTGTAGCTTACCGCCCTTCGAGATTGCGACAATTCGCGCTCCTTTTTTTTCGGCTTCGGCGAGGGCTGATAGTGTTTCTTCAGTATTCCCTGAATAACTTGATGTTATAAACAACGTCTTGGCAGATACATACTCTGGTATCTGGTACTGTCTAGTGACTTCAAACGGTACTTTGCAACCCGGCCAGCTTTTGGCAAATAGTGCCGCTAGCGCCGAGCCACCCATGCCGGCGTAAACTACGTTTTGGATATCTGTAACCTGCAATCTGTCACCTGTCACCTCAAACCTATGTTCAAGTTGCTGCCACTGTTTTTCGGCTATTCCCAGCGCGTCCTGCCCATCACGCTGATGGATGTACTTGAGATCATCTAGCATAAGGCTAGTTTATAGTTTTTAGCTGGCAGTTTCTAGTAAGCACAAAGTGCTCAATTGTTGCTTTATAAGCATTTGCGCTATACTGGACTCAGTAAATAACCATTAAAACTAATGAGGGTGGGATGTTCGGCTCAAACGACAAAGACCAACCAGACAATATACAACCAACTAATTATCCGGGTGCACCGCCGGTGCCGATGGCCACTCCGCCGGGCGAACCATTAGTAATGCCGCCTCCAGACCCCGTAATTGCCCCGACTGCCCCGCCACTTAATGATTCAATGACACCGCTATCTGCCGAGCCGCCACTTCCTCCCGTGCCAGAAACGCCGACGATTATTAGCAACTCACCTAAGAAAAAAGATGCAGATGTCCCAGCCACAGCTCCAGCGCCTACCGTGCCAGTGAACGCTGACGAAGATGAGCTGATAGACATCAAGCAGCAAGCTTTACACAGCTTGGCGCCGCTGGTTAACCAATTAGAGCAAACTCCGGAAGAGAAATTCAAGACCACCATGATGCTTATTCAGGCTTCTGACAACGCTGCTCTAATCAAAGACGCCCACGACGCGGCCAACGCCATTACAGATGAAAAAAACCGCGCCCAGGCCCTACTCGACGTAGTCAACGAAATAAACTACTTCACCCAACACCATAATTCAGAACAAAATTGACCTAGTTTATTGCTCTTCGTAGCTGATAAATGTAATGCAACCCGGCGGCTGTTAAGGTGGCTGTTACAAAAATGGCGACGACTTCCCCAGGACCAGTATTAGCGATTTGGCTGCCTTGGGTGCTTGGGCTTGGCGTTGGTGTAGGCGAAGGCTGGCTAGGGGGCTCTTGAGATGATGTACCAGATTGACCGCCGGTTGCGGCCGGAGTTTCAGTTGCTCTGTTGGAAGTTGGGGTAGTTACCTTAGCCGGTTCATTATTGCGTACTTGGTTATAAACCCAGCGACCACCAAGCACTACTCCGGCAGCCACAATCAGGGCGATGACCATATAAATCAAGAGCATCATCCATTGCCTACCCTCGCCGCGAGTTGGCGTCTGCGTAATTATGGGCGGCGGTGTTTCCGGCGGCTTGGTCCTTGGCGATTCCTTGCCTGCTTCGTCAGCCATAAAATAAACCCCTCTTGGTTATATTTATTATAACATCGAGGGGCAGTTTTGAAAAATTTGTTTGTTTTTACATCATATCCCCCGCACTAAATCTTGATGCTCCGCAATCCGATTACCGACTGCTCCGCTCAGGATTTAAAGCGGGGCAGGCATGCCGCAGTTCTACATACCCATACCCGACATGTCGGGTGGGGGTGTTGGAGGGGTTTTTTCAGGCACGTCGGCTACCAGTGCTCCCATTGTCATGGCTGTTCCGGCAATCGAAACGGCGTTTTGGATGGCTCCTTTAACAACACGCGTTGGGTCAATAATGCCGGCTTCTTTCATAGTCACCATTTGATCCGGTTCGTTGACATTGAAACCTATACCCTTTTTGGTTTCTATCACTTTTGAAAGCTTTTCTTCGGCATTGAGTCCAGCGTTGGTCATTAGCTGTTTGAATGGCTCAAGCAAGGAGTTTTTCAGCAGCAATTTACCGGCGTCTTCGGAAGATGCGCCTTCGGCTTTGATTGTCTTGGAGAGGTCAATTAAAGTAACTCCACCGCCAGGTACTACGCCCTCTTCGAGGGCTGACTTAACGGAGGCAACGGCATCGTCAACTCGGAATTTCTTTTCTTCAATCTCGGTCTCGGTAGCACCGCCAACTTTAATGACGGCTACTTTGCCCTGCAGGGCGGCCCGGCGTTTTTCCAGGTTTTCTTTGTCGTACTCACTGGTCGCGGCGTCCGCCTGCTGGTTGATTTGGGTGATTCTAGCCTGCACCGCGGTGGCCGGGCCAGCGCCTTCAATAATAGTTGTCTCGTCTTTGGTGGCTATGACTTTTCGAGCTGAGCCCAGAACAGAAAGGTCGGCGTTCTCAAATGTCATCCCCCGTTCTTCGGAAATCACTTCCCCGCCGGTTAGAATGGCAATGTCTTCCAATATTTCTTTACGGCGATCGCCGAAGGCCGGGGCCTTAACGGCCACGGTATTAAACACACCCTTCAGTCGGTTGAGAATCAAGGTCCCTAGAGCTTCTCCCTCGACGTCTTCGGCAATCAAAACCAAGTCTTTTTTGCCGGCATTGGCCAGCTTTTCCAGCATCGGCAGGAAGTCTTGAATCGAGCTGATTTTAGTATCGGTTATCAAAATAGCCGGTTTGTCATAAACGGCTTCCATTCGCGCGGTGTCAGTTACCATGTAAGGACTGACATAGCCGCGGTCCATGGTGAAGCCCTCTACTACTTCGCTTTCCATGGTAAGGCCCTGGCCTTCCTCGACAGTCACCACGCCGTCTTTGCCAACTTTTTCCATAACATCGGCAATTAAATTGCCGATTTGCTCGTCGCCAGCACTAATGGTGGCTACTTCGGCCACACGGCTTTTCTTGCTGCCAATATCTTCGCTCAATCCACCAAGCTTAGTAATTACATCGTGAGCGGCTTTTTCCAAACCCTTGCGAAGTAGCATCGGGTTGTGCCCGGCGGCTATCAGTTTGTTGGCTTCGTTGAGGATGTGATATGTCAAAATGGTAACAGTGGTAGTTCCGTCGCCGGCGACATCATTCATCTTGTTGGCGGCTTCTTTAATCAGCTCAGCTCCGACTTTGTAACCTAAAGTTTCGTCGTCTTTATCTTCCAGTTCAACACCTTTGGCTACGGCCACGCCGTCGTGAGTGACAGTTGGGTTACCATAGCTTTTGCTGATAATTACGTTACGGCCTTTGGGCCCCATGGTGGTGCGTACGGCGTTGTATAAAATTTCGGCGCCGCTTAAAATCCGGCGGCGGGCGTCTTCATCATAAAAAACTTTCTTAGCCATCTACTTCCTCCTATTTAACGGTTGCCAGAATATCTTCTTCTTTGACCAGGACGTATTCTTTATCGTCCAACTTAACTTCGGTAGTGCTGTAGCTTTTGTAAACTATGCGGTCACCGGCTTTGACGCTTTTAACGTCTTTGCCGACCTTTAAAACTTTGGCTACTTTGGGCTTCTCGGCCGCTTTGTCGGGCAAATAGAGGCCGGAAGCGGTTTTGGTCGCGGCTTCTTCCTGCTCGGCAACGACCCAATCGGCTAACGGCTGTAATTTAGTCGCCATGTGCGAACCTCCTTAGAATCTAGCACTCAATGTAGCAGAGTGCCAAAAATCTTGCAAGCATTATTGAAATTTTTACAAACAAAAAAATCCGCCACGGGCGGATGTGAGAAAAACTTCGGCAACAGTACGGATGCCAGGGTCGGCCTGACGGCCGACCCTGGCGGGTTG